>NZ_JCAXDV010000007.1:0-200202 GCF_059758585.1 Acinetobacter sp. GQ146
GTCAGTGGCAAATATAACGCAATCAACTCAATAACTAGCACTTCGTGCTTCGTTCATCTCGCTGTATCGCGTCGGGATGCTGCGTATTCTATACAGTTTTGATTCGAGCGCAAGCCCATTTTATAAATTATTTATAAAATACGACCCAATTGATCAATTAACCATCTAATTTTCTATTTTTATCATTAAAAAGTGAAGAATTGAATCTTTTTTACACATTGGAACACTAAAAAACCCAGTCTTTGATTCAGTCCTGGGCTTTAAATAGAATATTTGAATTAATTAGCTTGTTCAGCAAGCCAACTCATAAATTTCTGCTTTTCTGCCTTATCTGCTTTTTTCCAAAGCTCAATTAACTGTTGGTCCACTGCATTTGATTTTGTAGTAGTTACAGCTTGCACTGGTACTGCTTGAGTGGTGCTAGTTGATTGTGCATAAACCGCAGGAGGTTGATTCACTGGCGCTGTCTTTTTTTGCGTTAAATCCATTGCTCCACCAAACATGCTGCGTCTAAGCCAAGGTTTCTGCTCTGTATTGGCACCAGTTTGCTGAACTAACACTTGTTGCTTTTTATCATATAGAGCCACTGTAGGCTGTTCGGCATATTTTTTAGCTTGTTCAAATGTTTTTGGTGCATTAATCAAAGCAAGTTGATACGTTTCATTATCTTGTAAATTTGGAGTTTTTATAGTCACCACACCAGATTTCACAATATCATGCTCACCTGACATATGCTCGAAATATTGAATATAGCGAAGACTGATACTAGAACTACCCGCATCTAATTTATAGACATTATTCTCTGATCGGAAAAGACCAGTGTTTACTTCTTGATCATTGACTGCAAGAATTTTGATTTCTTCTGGTGCTGTGACTGTAACTGCTGAAAATACCGAACCACTCATCAATAATGCTGCTGTAGCAAATGTTAAACGTAAAGCCATTTCGCCTTCTCTTCATTCATTGTTAAATTTTAGTTGCACTATGCAAGTTATAAATGACAGTTTTATGACAGAAAGGTTTGCGTTACACAACCTTCTTTTAGTCTTACTTTTATAGGTTTTGATTGATTTAATTTTAGCAATCAACAGCAGAGTTAACCGCAATAATGACAAATTCTACCAGGCTATAGTTGGCAGTATGAAAAAAGTCACAGCTCTAGAAGCTGTGACTACATGCGCTTAATTAAATGTTTTAAAGCGTACATTGTCATCCATATAGGTTTTTTCACCCGCAGCAGCTTCAATTGAACCCAATACCAACTGCGCCCGTAGTTTCCAACTTTCAGGGATTGCAAAAGTGGTTGCCACTTCTTCATCAATTACAGGGTTATAGTGCTGTAAAGATGCACCGAGATTATGTTCAGCTAAAATTGTCCAAACTGCATATTGTGCAATCGCCGATGAATGTTCAGACCAAACTGGAAAGTTATCTGCATATAATGCGAATTGTTCCTGCAGAGATTTAACTACCGCTTGATCTTCATAAAAAAGAACAGTGGCGTAACCTGCAGCAAAACTATCTAATTTCTTATTTGTATTTTCAAAGGCTTCAGCAGGAACCATTTTACGTAAAGTTTCACGCACGATATCCCAAAATTTATGATGAGACTCAGCAAACAACATCACGACACGGGAGGTTTGCGAATTAAATGCAGATGGGCTTTCACGAACTGCATCTTTCACCAGTTGCTCAATTTCACTTTGCTGAAGAGTGACATTTTTTCCTATTGAATAAATTGTACGGCGTTTTTTCATATGATCTAAGAATGCCATTTTTTTGTCCTCAATCTTATACAAGTTAAAAGCGTATGGTTTCGCCTATGACATTGTTCCATCTTAATCACTTTGTAAATTTAATAAATGTATCTCATAGTGACAGTGTGTCTTATATTTAGAACGCTAAATAATTGAATCCCGCATATTCATTAGCAATTCAATTGGATCTTAGATGGTTTGCTTAGCTTAAAACCATAAATTCAGCTTCATTCGGCAACATTGTTGTATTTTCAATGACTTGTTCTATAGAACCAAAAACCATTTGGGTTTGCAGCTTCCAGTGAGGGTTTATTTGCAAATGTTGCGAGACTCGATAATCGATAGCAGGATTATAGTAATTGAAATGAGCTCCTATCCCCTCATCAGCCAGCGCAGTCCAAACCGCATATTGAGCCATGCCTGCACTATGTGCTGACCATGATGGTAACTGCTCTGCATTTATCGCTAAAGTCTTTTGTAAGTTTTGTAGAATTGATTGATCTTCAAAAAAAAGTACCGTGCCATACGCTGCCAACGATTGATCGATTTTATACTCAATGGCAGAAAAAAATTGCTCTGGGACTTGTGTTCTTTGTATCTCTTTGACTAAATTCCAAAAATCTGCATGTGCTTTCGCCAGCAGAATCACGATGCGTGTAGTTTGTGAGTTTATGACTGATGGACTGCTTTTTACTGCAGATTGAATCAGCTCAATGAGATACGCGGGCTCATGTGGCAATTTTTTCCCTAATTTTTGAACACTCTTTCTTTGTTTTATTTGTTGTATATGGGCCGATTCGCTAAGCTCAGCCTGATTTTTTCGATTAAAAATAAAATCTGCGGTGATTTCAGTCGTTAGCACTTGACCTAGTTTATTTAACAATGCCATTGGTGTCCCCATCTAAGCCAGAATAAACACTTATTTTTTTTAGTGTTTATTATTCTAACGCCAAGACTTGAGCAAAATGTCATTTCATATTTTTTAATTGTTCTCTTTTAAATCAATTAATTAGCAAAAAAACAATAAACTCCGCATTTAGCGGAGTTTATGTGAAATCTACAACATTTTACTTTTCAGTTTCAAACAGTGCAGCAACGAATGATTTAGCAGAGAATGGACGTAAATCGTCAATTTTTTCACCCACACCAATAAAACGAATTGGCACATGGGTACGACTCGCGATATTAAACAGTACCCCACCTTTAGCAGTACCATCTAATTTTGTAATCGTGATACCGGTTAAACCAACCGCCTCATCAAATAACTCAACTTGGTTAATTGCATTTTGACCTGTACCCGCATCAACAACCAACATGATCTCATGCGGTGCAGTCGCATCAATTTTTTGCATGACACGTTTAACTTTAGTCAGCTCCTGCATCAAGTTACTTTTGTTATGTAAACGCCCAGCGGTATCTGCAATAAGTACATCAACCCCTTTTGCTCTTGCACTTTCAAAAGCATCAAAAATGACGGAAGCACTATCCGCACCATGACCTTGAGCCACGACAGAGATATTGTTACGCTCGCCCCAAATTTGCAATTGCTCAGTGGCTGCCGCACGGAATGTATCACCCGCAGCCAACATGACTTTTTTACCTTCACCTTGCAATCGTTTCGCCAACTTTCCAATTGTGGTGGTTTTACCCACACCATTCACACCAACAACCAAAATCACAAATGGGTTTTTATTGGGGTCGATATGTAGCGGTTTTACACGAGGTGCCAGTAGATCGACCAGTTCTTCTTGTAGCGCTTTATACAATGAATGTGAATAAATCAGATCGCCACGAGCCGTACGTTCAGTCAAATTCGCAATGATGGCTTTGGTTGCCTCAACACCAATATCTGCAACCAATAACTGTTCTTCAACTTCTTCAAGAAGTTCATCATCGATTTCTTTACCACCGATTAAGATATTGACCATACCATCGGCAAAGTTTTTACGGGTTTTAGTCAACCCTTCTTTCATACGACTAAAAAAGCCGCCTTTTGACTTTTCTTCTGACTGTTCGTTGGAAGTTTCTACTGTCGAAGCAATGACCTCTTCAGGCTTTGGTGATTCAACAATAGGAACATTGACCGCAGGTAAGCTGGGTAAAGTTACATCATCATCACCAATATCAGCATCAATCAAAAATTTATTTTGCCCTGTAGATTGTTGTTGCATGCCGAATCCTTTGAAAAGCAGCGCGTTAAAAGTAAATAATCTTAGCATAAAAGATCAAGATTTTCTTTATCTTGGCTTTCTCACAAAATCTCAGCACAAAAAAGACCAGACTGTGGTTGCATTTCATCCATAATTTCTGAAAAATGAACTTTAATCCCAGCATTTCAGAGTAAGACAAGTGTTTGGTGAAAATAATAAGAATATCCAGTCCCAATTTATGCTTTTTCTCAGCATTCTTGGTTTTTTTTGCCTCCTTCAACCTTCCACCAGTACTGCTAAACCGCAACCTAGACAAGCACGTACCACCATCGAATCTACCCTCGAAAATGGTCTTAAAGTCATTATCCGGGAAGATCACCGCTCACCGATGGTCATGACACAAATCTGGTATGGCGTAGGCAGCAGTGATGAAGTTGGAAATCATCTAGGGATTTCACATGTCCTTGAACATATGATGTTTAAAGGCACAACAAAAGTTCCAAATGATGAATTTACTCGCTTAAGCCGAATTTATGGCGGTAGTGTCAATGCCGCAACATCGAATAACTCCACCTATTATTATCAACTCTATCAGAAAAACTATTTAGCCCTTGCATTAGAGCTTGAAGCGGATCGCATGAATCATTTGGTGCTGCGTCAAGCAGATTTTGACACCGAAATTAAAGTGGTCAAGGAAGAACGCAGGCAAAGAACAGATGACAATCCGCGTGCATTAGCATTAGAACGATTTAAATGGATCAGCTATCCGACAAGTACTTATAGACAACCTGTGATTGGTTATATGAAAAATCTGGATCAGCTTCAGCTCGATGAAGTAAAGCAATGGTATGCCAAATGGTATGTTCCCAACAACGCTGTTTTAGTGATTGTGGGCGATGTAGATGCTGATCAGACACTTAACTTGGTTAAGCAATATTTTTCGTCGATTCCCTCAAAACCCATTCCTCTACGCAATAATGTCATGGAATATCCAGATCTCGGATATAGACATTTGGAAGCCGAATTAGCCGTACAAGTACCTAACCTCTACTTGGCATGGAATGTCCCATCCATCGCTACAGCCTCAAATCCTCAAGATGCATATACTTTAGCCATTATCAAAAATATTTTAGACAGCGGCATCACATCTAGATTGCAACGTAATCTAGTGCGAGAGCAAAAATTACTCGCATCTGCCAGTGTTTCCTATGAATTATACAATCGCGGCGATAGTCTATTTATTATCTCTGCGCTACCTGTAAATGGTATCTCGTTAGACACTATAAAATCCGCTTTATTAGCAGAAATAGAGCAACTCAAAACAACACCCGTATCAACTGAAGAAATTAATCGTGTGATGACTCGTCATATTGCGGATTTAATTTACAATCAAGATGATATTGCGGGACAAGCCAAAATGATTGGCACACTCGAAATCAATGGCTTAAGCTTTCAGCTGATTAATAAAATTCCACAATATTATCAATCTGTTACTCCGGAAGATATTCAGCGCGTTGCCAATACATATTTGATTCACTCTAATCTTGCCAGCATGTACATACAACCCAAGCAAAAATAAAACATGAAAGAAGGTGTAGAGATGCGAATAATACTGCCATGCTTCATAACCTGTCTGTTACTTTCAGCGCAGAGCTCAGCCGAACTGATTGATCTTACATTGAGTTCGGCTGATGAGCAGTTAACCGCATTTAACCAATTACAGAGTCTCAGATACATTCATCATCCTGATCTGGTCGCTGTACCCGATGTACACGAACTCAAAAACAAATTTTTGGTCCGTAGTTTGTTTGTGGAATCCAACGATTTACCCATGATTGATATCCAGCTGACATTCAATGCAGGATCATCGCGGGATCAAGAAATTGGTGCAGGGCTGTATGGATTAGCCAATATGGCGGCACAACTCATGGATGAAGGCACTACAAAATATTCAGCCGAAGAAATCATCTCTACTTTTGAAAGTGTCGGAGCAAAATTGAGTGTCACCGCTTATAACGATATGTTTGTAGTCAAACTGCGTGTACTTTCTAACCCAGAAAAATATGAACCCGCAATTGCCATGATGCTTGAAGTTCTGAAGCAGGCCACCTTTAGATCTTCGAGTATTCAACTGGTGTTAAGTAATACGGAAATAGGGCAAAAGCAACTGAAAGAGAATCCTGGACGAATGAAAAATATCGTCTTTTACCGCAGCCTTTATGCTAAGCATCCCTATGCAGAACCCACCACAGGCACACAAGCCAGTATTAGAAAAATTAGACCTGAAGATTTAGTGCAATTTCGAAAGCAATTTCTAGTTCGAAGTAATTTAAATATTGCGATTACAGGCAATCTAACCGTGAAACAAGCCCAGAGATTAGCTGAAAAAATTATCGAGAAGCTTCCTGCTGGTATAAAAGCACCGCCCCTTCCTGCTCCTATCGTCCAATCACAATTCAATATTTGTCATATTCCCTACGCATCAAGCCAAGCACATGTGGTGATGGGAGAAATCGTAACCACTCGTCATGATCCCGACTATTTAGCCTTACAACTTGCAAATCGAATATTTGGAAGCGGTGGTTTTAATTCCATCCTAAGCAAAGAACTGCGCGTTAAACGCGGACTAACATATGGTGCATATAGCAATTTTAGTTTTATGCAAGTAGCTGGACCATTTAGCTTAGGCTATTCTACAGAGCAGCAACACTTATTAGAAACGATACAAATCGCTCATAAAGCATTGGTCGACTTTGTTAATCAACCAATAGATCCTAAACAATTTGAAGAAGCAAAACAGGGTTTATTGCTTTCATTTCCGAATAGTTACAGCAGCAATGCTGCAATGAATGCGCAACTCGGATCAATAGGCTTTTATGGATTACCTAGCAATTATTTAAATCAATATTCAGAACAACTCAGCAAGTTGACCATTGAACAAGTACAACATGCTGTTCGCAAACATTTACATCCTGATCGATTAACCTTAGTCATTTTTAGCAGCACATTAGATAAAACCAAGCTAAATCAAATTTTAAACCATAATTTAACTTCTAATTCAGCCCTTCCTGAAGTACGACAAGCCCCCGTTATCGACGAGTTTCATCCGCCAAAGCCGGAAACTCCTTCGCCCGAGACTGCTCCGCATGATAGGCCCGCATTAATTTCAAATAATGACCAATTGTGACCTGTTGCTTTTTCATAAGCTCAGTCGCCATATCTTGTGTGGAAGGATAATAGGCTTGATGGGCCAATTGTCTCACTTGTTGATATTGAGAAAAACTGACAGGTCGAAACAAGGCAAAACTAGCAATAAAAAGAATTGCGACAATAATACTGAAAACCAGTAAATAGTAGAAATTTTCTAATTTGAATTGATGGAAAAAATGAAGAATTTTCTGTTTTGCACTATGCATACACTACCTCTAATGATGAGGTAGTGTAGGATGGCTAATCTAGAATCTCAAGTTGATTTACCCATTCTTCAGTTTAACGGATTGAAAATGAGCAAATATCACCATTAACCACTTGTGATATTACGTACTACTGCAAAATAGAGAATAAAAGCAATTAAAGCCAAAGCTAAAATAATGGCAAACACCCCCACGCCATGTTCAGCATCAGCAGGATGCAGGTCTTCATCATCTGCTATACGGCGCAATTCCCCATCATAAGTTTTATAAAATTCGACTCTCTGTTGTGGTTCCAGTGTGCGTGTAAAATCATAAACACGCTTACGCTGTGCCAAACAGTAATCCCCTAAATGAATTTCATTATGAAAAATTGCTTCATCTAATTGTTGACGATGATAATGTGCCAACTCAACAATTTTCTCAGCATTCAGCGGTAATTCAAAAGTAAAGCCGTCTATTGTATTTGTCATATTATTCTCCTTTTATTTACAGTATCCTGTAGTTCCATATTAATAAAAAAAGTTTTCGTCTATTGTTTAATCATGTAACTTGTTTTTATTAAAGTATGCCCCATATCTTATTTGACTTTTCACCCAATTTGTAATATTAGTTTAATAATACTTATGTAAATTAGTATGAAGACTAAAAAAGTCGAGCTGTGCAATCATAATTACAATAAGGAGTTACCTATGATTCAACAAATCTCTCAACATGACTTAGAGCATGTATATGCAACTGCGGTAAATACTATTCAATCGCAAAAAAACTTCGTTGACGCTGTTCAACAATTGGAAGAAGTTGCTCGTGCAGGGCATGGTAAAGCTGCAATGTTCTTAGCAGAACTTTATTTCCAAGGTTTCCGTGTAGAACGTGATTCACTTAAAGCGCAATACTGGCAAAAAATGGCCACCATGCAAGCATAATCAAACGTCACCTAGGTGGCGTTTTTTTTCCTCTGATTTTTTTGAAATATATTTACTTACGATTTTTCGCAAAGCTTACACTGAAATTTAATGTGTTTTTTTTACAATAACCCATGACTTCACAATGTCTGCTCAATATGAAACAAATTAGTCAATTACAACCGATAGCAAAAGACTTATTTTTTAAAATTACTGTTTTAAAATCCATGATGTACTGCGGTGTGTTATGGGGCTTATATGATCAAGGCTGGGCAATCATGTCCGATCAAGACGATTATATTTTTCCATTCTGGATGAATAGTGTGCAAGCGCATAAGTATGCGAAAATTCACTGGCCAAGTTACACACCGCGTAAAATTACTCCTGCTGATTTTCAAAAATCACTATTACCGACTCTGACTCGCCTAAAAGTCATTCCCGCTTTGTGTAATTCATCTAGCCAGAAGTTTAAACTGACCACTCAACAAATGCGTCATTTTTTCTTTTCAGATTTGCACCTACAACCCGCCTAAAGCCATATAAAGCCCAAGGGACTTGAACTAAAGTCCCTTTATTCTTGTATTAAATGCAATTTATGACTGAATAGGTATTTGCAATTTTTTCGTTTCAAGTTAAGTTAAATATCAAACAATAAACAACAACAGAGATGCTAAGTATGACCAAAGTTGCACAAGTCCTTCAAGATAAATCAGAACAAGCCATTTTCACCATTCGCCCAGATTCAACCGTATATGAAGCAATTAAGCTGATGGCTGATAAAGGTATTGGAGCGCTAGTTGTCACCCAAAATGAACAAGTAGTTGGCATTCTTTCTGAACGCGATTACACCCGTAAAGTCGCCTTAATGGAACGCTCTTCTTTCACAACCAATGTCAGTGAAATCATGACCGCCAGTGTCCTCACTGTTACCACAAGCAGTAGTGTCGAAGACTGTCTAGATTTAATGACTGAGCGCCATCTTCGTCATTTACCAGTGGTGGAAAATGATCGACTCATTGGACTCATTTCGATTGGTGACTTGGTTAAAGCCGCAATGGCTGACCAAAAAAACCTCATTGAACAACTACAGCAATATATTTCTGGTTAGGTTTTATAATTGCATAAAAAAGGTCAGCCCAATCGAGCTGACCTTTTTCTATTGCTGACTGATTAATTTAGTCCCAATTTCTCTGCAACATAGTCCGAATCCTTGTCACCACGACCAGACAGGTTCACGACGATTTTAATGTCTTTTGCTAGCTTTGGTGCTTCGCGTAAAGCCCATGCGACAGCATGAGAGCTCTCAAGCGCAGGTACAATACCTTCTACACGCGACAAGGTCATAAACGCATCTAAGCACTCTTGGTCTGTAGCCGAGGTGTATTCAACGCGTCCCAAATCTTTCAGAAAGCTGTGTTGCGGTCCTACACCTGGATAATCCAATCCCGAAGCAATCGAATGTACAGGCAGTGGTTCACCTTGCTCATCTTCAAGCACATAACACGCCATACCATGAATTTGGCTTGGCTTACCCAAAGTCAGTGTCGCTGAATGCATGCTTGTATCCAAACCATGTCCCGCAGGCTCAACACCCACCAGTTTCACATCCGCTTCATTCAGAAATGCTGTGAAAGCTCCTATCGCATTTGAGCCACCACCGACACAAGCCACGACGTAATCAGGATTTTGACCAAATCGGTCATGACTTTGAACTTTAATTTCATTGCCAATAATACTTTGGAAATCTCGAACCATTTTTGGAAATGGGTGTGGACCAACGACTGAACCAATCGCATAAATATAGTTTTCAGGGTCATTTAAATATTCTTCAAAAGCACTGTCTACCGCATCTTTTAAGGTTGCAGTCCCGCGTGTAACCGAAATAAGCGTCGCGCCTAAAATTTTCATTTTAACGACATTAGGGTGCTCTTTTTCGATATCTACCTGCCCCATATGAATTTCACAAGGGATGCCGACCAAGGCACACGCTGTTGCTAATGCTACGCCATGCTGCCCTGCGCCTGTTTCTGCAATCACTTTGCTTTTGCCCATATACTTGGCAAGTAAAGCTTCACCTAAGCAATGGTTAATTTTATGCGCACCAGTATGGTTTAAATCTTCGCGCTTTAAATAAATTTGCGCCCCACCCAACTGTTCAGATAAACGCTTGGCATGGAATAAGGGACTCGGACGCCCGACATAATTAGCAAACAAATCAGCGAGTTCATTTTGAAATTCTGGGGTATGACGAATTTCCTCATAAGCCTGATTAATTTCATCCATTGCTTGTTTTAAATGCGGAGGAATATACTGACCACCATAAGGTCCAAAGAAACCCTCTTCATTCGGTAAATCAATACCATTAATTTGTTGATTCATTGTTTATTCCCCTCTTATAAACTTATTCAATAATGTCTAAACTGGCAGCCCAAAGTCAGTAAATTTAACGGGCTAAATATTTCGTTAAATCCTCAATACCCTTGAGTGTCATCGGATACATATGCTGGTCAAAGATCTGTTTAATCGCACCAATAGTTGGTGTGTAATGCCAATAACTCTCTTCTTCAGGATTCAACCAAGCGGTCTTATCAAAATGATGTCGTAAGCGCTGTAACCAAACTTGCCCAGACTCATCATTCATATATTCAACCGAGCCACCCACCGAATTCAGCTCATAAGGTGCCATACTGGCATCCCCAACCACAATTACACGATAGTCACGACCATAAGTATGAAACAAATCCCAAGTATTCATACGGGTATTCGAGCGACGGACATTGTCTTTCCAGACATAGTCATATAAACAGTTATGAAAATAGAAATATTCGAGCGTTTTAAATTCAGTTTTTGCTGCGCTAAAAAGTTTTTCACACTGTGCAATATGGGAGTCCATCGACCCCCCTACATCAAATAACATCAATACTTTGACGCGATTACGGCGCTCAGGTACCAACTGAACATCCAAAATACCTTGTTTTGCAGTTTCTTTGATGGTGCCATCAATATCTAGTTCTTCTGCTGCACCCTGACGTGCAAACTTACGTAAACGGCGCAATGCCAGTTGCATCTGCCGCGTACCCAAAATCTGCTCATCATCTAGATTGCGATATTTACGCTGTTCCCAAACTTTGACGGCAGAGCGCTTGCGCCCTGGACCACCAATACGCACCCCTTCAGGATGATCGCCATAAGCACCAAATGGCGATGTGCCACCCGTACCAATCATGCGATTTCCCCCTTGATGTTTTTTATGTTGTTCGCGTAACCGCTCTTCTAACATTTTCATCAGCTCTTCGAGAGAACCTGCTTTTTTTAACTCTTCTCGTTGCTCAGGTGTAAGATGCTTTTCCAAAAGCTCCAAATCAAACCAATCTTTTGGCAATTGCTGAACTTGGCTTAACAATTCGTCTAAATCGAAGGTGGAAATGCCATCAAAATAGTCTTTCATGCCACGGTCAAACTTATCGAAAAACCGTTCATCTTTCACCATAATGGTTTTGGCGAGTTGATAGAATTCTTCTTGATCGGCAAATACCAAGCCTGATGCAACCGCCTCATTCAAATCAATGAGTTCGCGTGTAGATACAGGCACACCATATTTGCGTAAGGTATAAAACAAGCGCACAAACATGCGTGTTTCTCCTTAACGACGTGACATAAAGGCTAGTCGCTCAAGCAACTGTACATCTTGCTCATTTTTAATGAGTGCACCGTACAGCGGCGGAATGGCTTTGGACTTGTCGTGATTACGCAGCACATTTTCAGGCATGTCATCCGCCATCAATAAACTCAGCCAATCGATCAACTCTGAAGTTGAAGGTGGTTTTTTAAGACCTGGGATTTGACGTAATTTAAAGAAGACTTGAAGTGCTTCATTCACCAAGGCAGCCGAAACCTGAGGGAAATGCACATCAATGATTTCACGCATGGTGGCTTCATCAGGGAACTCAATATAGTGAAAGAAACAACGACGCAAGAAGGCATCTGGTAGTTCTTTTTCATTATTTGAGGTAATAATCACAATTGGACGTTGTGTTGCCGTAATGGTTTCGCCTGTTTCGTACACAAAGAAGGACATTTTGTCCAACTCATGCAGCAAGTCATTCGGAAACTCAATATCTGCCTTATCAATCTCATCAATTAACAGTACACAGCGCTCTTCGCTGGTAAAAGCTTCCCACAATTTGCCGGGTTTAATATAATTCTTAATGTCATAGACACGATCATCACCCAACTGGCTATCTCGTAAGCGGGAGACAGCATCGTACTCATATAAGCCTTGCTGAGCCTTAGTGGTCGACTTGATATGCCAAGTAATAAGTTTTAAGCCCAAACTCTGTGCAACTTGCTCCGCCAGTAAAGTCTTACCCGTTCCCGGCTCGCCTTTGACCAATAATGGTTTCTGCAATGCACGAGCAGCTTTAACGGCTAACTTCAAACTGTCAGTGGCGATGTACTGGCTTGTACCTGTAAATTGTTGAGATTCAACAGACATAAGATAACCTTATTTTTTATTTAAAGTGGTGAACTTTTCTTGTTAACAATATGAGTTTGGCGTTTATCCGCATATTTAGACCAACAATAGCCAACGATTAAACCCAAACCAAGCACACATAAAATAGCAGCTAAATTAAACCAAATCAGCGAGTGTTCTTTGGTCAATACACCAAACATTAAACCGAAAAATGCGGGTGCAATCGAAGCATTCGTACCTTCAGAAACCGTAGGTGTGAGCATGACTGCAAAAATAATCACCCAACTAATTCCACCAAAGGGTTTCGGCAACCGCTTTGCGATTGCATACCAGCACCATAAGATAATGATGCTGCCGATCAAATACACACTGACTGCAATCGTATCTTCAGGAATTGAGTCTAAAATTGAAAGTAAACTATCCACACTACAACTCCTGAAAAAAATTATGCACCACGTAAGCCTTCTGGAGCTACTGCATTCGGATTAATTAAACCCTCTGGTGGCATTTGAATAAAGAAGCCTTTCGTTTGAATGGAATCCATCACATGCAGTACGTTTGCGCGTGCTAGCTTACGCGTTTCTGTTAATTCAATATGCATGACAAACGTCGCACGGCCAAAAGCATTACGTAATACTTCAGGCACAACGTCTAATGGATTTGATGTTTCAGCTTCATTTTCAGAAGGTCGAGAGACGTAAAGATACATCTCGTCTTTTTTACTCGATTTATAAATTGAACAATGCATGCTTAGAACATTACTTTAGAAAACACAGCGCCAAGCATACAACAAAAAATACTCGGATACATTAATGATTATTAACGCAACAGTCGTGATGCGGCTTAAACGCAAATTCTTTAAACAAATTTTACCGGCGTTATACCGCTTGCATTTGCGTGGTTAAATATTGTTGATCTTGCTGCAACACTTGAATTAACGGTGTCGTCAGCATTTCGTAACGCCATCCGAGCAAATAATTTGGTAAATCTTGCTCATCACGACCAAAGACCACATGTTGATACAAGGCATTCAGCCATTTTTTACGTAACAATACTTCTTTAGGAATAGTGGTTTCATTGACTACCGCTTGAATTACCGCTTCAACCTTATTACCAATCTCTTTCGATGAATGACGAATTGGTCGAGCCATACGCAGTGGCCATTCTTCTTGTGCAGGTAAGAATTTGAGTAAATCGAGAATAGTTTTACCATATTCACGAAGCGTGTTTTGACGGATATCTTTGATACCACTGAGTTGAAAATGATTCTTTGGATTCTTCTCAACCAAATCAATAATGCTGGAGTTTTTTAAGATAAAACTACGCGGCTGATTCAAGGCTTTGACCATCTGCTCACGCCAAACAGCCAATTGCTGAATCTGCATTAATTGACGGCGAGAATGTCGATAATTTCCAATATCTTGATATAACTGAGGAATAGGCGTTTCTTGCCCAATTTCAAAAGTCAGATTTTGGCAATCTTCTTGAGCAAATGCCAATAAATGTTTTTCATCCAGACTACTGCGCACCTTGTCTGCTAGAGACATTAAGTACAGTACATCATTGGCAGCATACGTTAATTGTTCAGGAGACAGTGGACGAGCTAACCAGTCAGAACGCGTTTGATCTTTATCAATATCCACATTTAACATATGTTTTAATGCATTTTGATAACTGACTTGCAAACCATGTCCTAAAAATGACATGCCGACTTGGGTATCAAATACATTATTCAGCGATTTGTCTTGTGCATAATGGTAGATTAAATCAATATCTTCACCGCAAGCATGGAATACATTCAATTGGGCGGCAAAAATCTTTTTCCAGAACTGACTTAAATCCAGCGTGGTGCCATCCAACAAATAAACTTGCTCAGCAACATTAATTTGGAACACACCTAGTTTTGGCCATAAGGTGTCCACTTTAATAAATTCTGTATCCAATCCGTATATGGAATTTTGATCCATAATGGACAAAAAGTTATCTAAATCTGTCTGATGCTGAATAAACTGAAACATACTGCCGAGTCTAGGAATAGATTCTCTAAAAATATATCTTACCTGATATATAACAATTAGCTATAAAAATTTTAATTTTATCTAAAAGAATTACTTTATTTTTAGGGTATAAGCTCTATTTATCTGTTTATTTATACTTTTTTCCTATTAACTTATTATTTAAAAATATACCAATCGTTAAAATATTACATTTTAAATCAGCTAACAAATCCTCAAAAAAAAACATGAAATAAGTCAGGGCTTATTTCATGCGCATACGGTTATGAACGGCCTGACTTAATGTATGACTATCAACATATTCAAGCTCGCCACCTTGTGGCACCCCTTGAGCGATTCGGGTCATGTGTACAGGCAAATGCTTGCACGCTTCCACCAAGTAATGTGCGGTCGCTTGTCCCTCTACCGTGGCATTGGTCGCAAGAATAATCTCTTTAATTTTCCCATCGCTTAAACGCTGAATCAAATGCGGAATGCCTATTTCATCAGGCCCAATCCCATCCAACGGTGATAAGTGCCCACCCAAGACATGATATTTACCGCGAAAACTGCCACTTTGTTCAATCGCCATGACATCTGCTGGTGACTCGACTACACACAGCTGTTGTTCATCGCGCTCTGTAGACAAACAAATATCACAGACTTCATCTTCGGTCAGTGAATGACAAATACAGCATTCATGAATATGATTGGTCGCCTCATTTAATGCATGCGCCAAACCCACTGCCCCTTCACGATTCTTCATAATTAAATGTAGGGCCATACGTTGTGCAGACTTTGGACCTACACTTGGCAAAATTCTTAAAGCTTGAACTAACTGTTCAAATCGATCACTAAACACTGAAATTCCTAAATAAAAATACCTCCCTAATAAGGGAGGTAAAACACCACTAGGGATTAGAACATACCTGCAAGGCCTGGTGGTAAGCCCATACCTGAACTCGCCCCTTTAAGACGCTCTTCAGAAATAACTTCCGCCTGACGAGCAGCATCATTCATGGCTGCAGCGATTAAGTCTTCAATCATATCTGGATCATCTTGCAACAATTCAGGATTAATCTCGATACGTTTTACCACATTACGGCAAGTCATGGTCACTTTCACCAAACCACCGCCCGCTTCCGCGTGTACTTCAGTTTGTGCAAGCTCTTCTTTGGCTTTTTTAAGATTGCCTTCCATCTCTTTTTGCATGCGCTGTGCTTGCTGCATCAACATATTAATGTTCATAAAAATCTCCGAACAATATTTAAAACTTAAAGCTGTATTTAAATCAGATCTAAACCACGGTTTAAATCGCGAATAATATCATCAATATCTTCAATACCGACTGAAACACGGATTAAACCTTCACGAATACCCGCAGCTTCTTTTGCTTCAGGCGAAAGCTTACCATGAGTCGTGGTAGCTGGATGTGTAATTGTTGATTTCACATCGCCCAAATTACCTGTAATCGAGATAAATTGGGTATTGTCGATGACTTTCCAAGCCCCTTCACGACCACCTTTGACCTCGAAGGAAACAATGCCACCAAAACCTGTTTGTTGTTTCGCCGCCAATTCATGCCCCACATGTTCAGGCAAGCCCGCGTAGTAAACTTTTTCTACTTTTTCGTGTTGGTTTAAATACTCAGCCAGCTTTTGCGCACCTTCAGAATGTGCTTTCATTCTTAAGCGTAACGTTTCCAAGCCTTTAAGGAATACCCAAGCATTAAATGGGCTCATAGATGGCCCTGTGGTACGTACATAGCCAAACACTTCTTCTAGAAGCTTATGGCTACCAACGACCGCACCGCCTAAAGCACGACCTTGCCCATCCAAATATTTGGTTGCAGAGTAAACAATCAAATCCGCACCAAACTCGATGGGACGCTGTAATACTGGTGTACAGAAACTGTTATCAATCGCTAACAATGCACCATTTGCATGTGCAATATCAGCCAAGGCCTGAATATCCGCCACTTCAGCCAAAGGATTCGAGGGTGACTCGACAAATAACAACTTCGTTTCAGGTTTAACTGCATTTTTCCATGCGCTTAGATCGGTTAAATCAACAAAATCAACCGCAACACCAAATTTAGCCACATACTTTTCAAACAATGAAACCGTCGAGCCAAAAACAGCACGTGAACAAATCACATGATCGCCCATTTTTAAAAACGACATTGCAACAGCCATAATGGCTGCCATACCCGAACTGGTTGCAACTGCTCGTTCAGCACTTTCTAAGGCCGCTAAACGCTTTTCAAACATAGATACTGTCGGGTTGGTAAAGCGCGAGTAAATATTACCTGGCTCTTGTCCAGAAAACTTCGCTGCAGCTTCTGCCGCATTTTCATAAACAAATGAAGAAGTTAAAAAGATTGGCTCGCCATGCTCACCCTCAAAACTACGCGTATGACCAGTACGAATCGCTAATGTATCGAGTTGATATTCAATGTCGTCTTGTTGGCTCATTTCTACGATTCAGTTCTCAGAACTGCCTTTGTGAATAATTGCCAACATTTTGAGCGCCTAGCGCATTTCAGGTCAAGGTAAAATGTAAAATTATCGTTTAGACTTCGAGCAAATCTTTAGGCAGGTCAACAGAAATGTCCGCGATGTCAAAACTAAAACAACGGATCGCCCAGAAAAAAGTGCAAGTCTCTAATTTATCAACACGTATTTTAAAGCAGCACGCTCTGATTCTATCCGAATCAACACCCTATGACATCATAGCGTTCAACGATTACGCTAAAGTCCGTTATTACGCCGCCAATCAAAGAAAATATCTTGAGCCTCTAGTTTTCGTTGCACCTTTTGCCATCAATATGGCGATTTATGACCTGTTTCCTTATCGCTCTTTGGTTCAGTATTTTCAAGGTCAGGGCTTTGAAGTGTATTTGATCGAATGGAAACGTTTTGGATTTCGTGATCGACATATTGATTTCATGACAATTATTAATTATAGCCTGCCAGACTGTATTCGTCAGATTCGAGAACATGCCCATTCAGAACAGCTTTCCTTGCATGGCTGGAGTATGGCGGGGATTTTTGTCCTACTGTATAGCGCCTTACAACAACCAAATTTTGTTAAAAATCTGATTGTGTTAGGCAGTCCAATCGACAGTTATGCTTCGGGCTTTATTGGCAAACTCAATCAAGCAATGTACGATTTTATTCAGCACAATAAAAGCTTAGAGCAATGGTTATTCTCCAATAACATTCCTAAAAAATTTACCCATACGCCAGGCAAGCTCAATTCGATTGGTTTTAAAATTTTAGACCCCAAAGGATGGTATGCCAGTTATAAAACCTTACTCGGTAATCTAGATGATTTAGAAATCGTGAAGGAGAATGCCACGATCAGTAAGTTTCTCAACAATATGATTGATTATCCTGGTGGGATCAATCAGGACATGATTTTTAAAATCTGGCTTCAAAATGGTCTTAAACATGGCAATATTCTATTAGATCATAAGCATATACAATTAAATTCAATCACTTCCTCTCTATTGATTGGTGCAGGTCAGACTGATCAACTTGTCACTGCAAATGCAATTAAACCCTTATGTGAATTGACAAACAGCCAAGATGTCACGTTTACTCTTATCCCAGGTGGACATTTAGGCCTAATGTCCAGCAAAGCGAGTGCCGAACAATTTTGGCCTCAACTCACGGCTTGGCTAGCACAGAGATCAACAAAGATATAAAGGAAATAGCATGATTCATTCAGTTGCATTTATTGGTTTAGGCGCTATGGGTTATCGTATGGCAGCTCATCTTCCTAAGCACTTCGAAACCGTATTCGTTTGGAATCGTAATTTTGCCAAAGCTGAGCAACATGCAACTGAATATGGAACGCTTGCCGTATCGCTACAAGAAGCCGTACAAGCCGATATCGTTTTTTCCTGTCTTCCAACCAGCCAAGATGTCGAAACACTGATTGCTGGACTTGAACTCAAAGCTGGTAGTATCTGGATTGACTGCACCAGCGGAGTTCCTGAATCAGCGAAAAGAGTTGCCGAAGCTTTAAACATTCAACAGGTGGCTTTCCTCGATGCACCAGTCAGTGGGCAAACCATTGGTGCTGAAAATGCAACCCTTACGGTCATGGTCGGTGGTGATGCGGATGCTTTTAGCAAGGCATTACCAGCCCTGAACGCTATAGGCAAACTAATTAAACATGTCGGTGATTCTGGTGCAGGTTTTGCCGTGAAAGCCGTGAACAACATGTTGCTTGCTGTTAATTTATGCGCTGCTGCAGAAGGGTTTACAACCTTAAAAGCACATGGCGTAAATCTTAATGAGGCACTGGATTGTATTAATGCATCTAGTGGCAAAAGCGGTGTAACTGAAACCGTATTACCACAACGCGTATTAAATCGCAGTTTTCCTCTAACATTTGCATTACCTTTATTGGCCAAGGACACTGGAATTGCGCTAGATTTGGTCAGAGATGCCAAACTTTCAGCGCCTGTAATTGCACTAACACAAAGTCTTATACAGGCAGCAAGTGATCTTGCAGTAGAAGAAAGTGATTTTTCTAGTGCGGTGAAACTCTATGAATCTTGGAGCAAAATTACACTTGAGTAATAACTTGCCATTGAACTACTCGATTTAAACCCAATATTGTAATAAGGTGTTTAACATATACTGTTACAAACAATGAGGAAACTCTTATGAATAAGTTGCTGATTGCCTGTCTTACAGGTTTATCAACTTTAGTTGCGGCAAATGTGTTTGCTGCAACACCAGAGCAAGAGTGCCAAAAGTTGAAAAATGATCATGATGTCATTTATGCATCAAAAGGTTTCTGCTTTAAAGACCCGGAAGCAAAAGCAAAGTTTGGTAATGAAAACTGCTATACCACCAAGCCGAAGTTTTCTGAGAAAGAGCAACAACGTCTTGACGAAATCAAAGCACGCCAGAAAGAACTTAATTGTAAATAATGACTAAATTCCCCGATATAAGGGAAAATGATAAAGGATGCATCATGGCTTACGATGATCAAAATATTTTTGCAAGAATTCTACGTGGCGAACTTCCTGCCATTAAAGTATATGAAGACGATCAAGTTCTTGCTTTTATGGACATTATGCCACAAGCGGAAGGTCACACTTTAGTCATTCCAAAAACGCCTGCAGTGAGTCTACTGGATCTTCCAGCAGACGCTGCAGCCTATACCATTCAGATTACACAGAAAATTGCGCGTGCAATGGAAAAAGGTTTAGGGGTTGATGGCATTGTATTAATGCAACTCACCGGAGCCTCTGCTGGACAAACGGTTCCACATGTCCATTTCCATCTTATTCCAACCAATGTGCATCAATTAGGTAAACATGCCGCACAAATGGGCGATCAAGAAAAGATTAAAGCGCAGGCAGAAAAAATTAAGGCTGCTCTAGAAGAGTAAACAAGTAGTCACAATACTTAATGGAGCTTCGGCTCCATTTTTTTATTTTATAAAAATTAAAAATAAATTAAATCTGAGAGTTATCTATTCACGATTCGTCATCAAACTGTCATCTATTTTTCACTTTGCTGTCACAAAGTTTGCAGATACTGCATAGCAAGTTGGTGAGCTATGTAACGAATTGTACAGAAGCGAACTAAAAATAAGAGTTTGTTGGCACTTGCCATAAAAATTGTGTTTTGGAGAAATCTCAATGAAAAAATTGCTTCTTGCTGCAGCAGTAACAACGTTAAGCTTAAACGCAGCACAAGCAGCGCCAACTTTGTACGGTAAATTAAACGTATCTATCGACAATGTTGACAACTATGATTTCAAGGGTAATGACGTTTCTGAAGTAAGCTCGCATGCTTCACGCCTAGGGGTTAAAGGCGAAGAGAAACTTACAGACAACCTTTCTGCAATTTACCAAGCTGAATGGGCTGTTTCTACTGATGGTTCTGGTTCTGATACAGACTGGAGTGCACGTAACCGTTTCCTCGGTTTAAAATCTGAAGGCGTTGGTGCATTAAAAGTAGGTAACTACGACTCGTATTTCAAAACTGCAGCTGGCAAATATCAAGATATTTTTAATGACCACACTCGCTTAGACATGGGTAAAATCATGTATGGTGAAGAGCGTCTTAAAAACGTGATTGGCTTTGAAACTGATAAAAAATTAATGGGTGGCTTGCAGTTCAGCGCAATGGCACAGCAAGGCGAAAATAGCGCTTCAGATTACACTACTGAAAAACGCGATGGTTTCGGTGATTCAGTTTCTACAGCTCTCAGCTACGAAAACAAAAACATCGGCTTAGCTCTAGCCGTTGCTGGTAACTTCGGTGTACAAGGTGACTACGCGGCTTACAAACTAAAAGATGTAGAGTCTGATGCTATTCGCGTAACTGGCTCGTATAATTTTAAAGCATTAGGGCTTTCAGGTTTAACACTTGGTGGCTTATGGCAACAGGCAGAATTGTCAGACTCTCCTTCTGCTGCAGCATTAGAAGCTAATGCTTTAGTAAAAGAGGCTGCATCTCTTGAAGAGCAAGCTTGGGGTGTAACGGCAACATATAACTTTAATAACTCACCTTGGTCTTTAAAAGGTGAATACCATACTGCAGTATCTACAGCAGACGCTCAAGATGACCGCACTATTGATTTATATGGTCTTGGTCTAGACTACCAGATGAATAAGCAAGCGCGTATGTACACTTTCCTTGCACAACAAAAACGTGACTGGGTTAAAGAAGACGATATGATGACAGCTTTCGGTTTAGGCATGGAATACAACTTCTAAACCAATCCTTAAAAAAAACACGCTTCGGCGTGTTTTTTTTGCTTTAAGTTTCTAAAAACCAATTTTTCCAAGAGCTAGTACCACGCACCTCGATTGGTACCGTTTCAATAATTCGCTCTTTAAGCAGTACAGTTTGATTAACCTGTTGTGCCAATCGAGCCTTAATAGAGTGGATACATTCACGGTCTCCGAACTCACAGCGATCTAGAGTTGTTCCACCACAAGGACCATTTGCCAAGCCTTTTGGACATGTTTCTGGACAAATATAGAGTGTCTCTGCCAAACGGCATTGCCCACAACTTTCGCACCCTACCACACCATGTTTAGAAATATATTCTGACTTGAGTAACAACTTGCTTGCAAACTGACCTGACCAAAACTTGGAACTAAAGACCTTACTTCCAATGTTACGAGCCACCTTTGAATCAAACATTGCGTCATGCATGAATTGCATTGACTTATATTTTAATAACTGCTCACCCGAAACTGTCATTTCCTGAACTGCCAGTTGAGGCTTTAATTCATCCCCTTGTTCTATGTGATGCAGCTCAGTCCATTTTTGTACACATTGCTCTAGTGTTAGATTTTGAAATTCCTTTAGAACCTTCGCTAAAGCCTCCTGCTCATCACTTTTATGACAAGCCGATAAATGTACGCCAGCAAAGCCTAAATGCTGACAAATCAGAATTTGTAACGCACAACGTGCATAAACATTTTGCGCTGCCAGCTCTGGACTGATTGCTTTTTCTCGTCGCAACAGGTCGATTAAATGATCGGTCAAAACAATACCCGCAACTTGGTATTGATGCATAAATTCTGCACGTGGCAAAGTTAAAGGCATGACACATGCATAGAGCTCGATTTCAGCATGGTGTGTTTCTAAATATGTTTTGATTTCTTTTAATGCATCCAAATCAAATCCCAATTGCGTAACCACATAATCAGCACCAGCTAAAATTTTCTTTTCTAGCTTAAAGTACTGGGCGTCATGTTCGGCCTTTGCATATTTAAAAGGATTAAATGCCACACCAATTTTTAAATCTGGCAGAAGCTGCCTAGCATGTATCACAGCATTCACAGATTCTAAATAACGCGTACGAGGTTGATCTGAATCCAATCCATCTTGATGTTGCTTGAGCTTATCCCCCGTCAACAATAGAACATTTTCATGTCCTTCTTTTTTAACGACCTGCAGGAATTGTTGAAAATCTGATATATCTCGATCCTTACCCGAGAAATGTAAAATCTTGCGAAGCTGCGATGGATAGCTTTGTGCAATCGTTAATGGTACAGGGTCATGATCTGTACGCACCCGATCTGCAATTGTCATGGTTACAGGATAACCCGCCAAATCCGCAGGCACAGGCAAGACGTGTTTTGTGGGTAAATATTCTAGAAAAATAGAAAAATGCTGATGAGGCAAACAATTGGAGGGCTTAGACATATCGCTCGGGAGATTTTGACTAATGTCAGAAATAGAGCGCCATATTATAAAAGATGAGAATGTTTATATGCAAAATAAATAATAAGCTTGCAAAAAATTCACAAGCTTTTGCCGTGCTAAATATGTTTAATTACCAACGGAATTTATTCCAATTTTCAGGATTAGCCCAATATTTCGAATTAAACCAATCTGGAACATGCTTATAAGTTAAAATATTAAATTGCCAAATCGCAATATCCCCTTGCTGATCAGACTTCTCGATCAACTGGGTAAACCCCAAAGCACGCATCATTTTTTCATCTTGAGTTCGGGTAACCACCACCAATTTTTTGGCCATCAAATCACGCAGTTTCACTAAAAACTGGGATTTATACCCTTCCGATAATTCAGACATCTCAGGGCTATCTAGTAACACAAAACCCAAATCATAACGCTGCGTAAAAGGCAGACTTAGCAGCTCAGTTACGCTAAAATGACTCCAACGAATTGATTGATTCTGGTCATATTGCTCTAAATTTTGACCAATACACAATGCAGTTTGGATAGGCTGTTCCTGAGATAAATCGTCTAGCATAGAAGTGATGACATTCTGTTCAGCCATAACTGCATCCTTATTATTTGAGTGAGCTTTTCATGGAACTACAAGGCATTTGTCATAAAATGCATGCAGGTCTCAAGGACCTTAGTGTAACTGATCAACAGACTCGCAAGGCAAATGTTGAATACAAATTTATCTTAGATCGTGCAGAAATTGAGCTTCCATTCAGTTTAGGTCAAGAAATTGAACTTGAATGGACAGGTAAAATTTCCTGCGTTTCTTGTGGTAGCAAGACACCTAAGTCCTATTCGCAGGGACATTGTTTTAAATGTTTCAAAACCAAAGCTTCTTGTGACATGTGCATCATGAAGCCTGAAACATGCCATTATCATCTCGGTACTTGCCGTGAAGATAATTTTGCTCATGAAGTTTGCTTCCAACCGCACATTGTTTACCTCGCCAACTCCAGTGCGCTGAAAGTAGGAATTACTCGCCTTGGTCAGATGCCTACCCGTTGGCTAGATCAGGGGGCTACGCAAGCACTGCCGATTATGAAAGTTGGGTCGCGTCGTTTATCCGGTCAGCTTGAAGTGATGTTTGGCACGCAAGTTGCGGATAAAACAGATTGGCGTAAACTGCTCAAAGGCGAAGCAGAACCGCTGAACCTTATCGATGTTAGAGAACAACTGATTGAAGAATTTGCACCTAAAATTCAGACCATTCGAGATGAATTCAGCCAAAATCTTGAATTTAATGAAACAGTCGAATTGCTTGAAAATGAACAACCGCGTGAGTTTATTTATCCTGTAGCTGAATATCCTGAAAAAATTAAGTCCCATAATTTAGACAAGACTCCCGTAATACGTGGCAGATTACAAGGGATTAAGGGTCAGTACCTGATCTTAGATACTGGGGTAATCAATATTCGTAAATATACAGGCTATGAAATTATTCTTCGCTCTGAATAGTTTTTAAATGCGTGAGATATAAAAAAACCAGCCTCGGCTGGTTTTTTTATGAGGACTGATTATTTAATCTTAGCTTGACTCTTGAGGTACTGCGTATAGTCATCAAGTTCTTGCTGTCCACGTAATTGCTGATAAAGCTTAGACAACTCAGTTAATTGTTCTGGTGTTAAAGCATTCGCAGCAGTCTTATTCACATTTGAAATAGCCACAACAACAAACTCATTGGGTAAAGAAGCGGTAGTCACTGACCACATTCCAGCTTTTGGTGCTGGAACACTAAAGGCTGCACGCTCGATTTGACGTTTCAAACCCTGTGAACGAGTGAATACACCCACATCTTCAAAAACCAATGGGTTTTTCGCTAACACAGCTGAAGCAGCTTGAGTTTTAAACTCATCCAATGCTTTTTGGATTTTAGCTTTAGCCGCAGCGGTTGCTTTCACTTCAATCAATTTGGCTTTTACACGTGAATTTGCTTCAGCCAATGATTGCTCACCTGCCGCATGATAGTCACGAACTTTAACCCAAACGACATCACCGTTTGCCAATTGTATGTTACTCGATGCATTACGATCGCCATTTTTCACATCATCATTAAACAGCTTCGCTTTAACATTTGCATCACTTAAAACTGGGTGTTGCATACCTAAGGTTAAACCTTTAACCGACTGCACTTGTACACCCTTCACTTCTTGAGCGACGGTATCTAATGCATCGCTACCCACCACCATTTCATTCAGATTATTCACCGTATCTGAGAATGCATTCACAGTTTTTGCTTTTTGCGCTTCCGCAATTAAACGCGGCTTTTCTGCTTCAAACGAAGGTAATTTCAGCGCAGGCGCTTCCGCAGCAATTAAATGATAACCATATTGGGTTTTAACTGGCGCAGAAACCTGACCCGATTTTAATCCCGCAACAGCTGTATCAAATGCATCGCCAAACACGCCTTTATCATAAACAGCAACTACACCGCCATTCGCTTTAGATGCTGTGTCATCTGAATATTGTTTAGCTGCATCTGCAAAGCTCATACCTGCTTTTATTTTTGCAGCGACAGCATCCGCTAATTTTTTAGCTTCAGCATCAGAGCGAGCATCTGTAGTAATTAAAATATGTTTCACCAGAGGCTTCACTTTTGCTTTTTCAGCTTCTACAAATTTTGTATACGCTTGTTGCAATTCTGCTTCTGAAATTTGTACATTTGCAGCAGGTAGGTTGCTCGGGCTCAACACCACAAAATCAACATCTACGCTAGCCACTTGTCGAAACGCATTTTTGTGCTTGTTATAATAGTCAGTGATTTCTTGCTGAGTCACTTGAATATTTTTCTTATAATCATCCAATTTGATGCTTGCCAAATGAATCGTACGTTGCTCAGTTTGTAAATTGGCAATTTGCTGAATATCAACCTTGCTCACCAAAGCATAATCCATCACTGTCGAGGTCATCATTTTTAATGCATGATCTTGACGTAAGTTTTCAATTAAAGCCTGGCTCGTTAATCCGACTGATTTTAAGTAATTCGCATAAAGTGCTTCTGAAAATTTGCCATTTTCTTGCAAGCTAGGTTGTTGCGCAATCATTTGCTCAATTTGAGCATCGCTCAATGAAATACCCAGTTTCTCAGCTTGTTGCAATAACAAAGTTCGTGCAATTAGCGACTCCAACGCCTTATCCTTAATATATGACTGATTCAACATCGTTTCATCACCATTTACATAAGACAAATATTGCTGGCTATAGGACTTAGTCGCATTTTCCAGCTCTTTATTACTGATTGCTTGCCCGTTTACTGTTTTTGCAGCATCTTTCGAAGTTCCACTACTAAAATATCCTTCAATACCTACAAGTGCTAAAGGGGTCAAAAACAAAATGAGCAAAACTTTGCCCAACCAGCCCTTAATAACTTTACGAAAAGATTCCATAAGTATTCCAATATTTTATTTGTGCCGCATTTTAACCGAAAAGATAAAATGAATGAATGCGTTTAGATATTAAATCAGCATTATTAATAAAAAACGCGCCAAAAAGGCGCGTTTAGCAAACTGTTAAAAGATTAAGCTACAGAATCTTTTAAACCTTTACCCGCTTTGAAGCTAGGTACTTTGCTTGCTTTAATTTCAAGAGTCGCACCAGTTTGTGGGTTACGACCAGTACGTGCAGCACGCTCTTTCACATTGAAAGTACCGAAGCCTACAAGTGTAACTGTATCACCAGCTTTAAGCGCTTCAGTGATTGAAGCAATTGTCGCGTCTAAGGCTTTACCTGCGTCAGTCTTAGACAATCCCCCTTTTTCTGCAATTGCATCAATTAATTCTGATTTATTCATGAAGATGAAGTCCTCTAATATCGTTTATTTAAGGTTCAAGGATATAGTTTAAATTACCATAACGCCTTTATAGCAATGCTTTAGGGGAGAACGCAATACTCCTCTTGAGCTTTTATGCAAATTTAATCGCAAATTAGTCTGGAAAAAATATCAATCTCTCCAAAACTGTCACTTTTTTTCTATTTTCGCTTTCAGTTGTTCATTTTCTATAATCAAAGCATCAACTTTACTGTGCAATTGTAAAATTAGATTTTCTAAATGCTGAATATCCTTTGCCGTAATCAAACCTATGCGGTTTAAGGAATGATGCACACTATGATCAATGAGTCGCTCAACTTTATCTTTAGTATCCACCACAGACTCTTTGGCTTTTTCTGAAACTTTTTCTACCGTTTGGTCAGCTATTTCAGAGGTTTTTAACTCTAGCTCCTCACCTACCTTGACCAATGAGTCAAATAATTTATTGCCTTCTTCTTCTGCACGAGAAAATGCCCCCAACCCTGCAAGCCAGATCTGTTTGGTATATTTCCTAAAATCTAGACCAGACTTTGACCGCGTACGCATTTTGTGTTTTTGAACTTTTTCACTAGAGGAAAGCATTTCATCATCATTATTTTCTGTTTTTGTCGTTTTATTCATACACGCCACTCCTGCCTATTTATTGTCCTATCCTGCACTTAAACCGTACAAATAAACTCATCATAGCAAACTTAACACTTGATCGATTTGTAAAACTGTTCTACAAAGCTCGTCTAAAGTGCAATTTATTTCAGTCCTCACACCAATACAATGAGACAGGACACTCAGTTTACCCGTAAGGATTAGATTTTATGAGCGATTCGCAACAAAGACAAAATCAACCACATTTGTTGCTGACAACATCCATGATTGTTTTAGAAACGATTTTCACTTTTATAATTAAGCGCGATCCTGTTGTAGCATTACAGGCAAAAAAATTCGTCGAACAAAAAATAGCAATCAAAATTAATAGCTATGTCCCTTACTTTGACTTTTATGTTCAATTTAATGAACACGGCATTCTGTTCGATAGCAAAGCACCTGAAAAGCCTGTAGAACTGGATGTCAGAACCACATTGATGGATCTAATCAAAATTTTTATCTTTGCTAATCGACGTAGCATCAAAACCATGCGCATTGATGGTGATATCACCTTAAAAGATGAGTTTCGCGATCTGGTGCTTTTATTTAGTGCGCCTAAAGTACTGGCGGATTGGAAACAATGGTTCTTGCAACCCGTGGATGATGAGCAAAACATTACCTCTTCAAATAAACGCGTGGCGCCATTATTAGAGAAAATTGACCAGCAACGGTCTAAAATTAATTCACTAGAAGTAGAAGTAAAACAATACAAAAACCGAATTCGTCGTTTAGAGCAAAATCAAAAGCGGATCAATATCGCGTTTTTTGTAACCACAGTTATACTTATTATTTTATTTGTGTATAATGTTTGGCTTGCATAAATCACTCTTTTTATTATTAATTAAAACAAACTAAATCGTCTTAAAAAAACTTGACTATTTTAGTCAGGATTCATAGAATCTACACATCTAGTCTAAACATGTGTATCGAATCATGCGCTTAACAACTCGCGGTCGCTACGCGGTGACTGCTCTACTTGATCTAGCTTTGCAGCCTACTGAACAAACGATCACTCTAGCCGAAATTGCAGCTCGCCAAACTATCTCCGTTGCGTATCTTGAGCAGCTTTTTGCCAAGTTAAAACGCCATGGTCTAGTTTCTAGTGTTCGCGGTGCAAATGGTGGTTATCACCTTGCGCGTAATGCCGAAAGCATCACTGTGTTAGAAATTATTGAAGCTGTAAATGAAACTGTAGACGCAACGCGCTGTGACCATAAAGGCAATTGCCAAAATGGTGCCATGTGTCTGACTCATGATTTATGGCAAGAACTCTCTCACCACATTGCCGATTATCTCGCTAAAATCTCACTTGCTGATCTTGTAGCTCGCGACAACGTACAAACTGTTGCCATCCGCCAAAACACAGCATCTTTTGATTCAGCCCTTTTATCGGTTACAGGTAGTATTTGAAATGAAACGTCCGATTTATCTTGATTATGCCGCAACAACTCCTGTCGACCCTCAAGTTGCAGAGCGCATGATGGAATGTTTAACTTTCGATGGTACTTTCGGTAATCCTGCATCTCGTTCTCATGCGTATGGCTGGCAAGCTGAAGAAAAAGTTGAATACGCACGCGAACAAGTTGCAAACCTTATCAAAGCAGATCCTCGCGAAATCGTTTGGACTTCTGGTGCAACTGAGTCTGACAACCTAGCATTAAAAGGTGTAGCTCAGTTTTATGCTTCTAAAGGCAAGCATATCATCACCAGTAAAATCGAACACAAAGCTATTTTAGATACTTGTCGCGAATTGGAATCTGAAGGTTTCGAAATTACGTATCTTGAACCACTTCCACAAACAGGTTTAATTACTCCTGAAATGGTTCAAGCAGCTATTCGCCCAGATACCATTCTTGTTTCCCTAATGATGGTAAACAATGAAATTGGAACAGTCACTGATGTTGCTGCAATTGGCGAAATTACACGTGCAAACAAAATTTTCTTCCACGTTGATGCTGCTCAAGCTGCAGGTAAAGTTGAAATTGACCTTTCGACTTTAAAAGTTGATTTAATGAGCTTCTCTGCCCACAAAATCTATGGCCCTAAAGGCATCGGTGCTTTATTTGTCCGTCGTAGCCCGCGTGTTCGTTTAAAAGCACAAATGCACGGTGGCGGTCATGAACGTGGCATGCGTTCTGGTACTTTACCAACACATCAAATTGTGGGTATGGGTGAAGCATTTGAACTTGCAGGCAAAAATCTGGTTGCTGAACAAGCTCGCTTACGTGGACTCCGTGACAAACTTTGGAACGGTTTACAAGATCTTGAGCAAGTATTCCTTAACGGTCACCCAACACAAAACGTTGCTAACTACCTGAATGTCAGCTTCAACTTTGTGGAAGGTGAATCATTAATGATGTCACTTAAAGACGCAGCAGTTTCTTCAGGTTCTGCATGTACATCTGCAACCTTAGAGCCATCTTATGTACTTCGTGCATTAGGTCTTTCTGATGAGTTGGCTCATAGTTCAATCCGCTTCAGCTTTGGTAAATACACCACTGAAGAAGATATTGATCATGTGTTAAGCGTGACCCGAGCTGCTGTTGATAAGTTACGTGAACTTTCTCCGCTTTGGGATATGTATAAAGAAGGTATTGACCTTTCTACAGTCGAATGGGCTGAACACTAATTCTCAGCTTTCAATGAGATCATGCCAAATGATCTCATTGATTAAAACGAATTTAACCCCATATTAATATTAACGCTGACCCCGAGGTTTGGAGAAGCATCATGGCATATAGTGAAAAAGTAATTGATCATTACGAAAACCCTCGTAATGTAGGTGTTTTAGACAAAAACGCTGAAAATGTTGGTACTGGTATGGTCGGCGCGCCTGCTTGTGGCGACGTTATGCGCCTACAAATTCAAGTGAACGACGAAGGTGTAATTGAAGAAGCGCGCTTCAAAACTTATGGTTGCGGTTCTGCAATTGCTTCAAGCTCGTTGGTAACTGAGTGGTTAAAAGGTAAAACTTTAGACGAAGCTCAAGCCATCAAGAATATTGATATTGCAACCGAGCTTGCACTTCCACCAGTAAAAGTACACTGCTCTGTACTTGCAGAAGATGCAATTAAAGCTGCTGTTGAAGATTATCGCAACAAGCGAACTAAAGCTTAATTGTTTCCAGACCAGTGAAAGAATAACGGAGTTTTCATGATCAATTTAACTGAAAATGCTGCAACTCATATCAGCAATTATTTAAAAAATCGCGGTAAGGGTGAAGGTATTCGCGTTGGTGTGAAAACTTCAGGCTGTTCTGGTTTGGCTTATGTGCTCGAATTTGTTGATGATGTTGATGCGCATGACCAAGTTTTTGAACAGTTTGGTGTTAAAGTTTTTGTTGATCCAAAAAGCTTAGTCTATCTCAATGGTATGGAAATGGACTATGTCAAAAATGGCTTAAACGAAGGCTTCGAGTTTAACAACCCAAATAAAAAAGGCGAATGTGGTTGCGGTGAGTCTTTCACTGTCTAACACCATATTGTCCTCACCTATTAAAACAGTGTCTTTACACTGTTTTAATTCTATTTATTTACATGAAATAATTGCGGATCCCATCTCCCATGAATCATTTTGAGTTGTTTAACCTTCCAGTAGCGCTCGATATTGATTTAGCCAGTTTAAAAAATGAATTTTTAAAGCTGCAGCAACAATATCACCCTGATAAAGCTGAAGATAAAGATCAAGCCCTGATTAAATCAAGTGAAATTAATCATGCATTCAAAATCTTATCTCAGGTTGACAGCCGTGCTGGATATTTATTGGCGCTCAAAAAACAAGATTATCATCTCGACCAATCCATCAATGATTTTGAGTTTTTACAATCCGCGCTTGAAATTCGTGAACAATTAGATGAAGCATCATCTGCGGATGATCTGATCTCTCTTAAAAAAGAAGTTTCACAATGGATTGATGGCTTAGTCCGTGAATTCAAAATCGATTATCAAGATGAAGACTGGGCCGAGGCTCGAGATACCGTCCGTAAATTACGTTTTTTCCAAAAAGTCATGAATGATATCGACAAAGCTGAAGATCGTTTCTTAGATGATGACAGTTTTGATCTTGATGATGATTTTTAAGTTTTCAAATTTTACTGCTCAAAGGATGTAACGCATGGCACTTTTGCAAATTGCAGAACCGGGGCAATCAAGTGCACCACATGAACACCGTATTGCGATTGGTATTGATTTAGGCACAACCCACTCTTTAGTCGCAACTGTGCTTTCTGGTAAAGCCAAAGTTCTACATGATGAACAAGGTCGAGTGTTACTTCCTAGTATCGTTCATTACACCGAAAATCAAACCCACTACGGGGATGATGCGAAACCCTTTATTACAGCCGACCCTAAAAACACCATTGTTTCCGTGAAGCGTTTTATGGGTCGCTCTAAAGCCGACATTAAATTCCAACACCCATACACACTAGTGGGTGAAGATCATCAGATGCCGGCCTTTGAGACCGCTCAGGGACGTAAAACTCCAGTCGAAATTTCGGCAGAGATTTTAAAACAGCTCAAAGACCGTGCTGAAGCAAGCTTGCAAAATCCAGTAAATGGTGCAGTAATTACCGTACCAGCCTATTTTGATGAAGCCCAACGCCAAGCGACTCGCGATGCAGCTCAACTGGCTGGATTAAATGTACTGCGCTTACTGAATGAACCTACAGCTGCTGCTGTTGCTTATGGTTTAGATCAAGATACCAATTTAGCGACTGATCACAACTATGTCATCTATGACTTGGGTGGCGGTACATTTGATGTCTCTATTCTTCGCTTCTCGCAAGGTGTATTTGAAGTTTTAGCCACTGGCGGTCACACTGCTTTAGGTGGTGACGACCTTGATCGTCTGATTGTAAAATGGGCAAAAAAACAGCTCAACATTGAACACTTAGATGATGCCGAATACGCACATTTTGTAGTTGCCGCGCGCAAAGCGAAAGAAGCACTGAGCGATCAAACCACGGTTGAATTAAAGCTTTTAGATCAAAGCTTAAAGCTTGATCGCCCTACCTTTGAAAGTATTATTCAAGTTGCATTAGACAAGACCATCAGTGTATGTAAGCGTGTTATGCGCGATGCCAAACTTGAATTATCTGATATTCAAAATGTCGTTTTAGTGGGTGGCTCTACACGCTCTTATGCGGTACAAAAAGCGGTCCGTGATGTGTTCAATCAAGAACCTCTTTGTACCATCAATCCAGATGAAGTTGTTGCGATAGGGGCTTCAATTACCGCAAATCAATTGATTGGCAACTCTACAGATGGCTCTTTGCTACTGGATGTCACCCCACTGTCGTTGGGTTTAGAGACGATGGGTGGACTGGTTGAACGCCTCATTTCTCGCAACACGGCTATCCCCGTTGCACGTCGTCAGGAATTCACGACTTATCAAGATGGCCAAACCGCGATGTTGATTCATGTTGTGCAAGGTGAGCGTGATCTGGTTGAGCATTGCCGTAGTTTGGGTCGTTTTGTTCTACATGGCATCCCTCCGATGACAGCAGGTCAGGCCCGAATTGAAGTGACTTTCCAAGTCGATGCAGATGGCTTACTTACCGTTGCTGCCAAAGAAACTACATCGGGTGTTCATGCTCAAATCGACATTAAACCGTCATATGGTTTATCAGAAGCAGATACTGAACGACTGTTACTCGACGGTTTTAAATATGCCGAAGAAGATAAAAGCCTTCGTCATCTACAAGAAACCAAAGTTGAAGCGCAACGTGAACTTGAAGCGCTAACACAGGCTTTAAAAGTTGATACTCAACTGCTTAGCCCTGTACAGCTTGATGCGTTGAATCAAGCCAAGCTAAATCTTGAAACTAAACTTCAAGGCGATGATATTCAAGCCATTGAACAAGCAGTAGAGCAGCTTAAAACACATAGTGATCAATTTGCTGCATTACGTATGAATCAACATATTGATGCAGCGTTAAAAGGCACTAAACTCGAAGACTGGTCAAACTCAAACTAAATTAAGGTAAAGACTATGCCACGTATTAAAGTACTTCCACATGCGCAATTCTGCCCAGAAGGTGCTGAGTTTGAAGTTGAGAAAAATGCAAACTTATGTGAAAGCTTGCTAAAAAACAACATCAAGATTGAACATGCTTGCGACATGTCATGTGCATGTACCACTTGCCACGTGATTGTACGCAAAGGCTTTGACAGCCTAGAAGAAATGAACGATGTGGAAGCTGATTTGCTTGACCGCGCGTGGGGCTTAGAACCAGATTCTCGCCTCTCTTGCCAAGTTGAGATTGTAGATGAAGATTTAGAAATTGAGATTCCTAAATACACCATCAATCATGCATCAGAGAATCACTAAGTTGATTCAAAAAAACCACGCGGATTGCGTGGTTTTTTTACATCTATAAAATAAGTAAATACAATAAAATATTAGTGAATGCGCGAATCTTCTTCTATAGGCTGAATCACTTCATCCTCAAGCTTCAATTTCACAATCCCTTGTGAGTTGGTTAATTTTTGCTGTGTTTGAATACGCTTAATCATCTTATCCAATACCGAAATCAGCTCAGGATATTCAAAGTTTTGCACTTCATCCAAATTAAGCAATAAATGAAAACCTTTATATTCGTAATCAAACCAGCGCTGATAATCTGTTTTTTGCGAAGTATATTTTTCCATCACTTGCCATGTGCGTACAGGCCCCTGAATCCCTTTTAAATAAATCGGTGACTTAGGCGCACACAAATAGTCGTTTTTAATTAAGTTATAGGTATCATCTGAAATTAAAATTTCATCTACCGCAGCAGCACTCTGCAAGCGAGCCGCCAAGTTTGCATCACGACCAACAATGGTATAAGCCATACGATGTGCTGCACCATAGTTACCAACGTGGCAATAACCGGTACTAATGCCCATGCGAATATGCAAAGGTGGATATCCCATTTTAATCCAGCGTTCGCGCAGTAATTTCATTTGTTGACGCATGACCATGGCCATTTCTACACAAGTTTTTGCGTCTTGCTCCACCCCTTGTGTATTTGGATCACCAAAGAAAATTAAGATGGCATCGCCCATGAATTTATCGACTGTACCTTCATATTGCTTGGCAATTTCGGTCATATGGCTCAAATAGTCATTAAGCAAGTAGGCTAAATCATCTGGAATGAGCGTTTCTGATAGCTCTGTAAAACCTTGAATATCCGAAAAAAAAACGGTCATTTTTTTACGTTTATATTCAATTTTAGCTTCTGACTCACCTTTCATAATTGATTGCCACAACTGCAAGGGCGCATAACGACTTAACTGATTGGCAAACTCCATGTAGCGATTCATCTGATTATAATAGTATTCTCGCTTGGAATGGATATAACGAATACGACGGGTTTGATAAATAATACCCACACCAAAATAGGTAATCAAACACAAGAATGAGAGTACCGTAAGTTCTGAAGAAGTATGTTCAAAATACTCACCAAAACCAAAAATAAAAATATTACAAAAATAGAAAACAGCAACCCCAAACACACAGGTTAGCATTGCTGAAAAAAATGAGACTTTAGTATTTATTGATGAAAAAAGAACAGCAAAAATTGCGGTAAAAGTCAGCACCAAACTAAGATGAACTGCCGACAGCATGACGGCTATCACAATCACATCAAGCGCAAAAAGTGAATTGCGTTTGGCATGATAGCCATACTTAAATTCCAGCCAATGAGATAATTTGGGCAGAATTAAAGCAACCATTCCCATCAAAACAGGAACATAGATTTGATAGTGGGTTTCTGGTGAGGTGTAGTGATAAACAACTAAAAGTAGAGATAGCATTGCATAACCCATCACGCGATGAAGGTATTCAAAATGCTTAGGGTCTCTATCTAACCAATTGCTTAATGATAGCACTACCTACTCCAGAACCCGAATTTAATCACAATTCATCCATAAACAAATGATTTGTTCAGATTAATCCATGCGCCAGTCAAACGGCATATCACCCTGACCACGTAGAGCAAGCATTAAAGTTTGACGCATATGCGCAAGTACTTCGTTTGTATATGGAACTGCTGGTGTGCCCCAAACTGGTTTAGGCCAAGCCACATCGTTTTGATAACGTACAACATGATGAAAATGGAGTTGAGGCACCATATTACCCAATGCCGCAACATTCATTTTATCTGCGCGGAAAACACGTGCAAGCTGACTAGACAACCAGCTTGATTCACGTAAAAACTGTTCCTGATCAGCCTGACTTAATTCATACAGCTCAGTAACTCCAGGAACACGTGGAATAAGAATGAGCCAAGGAAACTGCATATCATTCATTAAACGACATGTAGAAAGCGGAAAATCGCCTACAAAAAACGTATCTTGAGCAAGTTGTGGATGCAAACTAAACATATCTTTATAAATGATGCAAAATTAGAATGATGGTTAATACTATCACATCAAACTAAGGCTGAGTATTCTATAAAAGGTGTTTCATTACAAATAAAGCACCAATTGACTTGAACTCAATCACATTTATTACTTTAATAATTTTCCCAAATAAATCAACCGCTTCTTTGACTATCCCTCCAATCTAACTTTTCGAAAGTCAAGCCAAAGAAGTGACTTCCTTCTATCAATTCAGGTCTTTAATCAAGTTTTCCAGTAAATCATTGATAAATTGAATCCTTTTTTCATAATCCTCCAGCATCACCATGACTTTTAAGCGCTGACCACCTTCCATACGGAAGAAGGTTGGATGCTTTTGCATCATATTGATGATACTCATGGCCTGCACTGGAGTATCTTGGGAAAATTCGATATGCCCGCCATTACTGTTGATATCAATTTTTGTAATGCCTAAAAACTCAGCCTTGAGTCTTAATTGATGCACTGCAAATAATTGCTTTACGGGTTGTGGTGGAATACCAAAACGATCTATCAATTCCATGCGGATATTATCTAGCTTGTCTTGGGTATTGGTATTACTGATACGTTTATAGAATAACAAGCGCTGATGCACATCGCCCAAGTACTCATCTGGAATTAATGCTGGCATATGCAGATTAATTTCAGCGGTAAGCGATAATGGCGCATCAAAATTCGGGGTTTTACCCTTTTGGATTGCTTTGGTGGCTTTCTCCAGCATTTCCATATACAAGCTATAGCCAATCGCTTGCATAGAACCACTTTGCTGTTCACCCAGCAATTCACCTGCACCACGGATTTCTAAATCTTCTGTCGCAAGCATAAAGCCTGCACCGAGTGTTGCTGCACGCTGAATGGCATCTAAGCGTTTTTCCGCATCACCCTTTAAGCCTTTCATGGATGGAACCAATAAATAAGCATAAGCCTGATGATGCGAACGCCCAACCCGACCACGTAACTGATGCAATTGTGCCAACCCGAGTTTATCCGCACGCTCAATTAAAATGGTATTGGCATTCGGCACATCAATCCCTGTTTCAATAATCGTTGAGCATACCAAGACATTATATTCTTTATGATAGAACTGTTGCATAACCTGCTCCAGTTCACGTTCACGCATTTGCCCATGTGCTACAGCCACGCGTGCCTCTGGTACTAGTTCACGGATACTTTCGGCGGCACGCTCAATACTTTCTACTTCATTATGCAAGAAATAGACTTGTCCCCCACGGAGTAACTCACGCAGAATCGCCTCTTTGATTGATTCTGAAGTATGCTCCTGCACAAAAGTTTTGACAGCCAAGCGTCGTGCTGGTGGCGTAGCAATGATCGATAGATCGCGCATGCCACTAAATGCCATATTTAATGTTCTAGGAATGGGAGTTGCCGTCAGGGTTAACATATCCACGTCTGCACGCAACGCTTTGATACGCTCTTTATCGCGCACACCAAAACGATGTTCTTCATCCACAATCATCAACCCCAGATTTTTAAATTGCACATTTTCTTGCAGAATCTTGTGGGTACCAACAACAATGTCGACTTTGCCATCAGCCAAATCTTCAATGGTTTTTAGATGTGCTTTACTCGAACCAAAACGCGACAATACCTCAATTCGAACTGGCCAATCTGCAAATCGGTCTTTAAATGACTCATAGTGCTGTTGTGCCAGCAATGTTGTCGGTACCAAAACGGCAACTTGCCTATTATTCTGTACCGCTACAAATGCTGCCCGCATGGCAACTTCTGTTTTCCCGAAGCCGACATCACCACAGACCAGACGATCCATTGGTTTTGCCAGTTGCATATCATGTAAGGTTGCTTCAATCGCATTGGCCTGGTCTAAAGTTTCCTCATAAGCAAAGCCACTAGCAAATTGCATATAAAGGCTATGATCAAGCTCAAAACTAATACCCGGTTTAGATTGGCGACGTGCTTGTATATGCAATAGCTCAGCTGCAACATCATGAATCTGTTCCAGTGCCTTACGTTTCGCCTTGCTCCAAGCATCGGTACCGAGTTTATGCAGCGGGGCTAAATCTGGATCACCACCACTGTAACGACTAATTAAATGTAAATTGGTGACCGGAACATACACTTTGGCAGCATCTGCATAATCTAGCTGCAAGAACTCATGTTCCTGATCATCAATACTTAGAGTGATTAAACCTGCGTAGCGTCCAACACCATGATCGATATGCACAACAGGTGCACCAATACTGAGTTCAGTTAAACTCTTGATTAAGAATTCTTCCGAGACTTCTTGCTGGCGCTTACGACGACGCTGCACAACCCGATGTTCATATAACTGATTTTCAGAAATGACACTCAGTTGATTTTGAATCACCAAACCACGATCTAAAGGCGCATTGGTAATGGCGATCGCTTGTAAAGATTGCTGAAAATCTGCGAAGCCATCAACACTTGGGATTTCGCCTAAATATGGACGTAGTGCATCTTTTAGTGTTTCACGTCGCCCCGCACTTTCTGCCACCAAAAGTACCGGATGATTGACTGTATCGAGATAATTTTTGACTGCTGCAAAAGGCTTTTCTTGTTTAGGATCGACAGCTAAACGCGGTGGTGGCTCAGTCGCTAAATTAATTGCACCCGCGCGTTCTTCGACTTCTTCGGTCGAAGCCAGAATTCGGCCAAATTTATTCAGGTGCTCCAAGACCAGATTCGGTGATAAAAAAAGTTCATCCGGCGGCAAGATTGGATGATCGACATTATGCCGACGATCCTCATAACGACGCAGAACTTCTTTCCAAAATCCAGACAAGCCTTCATCCAAACCTAAATCTGTAATGACAATGCCATTCTTTGGTAAGTACGCCATAAGCGTACTTTGACTTTGCATGGCTTGTTTCTCAAAAAACAGCGGTAAATAGAATTCAATACCCGGTGATGAAATCCCATCTAGCACATCTTGGTAAATGGGGTTTTTCTTCGGATTGGCCGTTGGAAAACTTTCCGCATAACGATCTCTAAATAAAGAACGCGCTTCCTTGAGTGGAAACTCTTTAGCAGGTAGTACACTAAATTGTTGTAAATTTTGCGTGGTGCGCTGTGTTTCAGGGTCGAAAAATTTTAGGCTCTCAATTTCATCATCAAACAGATCAATACGAATCGGTGCATTTTGGCCAGAAGCAAAAATATCCATAATGCTGCCGCGCACTGCAAATTCACCATGGTCGTATACGGTATCAACCAAATGATAGCCAGCCTGAATGAGACGCAATTTTTGCTTTTCAATATCGAATTTTTGTCCCACCTGAATATCGAAATGCTCGCCCAAAACCCAAGATGCTGGCGCTACGCGCTGCGCTAAAGTTGAGGCTGAAACGAGTAATACGCCTTGTTGCGGCATATTCGATAAAATCGCCAAGCGTTCAGACACGATATCTTGATGTGGGGATAAACGGTCATACGGTAGAATTTCCCAATCGGGGAAAATTGTCGGTTTAACGCCGTAAAATTCAAGCTCGCTTTCGAGTTGAGCCAGATGCTGACTGTTCCGAGCTACCAGAATAAAAAGCTGCTTATGTTGTATAGAAATTTCTTTAAATAATAATGCAGCAGCTGAACCTTGTAATTGTCCGATCCAGCGTTTTTCACCTGCTTTCAATTTAGACAGATTGAGTTGAGCAATTTCTTGTTGGAACATGTAGGTCGCTTTTTAGAGATAAGTCACTTGGTTACAATCTTATCACGAGGCCAAAAGCCAATAAAATTTTTATACGGTTACTTAACCCAGAATGTGTGAGACTTGTTGAACATACTACTCATCAACACGCATATGAGTGCTATAAATAGCTATATATAGTTAAGCTTTATTTTTCGCGTATAAAATTGCGATAGTAGTCATTCAGTTTTTGTACGATTTGCTTAAATTGCACTAGATTTTCTTCCGTATTGCCTAATCGTGTGACAAATCTCTGCTGCGCAATTTCCAAATCAATTTTTTCATTGATTAACATGGCCGCATAATAAAGTGCCTGCAAATCATCAAACTGTGTTAAGCGTCGGTTGGAATAGTATTCTAAGCGTTCAGACAATTCCTTATTGAGGATTATCCCATCCACGATATAGCCCTGCTCTGAATCAAACTGAATCGCATGCTCCAGTAAATAAGCTTCTTCTTCTTTCGCTTTTGAACTTTTAAATACATTTTTTAGCTTATTGAGCATCTTCCTGCTTCCCTTAACTATTGAAGCCACATTATATAATGCAATCAGAACGAACTTATCGACTGAATACACCATTTAATCCCTCTCTTCTTTTTTGCATCGTTGTTTTGTCCAAGCTTTAACCTTTTATTCGAAGTCGATAAATTTACATAAAACGTATATTTAGCTTGATTGCATTGCGCGCATAATTGAGATGAAATGATTCATCACTTAACGATTTTCACAAGTCATCAATACAATAAAAAAGGAGAATCGAGCCCCTAGGACTTAAATTTAGAGTAATAATACCGCAATAATTAAAACCCCTACGAGCAGCGCATAAACATGTCATTTTTGACTAATTTTCAAAATGACTGATTCATACTGGAGGTATTTCATCACTATCGAATTGAAATATCGGATTTTATTTTCAACCAACCAGATCTAAAAATGTAAACTTATGTAAACAGAACCACACGGATCAATTAAATTGAATACTTTTTATTCATATTTATTGAAAGTTCACATTATAAAAGGAAATATTCAAGCAAACTGCGTACATCTCTTAAACTGACTAGCCTGTTTTGTCATTTTTAGTTTTGTAAACAAAATTACATTTTGCTACACAAGATCACAACAAACACCCTAGAAATGTAACAGTAAGTAATTTTGCTTTTATGTTTGAATCAGCTCCTCGCTATTGCAGCTCAAAAAATCATCTTGGATAAATGGACAGATGGTTTTAGGACAAAGGATGGGCATATGAGTCAAGTGAACCCCACATTAATTACTTTTATTTTTTACATTGTCGCAATGGTCGGTATTGGCCTATATGCTTATAAGGCAACTTCAGATTTCTCTGACTACATCTTGGGTGGACGTAGTCTTGGAAGCGTTGTGACAGCACTTTCAGCAGGCGCGTCGGACATGAGCGGCTGGTTGCTTATGGGTTTACCCGGAGCAATTTATTTATCTGGTCTTTCTGAAGCTTGGATTGCCATCGGTTTGATTATCGGTGCTTGGTTAAACTGGCTTTTGGTTGCTGGACGTCTTCGTGTTCACACTGAATATCAGAATAATGCGCTTACATTACCAGATTATTTCACTGGTCGTTTTGGCGACAAAAAACGTATTTTACGTATTATCTCTGCATTCGTAATTCTTATTTTCTTCGCTATTTACTGTGCTTCAGGTATGGTTGCTGGCGCGCGTTTGTTTGAAAGCTTATTTGGCTGGGACTACTCAACAGCGCTTTGGATTGGCGCACTTGCGACAATTTCATATGTCTGTATCGGCGGTTTCCTTGCAGTGAGCTGGACAGATACTTTCCAAGCAGGCTTGATGATCTTTGCTTTATTGTTAATGCCAGTGATGGCTTACCTTGCTATTGATGATCATAGTCAACAGTTTGCTGTATTACTTGAAGCTGCCCGCCCACAAGCCATGAATATGCTTGAAGGTTTAAGTACCGTTGCCATTTTATCTTCAATGGCATGGGGCTTAGGCTACTTTGGTCAACCACACATTCTCGTGCGCTTCATGGCTGCAGATTCTGTTAAGACAATCCCTGCTGCTCGCCGTATTGGTATGGCTTGGATGATTTTATGTCTTGGTGGTGCGGTTGGTGCTGGCTTTGTTGGTATTGCTTACTTCCAGCAACATCCTGAACTTGCGGCAGTAGTTTCTCAGAACCCTGAAACGATCTTCATGGAATTAAATAAGATTTTATTTAACCCATGGTTAGCTGGTGTTATTTTGGCTGCGATTCTTTCAGCAGTAATGAGTACTCTAAGCTGTCAGCTTTTGGTTTGTTCAAGTACGCTTACTGAAGATTTATACAAATCATTCATCCGTAAAAATGCATCTCAAAAAGAGTTGGTTTGGATCGGTCGTTTGATGGTTGTTGGTATTGCTATCCTTGCTATTACAATTGCTCAAAACCCAGACAGTAAAGTTTTAGGTTTAGTGTCTTACGCTTGGGCTGGTTTTGGTGCTGCGTTTGGTCCATTGATTATCTTATCTTTGTTCTGGAAACGTATGACACTCAACGGTGCTATCGTGGGTATCCTTGTTGGTGCAATCACTGTAATCGTTTGGAAAAACACCATGGGCTACACAGGCTTGTATGAAATCATCCCTGGCTTCATCTTGTCTTTCATCAGCATTATTGTTGTGAGCCTTCTTGGTAAAGAACCTGCAAAAGATGTGGTTGAGCGTTTTGAAAAAGCAGATGCCTTCTACAAACGCGAAATGGCTGAGTTAAAGAACAAGTAATTGATCTTTATCGTGGCAAACAATAAAGGGGCTTAATGCCCCTTTATTTTTATCTATGCTTTTTGACTTTGAGATTCAGCTTACCGCTTTCTTTAATCACTTCCATGACTGGATAGCTACGCGTTTCCTTGATCCCTGGCAGTTGCCAGATCACCTGCCCTGAAATTTTGCGAAACTCTTCCATACTAGCGCAGCGAATCTTGACAACAAAGTCAAACCCACCACTGGTCATATGGCATTCGACAATCTCTGGATACTGTAATACTGCCTCGCAGAACTCATCTAATACATTCGGCGTCGTTTTATCGAGTAAAATCTCTACGAAGACCACAAAATTTGAGTTCAACATTGCAGCATTTAACTTGGCCTCATAACCAAGAATAAATCCATCTTTGCTGAGCTTCTGTACCCTTGCAAGCACAGCCGTAGGAGATAGGTTCACCTCTTCAGCCAATTTGATATTAGATATTCGTCCATCATTTTGCAGAATATCTAAAATTTTAATATCCGTTCGATCAAGCGATAAAATTTGGCTAGACATCTGAATTAATCTCTAAAAATAAGGGAAACAATAGTGAGTTATTCGGGTTTATTTCTGTAATCATTAATTATATACGGCAATTTGCTTAACTCAATCTTTTCAGTCACAGGAAGTTGGCATGAATACGATCATCTCCCCAATTGATGGAACCGAGCCTCATCAAGACTATATTACTCTTTTCAAAGAAAAGAGCGCTTATGAAACAGAGATTAACACTGCATGGCGCCGTGCCGAATCAGAATGTGTTGAAAATCTACTTGAGCATAGCAAAATTTCAGACGAATTGAATACTCGTATTCAAGACCTCGCATTTAACCTTGCGCATACTTTACGTGAGCGTAAAAGCTCTGCGGGTAAAGCAGGTATTGTTCAAGGCTTATTACAAGAGTTCTCTTTATCTTCTCAAGAAGGTATTGCCCTCATGTGCCTTGCTGAAGCGTTATTACGTATTCCAGATACTGCTACACGCGATTTGTTAATCCGTGACAAAATCAACCAAGGTAACTGGAAAGACCACGTTGGTCAAAGCAACCTGATGTTCGTTAATGCCGCTGCGTGGGGCTTAATGTTAACAGGTAAGCTGATGGAAACTCCTCAGCAAGCCAGCCTTTCTAGCATGCTTACGGGCTTAATTGCACGTAGTGGTCGTGGCATCATTCGTAAAGCCGTTGACGTTGCAATGCGTATGATGGGTGAGCAGTTCGTAACTGGCGAAACCATTAAAGAAGCGTTAAGCAATGCTGAACGTCTTGAAGACAAAGGTTTCCGCTATTCATACGATATGTTAGGTGAAGCTGCGTTAACGGATCACGATGCTGAGCGTTATTATGATGATTACACCAACGCCATTCATGCGATTGGTCAAGCATCTAAAGATAAAGACGTTTACAGCGGTCCTGGTATCTCAATCAAGCTTTCTGCATTACATCCGCGTTACCAACGTTCACAAACTGAACGTGTACATAACGAACTTTACGGTAAAGTACTTGAATTGGCGCGTTTGGCAAAAGGCTACAACATCGGTTTAAACATCGATGCTGAAGAATCTGAACGCTTAGAGCTTTCTCTTGAGCTATTAGAGCGTCTTTGCTTTGAGCCTGAATTGGCGGATTGGAAAGGTATTGGCTTTGTCATTCAAGCGTACCAAAAACGTTGTTTCTACGTTGTAGATTATATTGTTGATCTAGCGAAACGTAGCAATAAGCGTCTTATGATCCGTTTAGTTAAAGGTGCGTATTGGGACAGCGAAATCAAGAAAGCACAAATTGAAGGTATGACAGACTACCCTGTATTTACACGTAAAGTGCATACAGACTTGTCTTATATCGCATGTGCTCGAAAATTATTGGCTGCGCCAGAACAAATTTATCCGCAATTTGCAACGCATAATGCACAGACTGTTGCGACAATTTACGAATTGGCAGATCCTGCGAAATATTACGTCGGTCAATACGAATTCCAATGCTTACACGGCATGGGTGAGCCTTTATACGAACAAGTAGTTGGTCCAAAATCTGAAAACAAATTGGATATCCCTTGCCGTATTTATGCGCCAGTAGGTACGCATGAAACTTTATTGGCTTACTTAGTACGTCGTTTACTCGAAAATGGTGCAAACACATCATTCGTAAACCGTATTGCTGATAAGAGCTTGAAGATTCAAGACCTGATCGAAAACCCGCGTGAATCGATCTTAACTGCTGCGAAACAAGAAAAAGCGGTTGGCTTAAAACACCCAGCAATTCCATTACCTAAGAATTTGTATGGTGCATTACGCCAAAACTCTTCAGGTGTTGACTTAGCCAATGACAGCGAATTGTTAAGCTTAGACAAAACTGTTCAAGGTCTTATGTCACAGCAATGGTCTGCACAAGCGATGGGTCCTGGTTTAGCAGAAATTACTGCCGCTGCTGAAGTTGCCGTGATTAACCCTGCTGTGCATAGCGATCAAGTCGGTAGCGTGAAAGAAGCTTCTGCTGAACACGTCAACTTGGCACTGAGCAATGCTGCAACTGCACAAGCGGCTTGGGTAAACACTCCGAAAAATGAACGTGCTGCATGTTTAAACCGTGCTGCCGACATTATGGAAAGTCGCATCCAAGAGCTCATGGTCTTGTTATGCCGTGAAAGTGGTAAAACTTATGCCAATGCGATTGCTGAAGTGCGTGAAGCCGTTGACTTCTTACGTTACTACGCTGCTCAAAGCACGAATTTACCTGCAAATGCACAAATTGAGTCATTAGGTACTGTTTTATGTATTAGCCCATGGAACTTCCCGCTTGCGATTTTCAGCGGTCAGATCTCTGCTGCACTTGTAGCAGGTAACACGGTGATTGCTAAACCAGCTGAACAAACTCCGCTTATTGCAGCATTGGCCATCCAAATGCTTTGGGAAGCCGGTGTTCCAGAAGCCGTTGTACAGTTAATTCCAGGACGCGGTGAAACCGTTGGTGCGCAATTAAGTGCTGACCCACGTGTTCAAGGTATTATGTTCACTGGTTCTACTGAAGTTGCCAAAATTCTTCAGAAAACTGTTGCAAAACGCTTAGGCTCAAATGGTCAACCGATTCCGTTAATTGCGGAGACTGGTGGTCAAAATGCCATGATTGTTGACTCATCTGCATTAACTGAACAAGTGATTCTCGATGTTGTGAACTCGGCGTATGACAGTGCTGGTCAACGTTGTTCTGCCCTTCGTATTCTTTGTGTACAAGAAGACAATGCTGAAAGCGTAATTCGCATGCTGAAAGGTGCAATGCAGCAATTAACCGTGGGTAATCCTGCTCTGTTAAAAACTGACATTGGTCCAGTAATTGATGCTGAAGCACAAACCAATATCCAGAACCACATCCAAAAGATGCGTGGCAAAGGTTATACGGTTCACCAATTCATGCGCAACGACAATGCTGATGCGAGCTTAACTCAAGGTACATTCATTCCACCTACGTTGATTGAATTGCCGAACTTAAACGACCTAGAGCGTGAAGTATTTGGTCCTGTATTACACATCATCCGTTACCCACAAGGTAATGTGAAATCTGTAGTCGATCAAATCAATGCGAAAGGCTACGGCTTAACCATGGGTCTACATACACGTATTGATGAAACCATCAACACTGTAATTAACACTTCTGAAGTGGGTAACTTGTATATCAACCGCAACATCGTTGGTGCTGTTGTTGGCGTACAACCTTTCGGTGGTGAAGGTCTATCTGGTACGGGTCCTAAAGCGGGTGGTCCATTATACCTTTACCGTTTAATGCAAGAATGTAGCGCGAAACAGTTAAGTACACCTTTTGCGACAGGCAAAGTGTTACAACCAGCACCGAAAAATGAAGTGTATGAACAGTTTAGCGCTTGGGTGAAAAAGCAGTTCCCACAAGTGAAATTGCCTCAAGTTCCTGCACTTGCTTCTGGTCAAGTGTATGAATTGAATGGTCCTACAGGTGAAAGCAACCAATACACGATTGTTGCTCGTCACTGTGTATTGTCTCTTGCAGAGCAAGAACAAGACCAATTGGTGCAATTAAATGCAATCTTTGCAGTGGGTAGTAAAGCAGCTGTATTGGCAGACAATGTCTTTGCATTGAAGCATATGTCTTCTATGCCTAAAGTCGTTGCTAATCAATTCAAAGTCATCAACAGCATTGCGACTGGTGAGTTTGATGCGGTACTGCACCACGGTACAACCACACAAGTTCTAGAGTTGCAAACTGCGATTGCACAGCGTCCAGGTGCGATTGTAGGTATTACTCACTTACAACCTGCTGAACAAGACATTCCTGTTGAGCGCCTTGTAATTGAACGTGCCATCAGTATTAACACTGCTGCTGCAGGTGGTAATGCTAGCTTAATGACCTTGAACTAAGGTTAAAAGCATCCTGTTAGGGGCATATATTTCCCTTACCAAGCCATTACTGGTCTAATGGCTTGGTTTCTTTTTTTATAAGCGATCATTTTTGCTTTGCTAGATTCATCTCACAATCACCCTGTATTTTCTATATTTTCATGCAGAGTTGCTGAATTCACTTAGTCTTCTCCTGCAAACTTTGTTACCATCCCTGTTTTCTACGTTTTATGATTTTTGACTGCATATGACTTCATCTTATCAGCAACAACTTGATGCCAAAGTTGAACGTATTTCTGCGCAATTTGCCGAATTCAATCCCCCATCTCTTTCTGTATTCGCATCCCCTGAACAGCATTATCGTATGCGCGCAGAGTTTCGTATTTGGCATACTGATGACGATATGTTCTATGCCATGTTTGAACGCGATGAACAACAACAAAAACAAGTCATTCGTATTGATGAGTTCCCAGTTGCCGATGCGCACATTAATCAACTCATGCCAGTACTTTTGTCAGAATTAAAAAGTGATGAGGCCCTGTCCAAGCGCCTGTTTGAAGTGCATTTCTTAGCGACTTTAAAAGGTGAAATGCTGGTTTCACTGATTTATCGCTGCCCACTCAATGAACAATGGCAAGTCTTGGCCAAACAACTTGCAGAAAAACTCAAGATTAAAATTATTGGTCGTAGCCGCGGTCAAAAGCTCGTGCTTTCTGATGAGTTTGTAGTTGAAGTACTCCAAGTTTTTGAGCGTAAATATCAGTACAAACAAATCGAAAGTAGCTTTACCCAGCCGAATGCTCAAGTTTGCCAAAAAATGTTGGAATGGGCTTGTGATGCCGCGGGTCACTCAAACAAAGACCTGCTTGAACTCTACTGTGGTAACGGGAACTTCACCCTGCCTTTGTCGACTCGCTTTAAGCGTGTGTTAGCCACTGAACTTGCCAAATCTTCTGTATATGCAGCGCAATGGAACATCGAGCAAAATAACATTGATAACATTCAGGTCGCTCGCCTTTCTGCCGAAGAGTTTACTCAAGCCTACAATGGTGAACGTGAATTTAGACGTCTACAAGAAGCTGAAATTGAAATTAGCAGTTATGATTTTGATACCGTTTTCGTTGATCCACCGCGTGCAGGGATTGATGATGAAACCTTGAAGCTGCTGCAACGCTTTGAACGGATCATTTATATCTCGTGTAATCCCGATACCCTCTATGACAATTTGAAGCTTTTGACACAAACCCACAAAGTCACAAAGTTCGCATTATTTGATCAGTTCCCTTATACCCACCATGTTGAATCTGGGGTATTACTGGAAAAATTGTAAACAATTTTCCAATGTTAAAAACTGGGTCCTCAAGCCATTAAAATCAACCGCTTGAGGATTTTTTTATAGAAATAAATCAGTTAATTTCACCACTTTTATGCATGTGTCATAAAAACGTTAAACTGCGCCATTATGATTGAAATTTTGCGTGTTTAACTGCTGCTTTTATCACTCATGTAGACTTGCATTATTTATAGAATTGGCTATATTTCGTTCTATGTTATTCATGAATGAAGGCTCTATGAGTTTTTGGCAAAAATTGTTTACTGCACCTCAGCAGTTGAATGAGCATAAAAATCAAATCGCTTGTATCGAAAATGATTGCTCATGCAAAACCGACGAACAACTGTTAAATGCTCTTGCAAAAGCGACTGATGATGATGTCATTATAGGCATTAAGCGTGTACTCGCTTCACGCGGTTATAGTCGTAAAGAGCTGAATGAAATTACCCGCTCACCATTACAGTAAGCGCAGATTTCACAGATACAAAAAAGCATTGGCCGAAAACCAATGCTTTTTTATTGTGGCGATTATTGTGAATTAGAATGACATGCTTGATCATCAATATAAGCCAGCATTGGACCTAGGCGATGGGTTTGCGTATTTTGCGATGGTTCAGACAAATAGACAGCTGAAACAGATCCATCTAAATATAAAGCCTGCTCCAGTTCCAAATCATCTCGCATAAAACTGGCTAAGGTATAAAAATTCACAGATTGCTCTGTCAGCACAAAATACAATGTTTGGGATTTAATCCCCACGGCATTGCGTAATTTAAGTGAATCTGACTGCGGTATAAATATAGGATTAATCTGCTTATTTATGATGAGCATTGGACCCGATTGAGTGGCATAGTCCGCTTTAAATTTACGTTTCGTATATTGAGAAGTACTTAAGATTATTGCCTGCTTAGCGTTCCAAGCGAAAACACCATTAGGCTGTAAATAGAAATTTCCCCAACCATGATCTCGATTGATAGGAAATAGCTTTTTCTTGTTTTCAATATATAGGCCTACTGGATGGTAGGTTGAGTGAAACATGCCTGCATTCATGGCAAATGTCATCTGCTCGCAGGATTTTAGCTGATTTGCAATTTGACTGAAGTCATTCACTGGCGTTTCATCATTCTGTTCATTCAACATTAAACGAAGCTTGCTTAAATCATCCACTTCAATAACTGTGTAATTGTAATCATAATGTCGCGTATAGCTTTTCACCTGAGCCAATACGTTTATAGACATTAAGCTACCAATAAGCATTACGACCAGTTGTAGCACCTGTCTTACTCTTATATCCATATGAATTACGACACTTTGACCACTTAGCTTCTATTTTATTGCTTTTTGTAGCATTCGCATGCAACTAATCGCGTATCTCCACAATTCTAAGTAGACTACATGCTAATATACATGTGTAACTTTATTAGTTAAACGTCGCAATGCATCAGCAAAAAAAACGGTTTCCTATTGGAGCACATCTTGTTGTTAAACATTTCGCCTACTCCCATCACGGGATTTATATTGGGCGTGGACGTGTTATCCATTATTCAGGTTTTGCTCACTTTTTTAAAAAGCGACCGATTGAAATCACCACGCTAGAACAATTCTGTCATGGCAAAAAAATTAACGTCATTGACTATCAGCAGCCTAAATATTCAGGTCGCAAAGTGGTTCGTCGCATGCGTTCTCGCATGAAAGAAAATCACTATCATTTAATTATGAACAACTGCGAACATCTCTGTACTTGGGCAATTACCGGCGTAGAAAGCAGCCCGCAAGTGGTCAGAATGATGAATCGACTCACAACAATCGGTTATGTGAGTTCTATTATGAGCTATATGAACAGCATGCTATTAACCGTGACCACAACTTGCTTTGCGCTTGCGCTGTATATTAAAAAGAAATTACGCGACAAGGCAAAAATGCATACCCAAACTTATTTGTTCTTTAAAGATCAAGAGCATAAAAACCGTTAACACCTTGAGGACATTTCAGTCTCAGAATAAATTCAAAATATCTTAGCCAGCCGTATTCATAAATTTTGGCATAGCAATAAAAAAAGCCCCGAATCTAAACCTCGGGGCTTTTTTATATGGTGAATAAATGAATTATTTACCCGGTTTAAAACTGTCTTTTAAGTCCAAAATACGGTTAAACACAGGCTTTTCTGCGCTATGGTCATAACGATCAGCCACGAAATAACCTTCACGTTCAAACTGGAAGCGTTGTTCAGGCTCAGCTTGCGCTAGTGCAGGCTCAATAACCGCTTGAACAACTTGTAATGATTCTGGATTCAGATTCGCTAGGAAATCATCGGTTGCATCTGGTGCAGATTCGGTGAATAAACGGTCATAGATCCGAACTTCAGCAGGAATACCTTGGGTTGCAGATACCCAGTGAATTACCCCTTTGACTTTACGCCCTTCAGGGTTTTTACCCAACGTTTCAGGATCGATCGAACATTTCAATTCAACCACTTCACCGTTTTCATCCTTAATGATTTCATCACATTTAATCACATAAGCATGACGTAAACGCACTTCGCCTTCAGGTACTAAACGCTTGAAGCCTTTTGGTGGAATTTCTTCAAAATCTTTACGGTCAATATAGATTTCAGAAGTTAATGGAATCACACGTTCACCCATATCGACATTTGGATGACGCGCATGTACCAAGTCCAATGCTTCTGGTAAGTTGGTTAAAGTCACTTTCAGTGGATTCAATACCGCCATACCACGACCCGCAGTATTTTCTAGCGATTGACGGATACAGAATTCAAGCATGGCCACATCAACAATACCATCGGTCTTCGACACACCTACACGCTTACAGAAATCACGTAAACCTTCAGGGGTAAAACCACGACGGCGCATACCGACTACGGTTGGCATACGTGGGTCATCCCAACCATTCACATATCCACCTTCAACCAATTTACGTAATTTACGTTTAGAGGTAATGGTGTAATCAATATTTAAACGGCTCGATTCGTACTGACGTGGAACAGCTGGCGAATGTACCTTCTCAATCACCCAGTCATAGAATGGACGGTGGTCTTGGAATTCCAAAGTACATAAAGAGTGCGTAATCCCTTCAATCGCATCAGACAATGGATGCGCATAGTCATACATTGGATACATTTTCCACTTATCACCTGTTTGGTGATGTTCAGAATGTAAAACACGGTAAAGAATTGGATCACGCATATGCACATTTGGCGATGCCATATCAATTTTGGCACGTAACACCGCTTGTCCTTCACCCAACTCACCATTACGCATTTTTTCAAAGCGTTCGAGGTTTTCAGCAACCGTAGTATCACGATAAGGCGAGTTTTTGCCCGGCTCAACAAAGTTACCACGATTTAATTTAATTTCTTCAGGTGATTGTAAATCGACATAAGCATCCCCCTGTTCAATCAATTGCACAGCCCACGCGTATAACTGATCAAAATAGCCCGATGCATAACGTGGTTCGTCTTTCCACTCAAAACCTAACCACTTCACATCGTTGGCAATACCATCTACATATTCTTGTTCTTCGGCATCTGGGTTGGTATCGTCAAAACGTAGGTTACAATACCCACCAAATTCTTCAGCAATACCAAAATTTAAGCAAATTGCTTTGACATGACCAATATGTAAATAACCATTCGGCTCTGGCGGGAAACGCGTGACTACTGTTTGCGTACGTCCTGACGCTAAATCATCAGTAATGACTTGACGTACAAAATCCAAGCCAGGCTGTTGTTCTTGCTGCGCAGCATCGACAGAGGCATGATTACTTGGTGTCGGGTTATTTGGCAGAGATGCAACAACATCATTTGGCTTCATAGTAGATAGATCACTTCTAAAAATAAAAAACAGGATATTTTAAACGCAATTTCAGTATTTTTAACAAAGAAATGTACGTTTTTACTTGCCTTGTAGTTTACAGTTTGCTTATGCTTCTCTCAACCAAAAACCCATGGCTTTTATGTCCATGTTAAGGAGATTACACAATGAGTTTTCCTCAAGTCGAATTAAACACCAATAAAGGTCGTATTGTTCTTGAGCTTAACGCTGAAAAAGCACCTAAAACAGTGGCTAACTTTTTAGAATATGTTCGTGACGGTTTCTATGACGGCGTAATTTTCCACCGTGTGATTGATGGTTTCATGATCCAAGGTGGCGGCATGGATGAAAACTTCAAAGAAAAAGCAACTCGTGACTCAATTGAGAACGAAGCAGACAACGGTTTGAGCAACGATGTGGGTACAATCGCAATGGCGCGTACTCAAGCACCTCACTCTGCATCTGCGCAGTTCTTCATTAACGTGAAAAACAACTCTTTCCTTAACCACACTGGTAAAACAGCGCAAGGTTGGGGCTATGCCGTATTTGGTAAAGTAACTGAAGGTCTTGACGTTGTAGATGCAATCAAAGGCGTTCGTACGGGTAACCGTGGCTACCACGCTGACGTTCCTTTAGAAAACGTTGTAATTGAATCTGCAAAAATCATTTCTGAATAATAATCCCTCCTAACCTCCCTTTTATAAGGGAGGAAAGTCCCTCTTTTTAAAGAGGGATTTAGGGAGATTAAAAGGAATACAGCGTGACCTATCTGTTTATTTCAGATTTACATTTGTCACCCGATCACCCTCGACTCGTTCGAGGGTTTTTCGCTTTGCTCAAAGAATTTCAAAACAAGCAGACGCAGCTCTATATTTTAGGGGATTGGTTTAATGCTTGGATTGGTGATGACTATTCTGCCCCTTGGTTAGATGAAATAGTCGCTGCTCTACAACAATTTCATGCTGCTGGGAATCAGATCTATTTCCAAGTCGGCAATCGGGATTTTGCCTTAGGTCAGAAGTTTTTAGATCAATTTAAGGGCATCTTGTTGCCAGATGATTATGTCTTAGAGATAAAGCAGCAAAAGTTCCTCCTTGAACATGGCGATGCCTTATGTACCGATGACATCGGCTATCAGCGTTTTAAAAAGATTATCCGCAACCCTTTGGTGCTGGGATTCTTACGTAAAACACCATTAAGTTTCCGTACCAAACTCGCCAACGGCTTCCGTAAAAAAAGCCATGCCGCACAGCAGTTTAAAAGCTATGAAGTGATGGATGTGAATCAACATGCTGTCGAGCAAGCACTTGCAGATGTTGATATTCTTATTCATGGTCACACTCATCGTGCTGCAATACATCACATACAGGGTAAAAAACGCATTGTTTTGGGCGACTGGAAGCAGGACGCTGCGCAAATTTTGGTGATTGACCCGACACAACAAGATGCTGAATTGCAGTTAACCACCTTTAGCTATTAAGCATTGACGCTTTCCCTGTGCATGTTGCTTCATTGCTACCTTGTTTAATAGCACTTCAGAATTAATAGCCGCCTTTCACCTGCACTTCTTCAGCACCCTTTTTATATCTAGACAATAAACTTCGGAGTCCATTCATCAATACGCTCGTGTCTACCCCAACAGCGACAAATTCTGTACCCAAATCAAGATATTGTTGTGTCACCTCATCGATAGTCGACAAAATACCGGCGGCTTTACCGGCTGCACGAATCTTCTGTATTGCAGCAATAACGGCCTTTTGCACTTCAGGATGATTCGGGTCACCCTGAAATCCCATGGTTGCCGATAAATCAACAGCCCCAATAAACACACCATCAATGCCGTCGATTTGAAGGATTTCATCCAAGTTATTTAAGCCTTGTACTGACTCAATTTGAATCAATAGACAGATTTGCTCATGCGCATGTGCATAATAATCTGGAATACTATTCCAACGCGTTGCACGCGCCAATGCAGCCCCCACTCCACGGATCCCTTCAGGCGGGTAGCGTACAGCTTTCACCATCAGCATCGCCTGTTCTACAGTTTCCACCATCGGAATAAGTAAGGTCTGCGCCCCAATATCCAATAATTGCTTAATTAATTGCACACTGCCAATGGGTGGACGGACCACTGCTTGCGAAGCGTAGGCCGCCATGCTTTGTAATTGCAATAAGGTTGTTCTAAGGTCACTCGGGGCATGTTCACCATCAATTAAAAGCCAGTCATAACCCGCATTTGCTACAATCTCGGTCGCATAGGCATCGGCTAAACCAACCCAAAGTCCGATTTGCTGTTGGCTTTTTAGTCTTTGTTTAAAATGGTTAATGGTGTCAGGCATCATGATGAACGTGATTTAAAGGGCATGATGATTAGTAAATCGGTTCGTCGCACAAATTACCAATATTGATTTTCGATCTTATGATCGCATTCAACACTTAATCCAACATCATAGGGCGGAAATCTAATGATCGAACACACTTTGACATAACTTAGTTGCACTATGCTTGAATCTGAACCATGAAAAGATTAATGTGAATATTCCGCTAAAAACAGCACTTCTTTAACTCGGAGCTATTTTCATGGATCTTTTGAATATTTCAAAAACTCGTTATACCACTAAGGCTTACGACCCTTCCAAGAAAATTCCGCAACCACAGTTTGATCGTCTACTTGAAATTTTACGCTTAACGCCATCGTCCATTAATATTCAGCCATGGCATTTTTTTATTGCAGATCACAGTGCCGCAAAAGAACGTATTGCTAAAGCTTTGGTCGGGAAATATGCCTACAATGCACCAAAGGTGTTAGATTCCTCCCACACCATTTTGTTTTGCACCAAAGCAGATATCACCGAAGAGCATCTTGAGAATTTATTGCATCGCGATGATCTGAGTGGTCGTTTTAAAGATGCAACAGCCAAACAGGGTCAAAAAGACAGCCGTACGGGGTATGTCAATTACTATCGCAATGAAAAAGGCGATATTCAGCGCTGGGCAGAGAATCAAACCTTTATTGCACTGGGACAAATTTTACTTGCCGCAGGCATTGAAAATATTGATGCCACACCAATTGGCGGTTTTGATGAAGACTTACTCGCGGAAGAGCTACAACTCACCGAACAAGGGCTGATTCCCTCTGTTCTTTTGACTCTGGGCTATCGTAGTGACGCTGACTTTAATGCCAAACTACCGAAATCACGCCTCAATCAAGAAGAAATTTTCACCCGATTGTAAAATTTGACCTGCACACTCATAGGGACAATCAATTTGTCCCTTTTTTAGGTCCAAAATTTGCTTGTTTAAAATACATTTTCACTTTTTACAGAGGTCGGTCATGTCGAATTTAGTACAACTTCCGATTAAATTTGAGTGTAACCATTGTCAGCGCATCTATCTCTATCATTATGCCCACACTCCTTTACATGATCCGCGCTGTCCTGATTGTCAGCACACAGGCTTGTTAATGGGCGTTGCCGATAAAGTCGATTTATTCCGCTATCCAATGATGTTGCTCAACAGAATTATGAAACAGTCATGGCATAAGCTAAACAAAGCACACTCATAATTCCTAAGCCTAGACCAATACTGGTACTGGTTTTGAGTTTTTCCTTAAAGAATAGCAAACCACTCAATACCCCCAATATCACCACCATGATATTCATCCCTGCAAATACAATTGCAGGGGTATCTTTCAGCAACATATGCGCTTTAACGTAAAGTGCAATATTGGCAAAATTAAGTAGCCCTAAAAGTAAACCCAATGCAATATTTGGAATAGAACCCACACGTTTTGTGGTTAAAAGGATATATAACAGCGAAAATATAAAGGCGCAAATAAACATCAGGTTTAAAGCTACGGCAAATTGTACTCCCAAACCCGTGGTATATTTCAGTAAAATATCCACCAAGGCATAACCAACCCATACACTCGCCAAGTACAACATACCTGAAGAACTCGATCCGGATTGAGCATGATTATTACGATGGGAATACAGAATACATAGAACTGCTGTTATTCCGAGTCCAATGCCGAATAGTTTCAGTGCTCCAAACTGCTCATTAAAAATAAAATATGCTGCTCCGAGGGACAATACCACCGAAAGACGCTGCGCAACTTCTGTTTTGACAATCCCCGCTGTTTGTAAAGACTTAGACAAGCACAAGAACACACTGGGCAACAATAGACCGAGCGTCAAAATCAGCCACCACGGGGTATTTACCGGAGAGATATGCACAAGGTCTGGCTTAAACCAAAAGAAGCATAGAACACTCGCCACGGCATAATTCCAGCAAATCATTTGCATGGGATCAAAACCTTTACGCTTACAGATTTTCAGTAAGATTGACACCAGTACACTACACAGCGCAGCAGCAAGGATGAGTTGCATAACACCTTTTCCATTCTTATTATCAGTACAGCCATAAAAAAGCCCACATAGGTTATGTGGGCTTCAAATTATAAATAATTTGTGGAGCGATTATTTATAACGATCAACCATTTTCTCTAAAGAAATTGGACGAATTTTGTCTGCATTGCCCGCAGTACCAAATGCTTCGTAACGATCAACACAGATTTGTTTCATTGCATCTACAGTTTTTGCAAAGAATTTACGTGGATCGAATTCGCTTGGTTGCTCTGCCATCATACGACGCATCGCACCTGTAGAGGCTAAACGTAAGTCTGTATCAATGTTGATTTTACGCACACCATGTTTGATCGCTTCAACCAATTGCTCAACAGGAACACCGTAAGTTTCTTTGATGTCGCCGCCGTATTGGTTAATTACCGCCAACCATTCTTGTGGTACAGAGCTTGAGCCGTGCATTACAAGGTGGGTATTTGGAAGTGCCGCATGAATTTCTTTAATACGGTCAATCGCCAAAATATCCCCTGTCGGTGGGCGAGTAAATTTGTACGCACCATGTGAAGTCCCTACAGCAATCGCCAAAGCATCCACATTGGTATCGGCAACGAAGCTACGCGCTTCTTCAACCGAAGTCAGCAATTGAGAGTGGTCAAGAACGCCTTCAGCGCCTACGCCATCTTCTTCACCCGCCATACCTGTTTCAAGGCTACCTAAACAGCCAATTTCACCTTCTACAGAAACGCCACACGCATGCGCCATAGCAACTGTGCGACGAGTGACTTCAACGTTATAGTCGTAAGATGTTGGGGTTTTACCGTCTTCACCTAAAGAACCATCCATCATTACTGATGAAAAGCCAAGTTGAATTGAACGTTGACATACGTCTGGGCTTGTACCGTGATCTTGGTGCATAACCACTGGAATGTGCGGCCATTCTTCAATAGCAGCCAAAATTAAATGGCGTAAGAAAGGAGCGCCTGCATATTTGCGTGCACCTGCTGAAGCCTGAACGATTACAGGTGAGTTAGTTGCATCTGCAGCTAACATAATTGCGCGCATTTGTTCTAAGTTGTTTACGTTAAATGCTGGTACGCCGTAGCCATGCTCTGCAGCGTGGTCCAACAGCTGGCGCATAGAAATAAGTGCCATAGTGTCCTCCCAGGTAATGCGCCATATTCTACATGCTCATTAATTTCAATTCAGCAACTAAACACACTATTTAAAAAAAAATCCCTGCTTTTGCAGGGACTTTTCAACAAATTATGGCAATTTATTGTGCGGCAGCCTGAGAAGCTTCTGCTTCTGTCGCAGGAGTCGCTGCATCTGCATCAACATTCGCAATTTCTGCTGGTACGTCTGTGTTCTTTTCGTCCATAACAGGCTTGTCTAATGAATCAATTGCAGCTTGCTGTTCTGGCGATACTTTTTCTTCAACTGCCGCATCTGTTTTAGGTGCTTCATCTTTTTTTGCACATGCAGTTAAAGCCAATGGTGCGATTAATAAAGCAGCAAGTGTTAATTTTAGGTTCATCACATTATTCCTACAACAGGTGATTTAATGCCCATGATTTTATTTCAGATATGTGACAGTTTGATGACCTAAAGATGAATGCAATAAAAAAGGCTGACTGTCGTCAACCTTTTCATTTATTTCACCAAATGCGATGAATAAATTTTTTAAGCACGCTCTAAAAGCACTGCTACAGCTGGAAGTGTTTTGCCTTCAACAAACTCAAGGAAAGCACCACCGCCTGTAGAGATATAACCAATCTTGTCAGCCACTTCGTACTTATCAATCGCAGCTAAAGTGTCACCACCACCCGCAATTGAGAAACCTTCAGATTCAGCGATTGCCAATGAAAGTGTCTTAGTCCCTTCACCGAATTGATCGACTTCAAATACGCCTACTGGACCATTCCAAAGAATCGTTTTTGACGTTTTTAAAATTTCAGCAAATGCTTGTGCAGTTTCTGGACCTACGTCCAAAATCATGTCGTTATCAGCAACATCTTCAACTTTTTTCACCACAGCTTTTGCAGCCGCTAACGAACCCAAGAAATCATCAAAGTTGATTTCACTGGCATCAGCAACTACAACATCTGTTGGAAGCGGTACTGAGACTTTTGAAGCAATCGCTTTCGCCGTATCGATTAAATCATTTTCACATAATGATTTACCTACGTTGTAACCCGCTGCCGCCAAGAATGTGTTGGCAATACCACCACCTACAATCAATTGATCGCAAATGTCTGACAGTGAAGTTAAAACATCAAGCTTAGTCGATACTTTAGAACCCGCAACAATCGCTACCATTGGCTTTTCAGGTGTTTGTAAGGCACGACCTAAGGCATCAAGTTCAGCGGCAAGAAGTGGACCTGCTGCTGCAACTGGTGCTAAACGTGCAACACCTTCAGTTGATGCTTCCGCACGGTGAGCCGTACCAAAAGCGTCCATAACAAATACATCACAAAGTGCTGCATATTTTTGCGCCAATTCTGGGTTGTTTTTCTTTTCACCGAGGTTAAAACGGCAGTTTTCCAAAAGAACCACTTGACCCGCTGCAACGTCAACACCATCAAGGTAATCCGTCACTAACTGAACGTCTTGACCCAAAGCTTCAGTCAAATAAGCCGCCACTGGAGCTAATGATTGTTCAGCTTTTGGCTCACCTTCAACTGGGCGACCAAGGTGTGAATACACCATGACTGCTGCACCTTGTTCTAAAGCAGCTTTGATTGTCGGTAATGCCGCACGTAAACGTGCATCACTGGTAATCACACCGTTTTTAACAGGTACGTTTAAGTCTTCACGAATAAGAACTCGTTTACCTGCTAAATCAAGGTCAGTCATACGCTGAAAATTCATGTATAGCTCTCTGAATATATAAAATCGGCACGATTTTAAATGATTATGCAGAAAAAGGTTAGCTTCTTTTGTATAAAAGCTGCCGAAAGCGTCAGTTTTGATTATGATATTGAAAAGCCACAAATTGATTCATTGCTATGTCATTTCATCCAGATCCGCAAATTAACCGCTTGAACGTATTTGGCGAACCCTTAGCCAGTTGTTGTTTTGACCCGATTACGGGTTACTTCCGTAATGGGTTCTGTCATACCGCGACCACTGATTTAGGGCAACATACTGTCTGTGCACAAATGACATCCGAGTTTTTAAATTTTTCACAAAAAGTCGGCAATGACTTAATCACTCCAGTGCCTGAAGTAGGTTTTCCCGGCTTACAACCCGGTGATTTTTGGTGTATTTGTGTGACCCGCTGGGTTGAGGCTTATCAGGCTGGAATGGCTCCACCTATAAAAATTCATGCTTGTCATCAAGCCGTACTTTCTTATGTTCCTCTAAACGTACTAATGGATTACGCCATCTGATGAATACACATATCATTCTGGCTTCGAGCAGCCAAACCCGAAAAGATTTAATGGACCGCTTAAAGATCCAGTATGAATGTGTGGTCCCTGAAATTGACGAGTCGCCACAGGGTGAATTACATGCCGATGATCTAGCACGTCGTCTCGCCTTTGAAAAAGCCCATACCATTGCCCAAAAATACCCTGAATCTATTGTGATTGGTTCAGATCAAGTGGCTTGGCGTGAAGGCGCTCCTGATATTTTTATTGGTAAGCCATTGACCGAAGAAAAAGCGATTCGCCAACTTCAAGCCAATTCCGATAAGATTGTATATTTCAGTACAGCTTTAAGCGTTCAACAGCATTCGACTGGCTTTGAGCAAACACTGGTCGAACACTATAAAGTTAAATTTCGCAAACTGAGTCTGGCTGAAATTGAACGCTATGTGGCTGTAGAACAACCACTGCACTGTGCAGGTAGTTTTAAATGTGAGAGTTTAGGAATCAGTTTGTTTGAACAAATGATTGGGCAGGATCAAACCACTTTGATGGGTATGCCGATGATCCAGCTATGCCAAATTCTCCGTCAATTAAATATTTTAGTTCCTTAATTTAGGCTGTATTTTATGTCTCAAACTCTAGACGTTTTAGGCGGTATTACCGCAGAACAATTCCTTGCTGAATATTGGCAAAAGAAACCTTTGCTGGTTCGTAATGCTTTACCTGAGATTGTGAATATCTTAGAACCCAATGATGTGATGGAACTGGCTTTAGAAGAGCATGTCACGGCACGTTTAATTAAGCAAAAAGATAAAGATCCCAATCAGTGGTCAGTGAAGTCATCTCCGCTCATTAAAGGTGATTTCCAGAAAATGCCAAAATTGTGGACTTTACTGGTGCAGGCCGTTGATCATTACTCGTTTGACATTGCCGAACTCTGGAAAAAATTCCCTTTTATTCCACAATGGCGTCGCGATGACATTATGGTGTCTTACGCTCCTAAAGGCGGTTCTGTAGGTCAACATTTTGACTTCTACGATGTGTTTCTTGTTCAAGGCTATGGACATCGTCGTTGGCAGCTTGGACAAATGTGTGATGCCAATACTGAATTTGTTGCGGGTCAACCTCTTAAATTATTACCTGAAATGCAGGTTCATTTTGATGAAGTCCTAGCACCTGGTGATTTACTTTATGTCCCGCCCGGCCTCTCACATTATGGCGTTGCAGAAGATGACTGTCTCACCTTCTCTTTTGGTTTCCGTATGCCAAACATGGCGGACATGATGGATCGCATTAGCGACAAATTTGCCGAAAATACTTTCTTGAAGAATCCTCTGCTGGATATTCAAAGACAAACTCAAGCGCAAATCGGTGAAATTTCAAAATCCGAATTGAATTATCTAAAAACCTTATTACTTGAACGTTTACAGAACTCTAGCGAGCTTGATGCTGCGATTATGAGTTTAATGTCTGAGCCTAAATATCCAGACAACATTCCTGAGCCAGATGAAATTGAAGCGGATGATTTACGTGAAATTTTAGGCACAGGCTATGAAATTATGCTCGAACCTGCATCTCGCTTGCTTTATACCGAACAAGAGCAAGAGTTATTGTTCTGGGCCAATGGTGAACAGCTCTGTCTTTCCGAAGAGTTTTCTGCGCTTTTAAAGCAAATTGCAGATGGCAAGGTCTTGGCTTTTGATCAACACTTTGATCATGAGGAAATTTTGGAAGATATGGCTCAGCTCATGAATGATTCCATCTTGATGCTTCTGCCGCCAGCGGAAGAATAATCCAAAAAGCCCAAAGGTATTAAACGGTGTTTAATACCTTCTTTTTTATGAGCGTCATTTTATCTCCAATAAGGCCTGCACCACTGTTTTCCCCTTTTCAGAAGTCACCAATAATTCAGCACCCACACGTTCTAAACGCATTTTCATACTGCGAATCCCAATGCTCATCCCATTTTGAAAATTACTGGTGACATCAAATCCCACACCATCATCTTCAATGGTCAAAATGAGTTGCCTTTCATATGGAAACACCATTGAAACATTCACATGCTTTGCATGACTATGTTTAATCACATTAGTCAAACTCTCTTCCAAAACACGGATTAAGGTTAAGCATTGTAAAGCCGTTGGCACATAACCCCAGTTTTGCGGAAATGACCATTTGGACTCAATATCTAACTCATCCATCAGTTGACTAAAACGATGCCGAACAGGAGCTACCCATAAAATTGGATTTTCAGGTACACGCGATTCAAGGCTCGAACCACTATCAATGATTTGTCTTAGATCATCTCTCAACAGTTTTAAAATGGACAGAAACTGCTTATTGGACATATTGTGTTCTGCCTGATCCACAATAATCATGGAACGCACCAAGGAAGAGCCTAGACCATCATGTAAATCATGCGACAAATGTATCCGCTCTTGTAATCGCACATTTTCAAGTTCGAGTTTATGTTTCTCGTTCATACTCGAATATAAATCATGACTGACTTGATGAACTTTATCTTCCAAGCGTTGGTTAAACTTTTCTATACGACGCGTGTTACGTGCCAGTTTCACCCCTAAAATGAGCACCACAAAGAAGGTAATAATTGGCGATGTATAGGGTGATAAAGGCTTAATATCCTTATGTAAATCTGAACCCAACAAGACGGTATCAAACAAAGCACAAATTAGAATACCCGTTAGGCAGAGCAGTAAAAAAATATACTCTCGTTTTTTGGTTTTATAGGTGACATAACCCAAATAGAGATAGGTCAATACAAATAGCAGGATATAGAGCATGAAAATATTGATAAAAACCCTATCCAGCCACTCTACAGGGGTAAAGAAAATCAAGATTAATAAGATAAAGGTAATAAACCGAACTACACCTTCTATTTTTATAAACTTAACGCGAATAAAGCGTAATAAATAAGTACAAAAGCTCAGCATGTAAAGTATAAAAAAGCTGATGTTGGCCTGAACAGCCATGACCGTATTGGGGAATGGTTTGGTTTCAGTCACTAAAATATTAGAAATAAAGAGTACCCAAAGCACACAACTTAATGCAAACCAAGCAAAAGTGGTTTCCGAGCGCCTAAAAATCCAAATAGAAAAACACAACAGACCCAGCACAAGTGAAATAATAATATTGATTTCAAATAGTGTCCGTCGATTCCAGATTAACTGTTGCTGAAGGTCGTAAGCCGCCTGTACATTTTGAAATGAGATGGCTCCCAATCCAGCCTGTTGAAATGCATAGCCATACACATAGATTAAAATTTCATTCTCCCCTGCTCTTAAACTCGCAGGAGTAAGTACCCAATAACGCGGACTGTTCCAGCTTTTCGACAGCGGCTCTACTAAATTTTTATCGCGCCAAAGCAGGTTTCTGTTGAAATAGACAGCCCCAGCAGAATTCATATATTCCACGGTAAAGGCAAAGGATTGATTGAAGGTTCCAGAGGAACAGTCAGGTTTCCAACGTATTTTGTACCAAACACCACCGATGTAATCAGGTTCATGCATAGACCAGTTATCTGGTAAATCGACCTCCTTCCAACCCTGTTTAGGAATATGATGAAGGGAGTCTGTTCTCACAAACTGGATCGGCTGTACCTGAATTGAACACTTCGGGCTAATTGAAAAGTATGACTCTGCGGAAGCTTGCATTTGCATGCAAGCCAATGCAAGCATACACAAAATTCGCAGAATCACTTTCGTCATATAATGCCTAAAGTTCTAGCTGCACTGACTGCTTTGGTCCGTTTAGAAACCGAGAGTTTCCGATAAATGTGTTTGATGTGGCTTTCCACCGTATATCTCGAAACAAACAACTGCTCCGAAATTTCACGGTTACTTAAACCCTGCGCAACCAAATCTAAAATTTCTTTTTCACGGTTGGTTAAGGCCTCCATATCAGACGGAAGCTCTTCTTCACATTTATGCTGCGTTTCATCCCGCACTGCAATTTGCGCCAGAATCTCTCTGGCAATAAATGGATCGATTGGCGCACCGCCACGCAGAATGCTACGGATCGCAAGTAGTACTTCAGAGTCATCCCGCTCTTTGAGTACATAGCCTGTTGCACCCGCTTTAATCGCAGAAAAAAGACTAGATTGCGTACTCCAAGCCGAAATTACCAAAATCAATGCGGTGGCATCTCGTTCACGTAATTTTTCTATGAACTCTATACCATTGCCATCAGGCAAGCCCAGATCAACGAGCGCCAAAGAAATTGGTATTTCTTCCATCTTCTCAAATGCTTCTTTTAAATTAGAGACAAAATGTAATGTCTCGTTCTCGTAACCCAGTTCAGTTAAAATTATTCTTAAACGTTTTTGTATAATTGGTTCATCTTCCAGAATAACCACTGGTACTGGTAATACAGTTTCATTATCGTTCATGTAACACCCCATCTCTCGCTTTGCAATATACGCAGATTTTCAAGATGACTCATATCCCTATATTTGGGTAAATTGAAGCAATCTTCCTGATTTTCACTTCATCTATTCTTAAGATACACTCATCGGCGAGTTTTTACACAATAAAACTGTGCTGGCGCATCAATTAAATGAAAATAAACATAATCACTATATTTCCGGCTCGATGCTTCTATTGCTTTATTCTTGAGCAGTTCACACAAATCATTACTTGTGCTCCTGCCTGAATCTTGGCATTGTGAAATAAAATTTCCAACAGGCACAAGGATGAATTATAACAATGCCGAATCCTGCTCAAATTGTTCGTCATAAATTACTCAATACTTTTTTTTCTCGTCATTCTGTCTGGTTCACCTGTATTTTTATTGCTCTTAGCATCACATGGTTCAGACTAAATTACGCGCCACACTACATTTATTATTTTATTTCCGATACCGCGCTCAACTCGTTATGGTTGATTACCTCCATTTTAAGTGTGCTTGGATTATATGATTTACTGCAGAACAATCATTCCATCTTGAAAAATTATCCCATCATCGGGCATTTCCGCTTTCTGTTTGAAGAAGTTCGGCCTGAAGTTCGACAATACTTTATCGAGTCGGACAACGATGCCTTACCTTTTTCTCGTATGCAACGCAGTCTGGTTTATCAGCGTTCGAAAAATGAAAATTCGGATAAACCGTTTGGCTCAATCATTGACGTGTATCAACAAGACTACCGTTTCATGACGCACTCCATTCAACCTTGCCCCCCTGCTGATCCCTCAACCTTTCGGATTGAGATTGGTAGTTCGCAATGTACGCAGCCGTATAATGCATCCATCATGAATATTTCAGCCATGAGTTTTGGTAGTCTGAGCGCGAATGCCATTCGTGCCCTGAATAAAGGGGCTCAACTGGGCAATTTCTATCATGATACAGGTGAAGGTAGCCTGAGCCCTTATCATCTCGAATATGGCGGTGATATTGTCTGGGAGATAGGCAGCGGATACTTCGGCTGCCGTACGGAAGATGGTACTTTTGATCCCATCAAGTTTGCCCAGCAAGCTGTTCTGCCTCAAATCAAGATGATTGAAATTAAATTGTCTCAAGGGGCAAAACCCGGACATGGTGGTATCCTGCCGAAAAACAAAATTTCTGCTGAAATTGCTCAGATTCGCGGCATCCCGCGAGATCGAGATTGTATTTCTCCCTCCAAGCATTCTGCATTTAACACCCCCATTGAGATGCTGGAATTTATTCAGAAGCTTCGAGAACTTTCAGGCGGTAAACCCGTTGGTTTCAAACTCTGTATTGGGCAACCCTGGCAATTTATGGGCATAGTCAAAGCTATGTTGCATACCCAAATATTACCCGACTTTATTGTGGTCGATGGCTCTGAGGGAGGGACTGGGGCTGCACCCATTGAGCTGATTGATCATATGGGGACGCCATTACGTGAAGGTGTACTGTTTGTGCATAACACACTGGTTGGTGCTGGATTAAGAAAACAAATTAAAATTGGTGCAAGCGGCAAAATTATCAGTGCTTTCGATATTGCAAACACAATGGCAATTGGCGCTGATTGGATCAACTCAGCACGCGGCTTTATGTTCGCGATTGGATGTATTCAGGCGCAAAGTTGTCATACCAATCAATGCCCAGTAGGGGTTGCCACCCAAGATCCAGACCGCCAAAAAGCCATTAATGTTCCGACCAAGGCAGAACGGGTGTTTCATTTTCATAAAAATACCATGCATGCCTTATCTGAAATGATTGCTTCAGCTGGCTTACGCCATCCTGCTGATATTAAACCGCACCATCTCGCACAACGTGTGAATGACCGAGAAATTAAAAACTATGCACAACTGCACTTTTGGCTGAAAGAAGGTGAGCTTTTAAGCTGTGAACATCAAGATGAAGAGAACTTTTATTTTCGGATGTGGAAAATGGCGAAAATGGAATATTTTTAATCTGGCTCTAATTAAAAACATGACGCTCACATAACACGCAAAAATTTAAATGCGCTTCTCTCATGAAAATTTCATAAGAGAAGCGTTTGACTAGGCTTTAGATTGCCTAAGATTAGTAATATTCACCCGAACTATGCGCATGTAAAAATGCAGGAATCAGCCCAGTTAACGCAGCACGAATATCTGCCCGCTCATTAATCAGCTGATGTGACCCTTCTTCCAGCATAAGCAAAGTTTGTAGTCTAAATTTTTGACGAATAAATTCAATGTTATAACGCCAATCAACCGTCTGATCTAAAGCCCCCTGCGCTAACCATACAGGAATACGACAGGAAGGGCGTTCTTCCATCTGCTGCATCCACTTAGACATTGCCAAAATCCAGTCCATCCCCATCATGCGCGGTTGTAGTGGATCTTTTAAGCGCACGAAGCGTAAAAATTCTGGGTTATGATTATTTCTACGGAAATGACGCGGAACTTGACGTTTAATCCGACGAATAATGCCAAGCCCAACCGAATTATGCCACCATGCTGATTTCGCAGGTCGGATCAGGGGCGACAACAATAAAACTCGCTCGACATAAGGATTTTCACGGCGTTCTGCAAATTCAAGTAGATGATGCATCAAAATTGCACCACCGGTACTTTGCCCAATCCCCAACCAAGGCTTAGGCAGTTGTGATGCATTTTTTACATATTGATAAACCGCATGTAAAACACGCTGATAATGATCAAAATCCTGAATACTGGCAGGTGAACCATCACTCAAGCCATGCCCCGGCAAATCATAAGTTAAGACACTAAAACCTTGTTCAAGCAATTCACGAATAATCGGTTGATAGATACCGCTGTGTTCCAAATAGCCATGGAGTAAGAACACCGTTCCTTTAATGTCTACTTTTCCAGATTCATTCGCTTTGGGTTGGAACACCTGTACATGCAGCTTAAACAGTGGCATCTGTACAAATCCCTGCCAATGCTCACATTCCAAAAGATGTAAACCATATAATTTACGATAAGCCTGTAATTCAACCGAAGGAGAAAATGCATGATTCAGGTTAAGTGGGCTTAAGACTTGTGGTGTCGTATCACGACTAGGGACTGGCAAGTCGAGTTGTTTTAAGATGCTTGGATTTAAAAACGGAATTTCAGGCATTAGGGTACCTCTCGGCAATCGCTTGACCCAAACAACATGTCGCGAATGGTCGCCAACATTTCATAATTTGCACGTCGGCTATGGTCATAATTCTGTTGGCTCGGCTGCCAAGCTGTCAGTTGTGTTGGCATTGGAGCTTCGATTGGCATTGTTTCTATACCATTTAAGGCAAATAACCGGCGTGTTCTTGGCATATGGTATTGATCTGTAATTAAAATCACCGTCGGTGCTCCTCCTTTTTTTTGTAATAATAACGAGCTAAACCGTGAGTTTTCACAGGTGTTCATACTTCTATTTTCGAGCAGCTTAGCATCTACGCCACGCGCTTTTAACCAGCGTTGCATATAAGGAGCTTCTACACCACTCAGTACGATCGGTAACTTATAGGTTTTCTCAACTTCTAAGGTTTTTTCCAGTCTTAACTTAGTATAGTCATTAACCACAATATCTTTACGATTTTTATCTAAAGTTAAACCTCCACCTAGGACCACAATTGCATAAGGCTGTGACTTGGCAGATTTAGGCACTTCTTTTTGCTCTTGAATTTGAGCAATATCTTTTTGGATTTGCTGATCGTCAGTGTTTTCGACGACTTGCTCAACTTCGTGGGTCTGTAAAAACTCCAGATACTTTTCCATCAAGGCTTTATTTTCTTTACTGTCCAACTCCAATAAATCTTTGACATTTTGTGTTGGATCCTCAGCTTCGGAAGCTGCTTGTTCAGGATCTGCCAGTAACGGGACTTGAGGACGGTCTTGCTCTTCATCCTGTTGCTGCTGCTCTTGATTAATTAAGGCTTGTAAAGCGGTGTAACGTGCTTGAATTTGAGGTAAATTTTCAGAGTTGTTGTGCTGAATTTCCTGTTCCATTAACTTGAGATAGGCTTGTCGTGCTATCCACAAATTCGAACCTGGCTCTAAATTCTCTGCTTCGCTTAATGCAGCCATTTTCTGGCTTTGTGCTGCAACTTCATTCACTTCTACAGGCACAAAGGTATTTAAGCCCTTCACCACCAATTTGGAATAAAAAGGTGAATAAATAAAAATCACTAGACAGCCCAAAAGTACAAAGAGCAATGCTGCAATTTGTACTGATCGAACCATCCAATGCGTTTTAGCCATACATTATTCCGTATGTGATTGAATTAAACCAATAGAGTTAAATAAAACAGGCTCAGGTTCTAAAGCAATATTAAATTTCTTCAGTACGTCCTGCTGAACTGCTTGATACGTTGCTTGAACATCGGCTAATGTCGCCTGCTCATAATTCACAAGGACCAAGGCTTGTTTAGCAAACATCCCCACCATGCCCAAACGTTTACCTTTCCAACCCGCCTGATCAATTAACCAGCCTGCAGCAATTTTAATCTGTCCATTCGCTTGAGGGTAATGGGGTAATTGAGGGAATTTCGTATTTATTTGGTCAAAACATTGTTGAGAAATCACAGGATTTTTAAAAAAACTACCGACATTCGGAAACTCTTTAGGATCAGGTAACTTACTTTGACGTATTTGAATCACTTGATGCTGTAAATTTTCTGCTGTTTGTATTTCGCCAACTGCCTGCTTTAAATCCCCATAGCTCAATTTCAGATCTGGCTGTTTTAACAACTGAAAAACCACCTGAGTAATCACATAGCGCTCAGGCTCATCTTTAAAAATACTGTGACGATAGGCGAAATGACAATCTGAAGCTGAAATTTCAGAAAACTGACCGAGTTTTCGGTCATATACACGTACTGAGCGGATGAATTCCCCCACTTCAACGCCGTATGCACCGATATTCTGTACAGGAGAAGCTCCCACCAAACCGGGAATCAAAGCCAGATTTTGCAAACCATAGAGATGTTGCTCGGTACTCCACAACACGAAGTCATGCCAAGCTTGCCCTGCACCAACAGCAAGGGTTTTCGTCTGTTCGTTTTCATCAATTACTTCAATGCCTTGGATATCCATATGCAGCACTAAAGCATGGATATGTTCGGGTAATAGCATATTACTACCACCGGACAAAATAAGCGTATTTAATTGATTTTTCTCGGCATATGCCAAAGCTTCCAACAACATGCTTTCATTGACAATTTTCACATAGTGCGAAGTAATCGAACCCAAATTTAATGTATTAAAAGGCTGAAGTTGAACGTTATTCTGAATCTGCATGCTAAAACCCAAACTAGCCTTTCTGCTGTTGTTGAAATACCTGAACCCAAGCCAGACTACTTGATTCACATTGATCAAGTACCCGCTCAAATCCATCATCGCCCCCATAATAAGGGTCTGGCACAGCTTGTTGAAGAAATTTTTGATCGTGCTGACTCATCAGGGCAATCTTTGCGCGAAGCATGTGCTGCCCCAACATGGTTTGTGCCTGCTGCATCAACGCTTGAATATCTTCTAAATTTTCATAATCCATCGCCAAAATCAGATCAAACTCAGCAAAGTCTTGCAAATGCAACTGACGTGCGCGTAAAGCAGAAAGATCATAGCCTCGTTGTTTGGCATGTTGCTGGCTTCTTAAATCAGGTGCTTTGTTGGGATGATAATTACTGGTTCCCGCAGAATCGACCAAAATATTAAGCTGATACGCATCACAATAATGTCTTAACACCACTTCTGCAGTGGGTGAACGGCAGATATTTCCCAGACAGACACATAACACCTTATATGGCGTTTGCGATGACATAAGCACCTCAATAGATTGTTTATTTTGCAATGTCTTATGTTAAGTTATTTACAGGATGAATCCTACTAGAACTGTAAAACAAAAATGCCTAAATGATGATAAAGCGAGAAGGAATTGCCCATGTATGACTTTGAGTTTCAAACTGTTTCCCGAATTATTTCAGGGCTTGGTTCGATTCAACAATTAGCCATAATCTTGCCTGAACAGCGCTGCAAGAAAGTCCTACTCGTCACGGATATGGGCATGATACAACACCAGTTACATCTGCCCATTCTGGAGATATTTGAGTATCTGGGATTAGATTATGTCATTTTTTCAGATGTGATCGCTGATCCGCCCGAACAGGTGGTGATGAACGCGGTTGAGTTTGCCCGACAAGAACAGATTGATAGCGTGATTGGTTTCGGTGGTGGTAGCTCTTTAGATGTGGCGAAACTGATCGCAATATTGGCATATCCAGCGCAACAGCAAGTGCTTTCGGACCTCTACGGCATCAATAATGCAAAAGCACCACGACTGCCCCTGATTTTGGTTCCAACGACGGCGGGCACGGGCTCTGAAGTCACCCCTATTTCTATTGTAACTACAGGCGAAACTACCAAAATGGGGATCGTTTCACCTGTGCTGTATGCTGATATCGCTATATTAGATGCCACATTTACCCAGAATCTGCCCAGACATATTACTGCGGCAACCGGTATTGATGCGATGGTGCATGCGATTGAAGCCTATACTTCTAAAATAAAGAAAAATCCATATGCCGATATGCTGGCTAAACAAGCTTTGCGTCTACTCAATCAGAACTTAAAGCTTGTGCTTGAAGATGGCTCCAACCTGCAAGCACGACAAGCCATGCTGAATGGCTCGATGTTTGCAGGTCAGGCTTTTGCCAATGCCCCTGTCGGTGCGGTACATGCTCTGGCTTATCCCTTAGGTGGGCATTTTCATATTTCACACGGTCACAGTAATGCCTTGGTGTTGACTGAAGTACTAAAATTTAATGCACCTCAAGCCAAACATCTTTATGCCGAGCTTATGACCTGGATGGATCCTTATAGCACGGGCTGCACAGATGGTTTGTGTGACTTATTTATTGACCATATGCAAAATCACTTAGACCGCAGTGGTTTATGCTTGAAGCTGAATCAACTGAATGTGCCTGCACACTCGCTCACACAATTAGCACAAGATGCCATGCTACAAACGCGGTTATTACAAAATAATCCACGTCATTTACACCTAGAAGATGCGGAACAAATTTATCAGGCAATTTACGCTTAATCAGCCTTCACTGCACAGGATATGCCCATGAAACCTCAGGCAAAACATCGTGAAAATTATCCCTTTATTTTCCCCATACAAACACGTTGGTCCGACAACGATCTTTATGGGCATGTAAATAATGTGAATTACTATAGCTTTTTCGATACTGCTGCCAATGCACTCTTAATTCAAAAAGCCCACTTTGATATTCATCACTCTCCGATCATTGGCCTAGTGGTGAGTTCATCCTGCCAGTTTTTACAAGAATTATGCTATCCAGAAATCATTGATGTGGGAGTAGCAATCAGCAGAATAGGCAATAGTTCCCTAGAATATGATTTGGCGATTTTTAAAGCCCATCAATCTTTGGCCGCTGCACAAGGTCAATTTACCCATGTTTTTGTGGATCGAGCACAGCGCAAAAGCACCCCCATTCCTTTGGAGATGCGTCAGGCACTTCAAGCCTTTATGCAAGTTGCACCTGAGCCAAAATTTGTTTAGAAATTATTTTAATTGAATATTTTGTAATTCTGCATCAAAGCCTTGGAGTAAATCCCGTACCGCAGGCTCAGCCTGCAAGAGCTCAACGGCTCGCTGATGAGCATGCTCTTTACGTTGATGCTGCAAAAGATAAGGTGTGGTTTCCGTGACTGCACCATATTCAATTTTAAACTGTGTATTCGGCCATAGCTTCTTCAGCGCTTGTTCTAGAGAGTGCTGCGACTGACCCAATAATTGCTGATATTGCTCTGGAATATGGAACACAGATTCCGCATTAATATGCCCCGTCATTACACCGTGTTGTGCCAGTTCTTGCACGGCAGGAGATAATTCACTTTGTCTGAACCAGAACTCCCATTTACCTAAAGTCCATTCCCCTTCCAAGACATGCTCTTGCACACGTAAAATGTCTTGCGGCATCAACTCGGCTTGGGCACATTCAGCTTTCAGCTCTTTTTGTGCAGCAATTTCTGCTGTAGTAAGTTCAGGCAGTTCGGTCTTGGCTTCAGAGCTAACAGGCTCAGCAGCTAAACTAAATAATGAGTCTTGCTCTACCTCAACCGCTACAGATTGAACCGTCAAATCGACTTGTGCTTGAGAAGTTACATCTAAGTAATCAGTAACAGTAGCTTGCTCGTCAACGGGAAGTGGCGCAATTTCATCAAATAAGAAATCATCACTACTGGCTTCAGAGAATGTCGCAGATGTTGCATCTTCTTCATCCAAGTCAAACAACACATCATCACTGGCAGGATCAAACACAATTTGATCGGAAGTGCTCGCGACATCTGCTTCTGCTTCAACCTGTACAGATGTTGCTAAGGTTTCAGATTCATCTTGTGAATTTACTTCAGCAGCAGAGTTTTCTATAGATGAAACTCCCTGCTCCACTGTCAAATGTGCTTGATCTTGCGGAACAGCAACTTCAGGATTGATATGAGTTACTGTTTGCTCAGTTGCCAATACAGGCGCAGACTGCATTGCTGTAACAGGAGCCGATACCAAGACTTCATTGGGTTGCAATGGTCTGAATGCCAACAAGCGCAGCACGCACATTTCAAAGCCTTGCTCTTGAGTCACCGCCAGTTGTAAATCTGCGCGACCTTTACACGCAATTTGGTAATACAACTGCAAATCTTGATCCGCAATTAATTTGGCAAGTTGGCTAATTTTTTGATTAATTTCGGCACTGTATTTCAGGCTTAAATCCGGCAAATATTGCATCAAGGCCAGTTCATGCAAGGTCGAAATCAACTGATCTAAAACCAGGGATACATCTAAAGCTTGTTGTCTAAACTGTAACAGTAACTGGCTGACACGCGCTTTTTGGTTTTGATGAATTGCCAGCAACAAATCATAAATGATGGTGCGATCAATCAAACCCAGCATTTCTTTAACATCTTGATGCTGAATAGCACCCTGACCATAAGCAATTGCCTGATCCGTCAGCGATAAGGCATCACGTAACGATCCCTGTGCAGATTCAGCAATTTGCCAAATGGCATCTTGCTGAGCGGGAATTTGCTCTTTTTCTAAAATACGTGTGAGATGCTCGGTAATTTCATCCACCGCCAATGGGCGCAAGGTAAATTGTAAGCAACGAGAAATAACCGTAATTGGCAGTTTTTGCGGATCAGTGGTCGCAAACAAGAACTTTACATGTTCTGGTGGTTCTTCTAATGTTTTTAATAGGGCATTAAACGAGTGTGTCGAGAGCATATGCACTTCATCGATCAGATACACTTTATAGCGCCCTTGCGTTGGCGCATACGGTACGTTATCTAACAGCTCGCGCGTATCTTCAACTTTGGTCCGTGACGCTGCATCGATTTCAATTAAATCGATAAAACGCCCCTCATTGACCGCTTTACAGGTAGTACATACTTCACAAGGCGTTGCAGTGACGCCAGTCTCACAGTTCAAGCATTTCGCAAGAATACGCGCAATGGTGGTCTTACCGACACCACGTGTCCCCGTAAATAAATAAGCATGGTGTAAACGACCACGTTCTAAGGCACTACTGAGTGCACGTGACACATGGTTTTGACCCACCAATTCATTAAAATTACGAGGACGATATTTACGCGCAAGTACTTGATACATGTATGCTCCTTTTCATAGGCCTAAGCATACTGTTTTTTTAGCCAAGAGTGAATGAACAATCTGATGCTCAAGTCATGATTGTGGAAATTAAACCCGTTCCCACAACTTAACTTGTATCGTGCTGCGTCAATACCAACCGTATTCAAAGATAACTCTCAACTTTTCCGATTCAAAACCAGCAAAAAATGCGAATAAAGAGACTTAAAATACTCTTGCAGTTCGCTATGTTGAGTGAAGTGTTAAAACCAACCTTTACGTCCTTTCAACACTGCATCTGCACATCGTAAGGTTTCTTGGGTTAGCCCCCATAAACGATAGTCCCCAGTAATGGAAGCAGTGGCAAAATTATGCGTATAGGCAAAACTTAATTCACGCGCAGGATCACACCAAGCGCCTGAGCCATTGAAGCCCATATGCCCAAATCCTGTTGGGACTTGTTTACCGAGGGTCAATACTCGGTGATACCCTAAACGCCAGTGCATAGGCAATGGCATTATTCGATCGCGTTTTCGGTACTGAATTTGGCTCATTCTTTGAAATACTTCGGGTTGAATGAACTGTTGCTTTTGCCATTGTCCCTTTTGAGCCAACATGGCATAGATTTTTGCCAGACTCCCTGCGGAGAACACTCCGTTTGCAGCTGGAATCGTGGCTTGTAAACCCTCATCACTAAAGAAACTAAACTTTTTCATGCCTTTAGGAATCATCGCATCTTGAAAGTCTTGCGGGTTTTGACCGGTCCATTCTACGGCTCGATCAAAAAGAGAGACTTTCTTTTGAGCCGTTTGCGGAACTTTATTCTTGGCGTGATCGGGACTGACTTGAGCTTGAGCGAATACCCGCGCTACACGATGCAGTTGGTCTTTGGGTACGCCAAAATAGGCATTTTCAATCTCTAGAGGCTGGAATAGATACTCGGCCATTAAGTCGGACAATTGACGTCCTGTAGCTTTTTCAAGCGTACCACCAACCAGCCAGCCAAAAGTTAAAGGTTGATAGGCTGCATCCTGCTCCACAGCAAAGCGAGGTTTAATTTGTGCAATTCGGTCTAACATGGCATTCCAATCTGCCATGTCACGCGCCTCATTCACCGTATGACGAATGTCAAATAAGCCACTTTGATGGCTTAATAGATGAGCCAAAGTAATCTGAGATTTTTCATTTTGAGCAAATTCAGGCCAATAATCTGCCACTGGCGTATCATAATCGAGTAAACCCTGACTGACTAAAACATGTACCAAAGTGGCCAATACTCCTTTACCTGTCGAGTAACAGACTGACAAAGTATTCTGCCCCCAATGCTCAGTTGCGGACTTTTTCCCTACATAGATATCGACAACTTTCTTTCCCTGAAAATACACGCACAGCCCTGCCCCGCCGTGATCCTTTCTTGCATCCTGCAAGCGGCTAAACTGCTTTGCTAAATCTAGAAAGGCAGGATCAACCTCACCTTTATACTGATCGCTACTCGCAAGCAAATAGGCTTTCAACTCATTCATATCTCATCCCTGTATTTGTCATTTATATTGCTTTTAATCTCTTATTTTTAAAATAGAAAAGCCCAAATCAAGATTTGGGCTTTATTGCATTTATTTAGCGCGCTGTAATATGTCCCATTACATGCGGCTTTTTATTCTTACTGTTTTGAATCATGAAATCGATATTCTGGCCATTTTGAGCCGTCAAAAACTCAACTTTCGAAGGCAAATACATCGGCAGTTTGAACCAAACATCCGCTTCATAGCTGTCTGGTAAACTTAAATTGGCTAATGCCTTGGCTTTACTCCACATCCCATGGGCAATCGCTTGTTTAAAACCAAAGGCTTTAGCCGTAATCGCATGAATATGAATCAAATTAAAATCACCAGAAGTTAATGCATAACGGCGACCAATATTTTCAGAAACTTCCCATTCAGCTTGTAATGCGTAATTGGGTTGGCTTTCATCTTTGGCTTTCGCAGCAGCGGCTTTAACTTCTGTTTTTTGACGCGCCAGATAAGTGGTCACGCCCTGCATCACCACGTCATTACCCACTTTGGCTGTGGTAATAAAATCGAATTGAATGCCTTTATCGTGCGGTTTTAATTCACCAAACTGACATGAAAGACTTAAACTTTCATTTACACCAATCTTGCGGCTTTGTGAAACTTGATTGCGAATATGCACCAGACCCAAAATTGCAAAGGGAAAAGCTTCTTGCGTCATCATGTGCATCTGCAAACTTTGAGATAACACCGCCAAATAAATAGCCGGAATATAACCGTTGTTTTTAAAACCACAGACAGCGTTATAGGCTTTTAAATGCTTTTGATCTACTTTGAATGAATCCACCACATATTCAACTTGCGGAAGGACTTTCTCTCCTTTGGGCTTTTTAAAAATCAGTCCTTGCACAACCTTTGGGTAAGCCAGATAAGGTTTTGGAAGTTGAGAAAAATGGCGTGTATTCATATTGAACCTTTTAATTATAAATGTAACATCTAGATTTTTTCCTCTTCTAAGCAAGAGGTTCAAAAAGAGTGCCCTAGCACTCTTTTTGATAATTATTTCTGCGCAAGGATAAATAGGCGTGCTTATGCACCTAATAAACTTTGTCCACAAACACGAACAACGTTACCGTTTAAACCTGTTGAGGCGGTCGATGCGAATAATGCAATCGTTTCCGCTACATCTACAGGTAAACCACCCTGACTCATTGAGTTCATACGGCGCCCCGCTTCACGAATCGCAAAAGGAATTGCAGCGGTCATTTGCGTTTCAATAAATCCAGGGGCAACAGCATTGATCGTGATTCCGTTTTTCAAAATTGGAGCCGTAAATTTCACTACCCCAATGACACCAGCTTTTGACGCTGCATAGTTGGTTTGCCCTAAGTTACCCGCAATACCTGAAATTGACGATACACAAATAATACGGCCATTGGCATTTAGCCCGTCATTTTCAAGTAAGTAATCATTGACGCGTTCAATCGCAGACAGATTAATATTGATGACTAAATCCCAAAGCTCTGGCTTCATGTTGGCTAAGGTTTTGTCACGGGTAATCCCTGCATTATGAACAATAATATCTACGCCACCTTGCGCTGCCGCAGCGGCTTTAATTTTTTCACCCGCATCAGCCGCAGTAATATCAATCGCTAAAGTAGAACCGCCAATTTCACCCGCGACGCGGTCTAAATCCGCCTGTTGCTGCGGCACATCTAAACAAATCACATGTGCGCCATCACGAGAAAGTACATGTGCAATCGCTTCACCAATACCACGACTTGCCCCTGTTACAACAGCGGTTTTGCCTGTAAGCGGCTTAACCCAGTCCACATCAATCACAGCAGCTTTTGATACACGAATTACTTGACCAGATACATAAGCTGAACGTGGCGATAATGCAAAACGTAGGGTCGACTCTAAATTCGCTTCCGCACCGTCATCCACATAGACCAACTGTGCCGCAATCCCTTTTTTAAATTCTTTACCTACCGATTTAACAAAGCCTTCTAATGCGCGTTGCGCAATCGCTTGTTTAACCGTTTTGGCAGTTTCAGGTGTCGTGCCAACCACAATGACACGCCCCGAAGCTAAAATTTGACGCGAAATCGGGTTAAAGAAATTATAAAGTTCTTTCAGTTGTTCCGAGTTTTGAATACCTGAAGCATCAAAAATGACTGCTTTAAATTTAGATTCACGATCGCCCTCATTAAACGCATTGAGTTTTAGACCTTTGGTCGCAGCAACTTGTTGTAGTTCTGTATTGTTGCCTGCATAACTATTGGCATGAATATTTGCCAAAATCTGAGAGATTGCCCCAGACAATGGACTGGCTGGTGCTGCACCAACCAATACAGCGCCTTTAATGACTGGCGTCGCAGACACAAAACGATCTAAAAAAGTCGGTGCTGGTAAACCTAAATTTTTAATGACAAATTTGCCAATTGGAGATTTTGCGAATGCTTGGTATTGGTCAGTCATGTTTATTATCTCTCAAAACGAATTAAATTTATTTGATGGCTTTTAAACTACTGTTTAACTTCAATATCATGCCAAACACCTAGATTTCAATAGACCCATCAGTTTCCGTTGAATCATACTTGAGTTAAACCAGTGATGACTTGACCTGAATGTATTCTGCAATGTCATTGTAGTCAATTCGAGCTATGATGTATTGTGTTAATGTACACCTCAAGAATACTGTAACATGCTTGGAAAAGCCTTATGAGCAAAACAACTCAAGAAAATCCAGCAGTCGAAAATTCGGTGACTGACACTGTGTCAAATACATCAAAAGCGCGTACGCGTACACGCCAAACAACAGACACAGCTGCTTCGTCTACAGCCCCAACGACTAAAACAACTCGTACACGTGCAGCTTCTTCGCCTCGCAAAAAAGCAACACCTCGTACAACGAAAACTGAATCTACAACTCAAACTTCTGTCCTACAGGAAAAAATTATGAGTCAAAACACTACTCGCCGCGTTGCAATTATTGGTGGTAACCGTATTCCATTCGCTCGTTCAAATGGTGCTTATTTCACTGCATCTAACATGGATATGTTTACCGCAGCATTAAATGGTCTTGTGGAACGTTATAATCTTCAAGGTCAACGCTTAGGTGAAGTTGTTGCAGGTGCGGTGTTAAAACATAGCCGTGACTTTAACATGACTCGTGAATGCGTTTTAGATACGGCTTTAGCACCAGAAACCCCAGCTTATGACCTGCAACAGGCGTGTGGAACGGGTTTACAAGCGGCTTTCCAAGTGGCAAACAAAATCGCTCTAGGTCAAATTGAAGTTGGGATTGCTGGCGGTGTTGACACCACTTCAGATGCGCCAATTGCATTTGGTGATGGTTTACGTAAAGCACTTCTTGAACTAAATATTGCTAAAACAGGTAAAGACCGCTTAAAAGCATTAACCAAAATTAACCTGAAAGATTTGATGGATGCACCCAAAAATGGTGAGCCACGTACAGGCCTATCCATGGGTGACCATCAGGCGATTACCGCTTTAGAATGGGGTATTTCTCGTGAAGCTCAAGATGAGCTTGCTGCATCTTCACATCAAAAAATGGCGCAAGCCTATGAAGAAGGCTTCTTCGATGATTTGATCACGCCATTCTTGGGTTTACAGCGCGACAATAACTTACGTGCTGACTCGACCGCAGAGAAACTTGCGAAGCTTAAGCCAGTCTTTGGTAAAGGTGATGCCCGCACCATGACTGCGGGGAACTCAACGCCATTAACTGATGGTGCATCTTGTGTGTTACTTGCATCTGAAGAATGGGCGCAAGCTAATGGTCACGAAGTATTGGCTTATCTCAGCTTTACCGAAACTGCTGCTGTAGATTTCATTGGTAAAAATGGACCTAAAGAAGGTTTGTTGATGGCTCCTGCTTATGCGGTACCACGTATGCTTGAACGTGCTGGCATTACTCTGCAAGATTTCGATTATTACGAAATTCATGAAGCCTTTGCATCACAAGTGCTCTCTACTTTAAAAGCATGGGAAGATCCGCAATTCTGTAAAGAGCGCTTGGGCTTGGCAGCACCTTTAGGTTCAATTGATCGAACAAAACTCAACGTTAAAGGTTCTTCTTTAGCTGCGGGCCATCCATTTGCAGCAACGGGTGGTCGTATTTTAGCTACAGCAGCAAAATTGATTAACCAAAAAGGTTCAGGTCGCGTACTCATTTCGATCTGTGCGGCTGGTGGACAAGGCGTCACAGCAATTGTAGAAAAATAATTGATCTCATTCCTGTAAAAAAGCACTTCTTCGGAGGTGCTTTTTTATAACCGAACTCCTCTTCACGATAAAGCTTTCAGCATCTTTCTACCCCCCTATGCGTTGGCAATCACCTTAAACTATTTGTGTCTATTTTTACGCTGTATATACACACCAAAGACAATGCGTGCCCATAAAATACAACTGATTACCGCAAAAATAATGACGATGGAATGCTCATCCTGTATGAAATATTGCCAAAAAATATGAAACCCGTGGGATACCTGCAATCCTATACTCACCACCAGTAATGCCCAAATAAAACAGGCCAGCAAATTAATCAGCATATAGCGAAAAACAGGATATTTTTGGATGCCAATACTAATCGGAATAACTGTTCTTAAGCCCCAAGCAAAACGCATCAATAAAATACTCAGCGTAGGATATCTCTCAAGTAAGTAGGTGGCTTGCTGAAATTTTTGATTGAGTTTTGGGTGTCGGCTAATGAACTGATGGCCATACCTGACCCCAATCTGATAATAAAACTGATCGCCGATAAAGCCCCCGATCATGGCGGAAATCATAAGCCACCAAAAATTAAGCACATGTTGATGCACGGCATAAGCCCCGAGCAAAACAACGGTTTCTCCCTCAAAGAATGCACCCAACATGACGGCAAAATAGCCATAGTGTTGTAAAACATAACCCCAATCAAGCATAGTAAATATCCTATGTTGATGAAAAGATTGCTGAAGTGTAAATATGCTTTTCAGCGTCGATTGCTCAAATTCAATTTTATTCTAATCTGGATCGTACAAGAACGATGTCAATAATTGTGCAATTGGATCAATCATAATAAAAAAGCCACAACGATGTGTGGCTTTAGGGTGCTTAGGATTGGTGCGCAGGCGCATAACCTAAACGCATTTCAATATGGTCATAACACCACTGAAAGATAAAGGTATACACCAAAATACACATGGTCAGACTAAAATCCAGTAAAATTGCCTGCAAAATGGTCATATTCATCGCATAGGCAACCATAGGAATGGTGGCAAGCATTAATCCGCCTTCAAAACCAATCGCATGTAAAATCCGAATACCCACCGTACGTTTCAATTGATGGCGTTGTTCAAATTTTTCAAAGAAATGGTTAAAGATCATATTCCAAATTACGGAAGTGACTGCCATGGCGATTCCAAGGCTACCCGTGACCTCCATCGGCATATTAAAAATAAAACTTAAGGCAATCGCTATGATGACCAACAGGATGATCTCATAACTTAACGCATGAACAATCCTTCTCTTGGAAATCAACATTTAAAGCTACTCTTCTCTTCATTTTCGATATTTGCTATTTTATTTTTAATATTTTGATTAATCGAGTCAGGTTCTTTCAGTTTAATTGAAAGATAAAGCCTGCAGCTTTTTTTATTGACCTAAGCAAAAAACAGACCAATGAATATCAACCAAGACCAACTCATAATTTTTCAGACTGTTATTGAAACAGGTTCTTTTTCAGCTGCTGCGCGTAAACTCGGGAAAGTTCCCTCAGCCATTAGCATGTCAATTGCCAATCTAGAAATTGACCTAAACATCCAACTTTTTAAACGGCAAGGACGTGAACCCACACCAACAGCACAAGCCATGACCTTGTATGAAAAGACACAGCAACTGCTGATTGAAATGAACCAATGGAAACAGCATGCCTCTGCCTTATCTCAAGGTCTGGAGTCGAGTTTAAATATTGTGGTGGTTTCGGAGTTATTACATACCCATTGGACCGACTACATTCTTTTGTTAGAACAACGCTTCCCTGAACTACAAATCAATATTTTTTCTGCCCCCCAAGAAGATGCACTACAAATGTTACTGGATCAGTCTGCTCAACTGGCACTCATGTTTGAACGAGAACAACTGCAAAGCGGGGAACAGTTTGTAGAGCTGAAGCGCGAAGTACTCATAGCCGTCGCCTCCCGTCAGCATGCCTTGGCACAGTATGCTCAGATCAGTTATGAACAAGTCTTACAAAGTCGGCAAATTGTGGTCGCCAGTCGAGATCGCAGCCTAAAGCCTGAACTTCTATTTTCTAAAAACTACTGGCGTACCGATAACCATCATTCTGCCTGTGCCATGATTTTGCAAAACTTGGGTTGGGGGGTTTTACCTTTAGAAATGTTAAATGAAAATCCATCTTTAAAAGAGCAACTGAAGATACTCAATTTCCAAGATTTCTCTCCAAAATTTGAATATTACGTCGATTTAGTCTGGAGTCGGGAAAGCCAATTAGGGGCTGCTGCTCATTTTTTAATTAATCATATTCGTAATGGCAAAAAAAGTTTGAATTAAGTTTATCAGACACTGAGTTTTCTCTTGGGCTATGCAGAGATTGTGGTATAACTAAATCACGGGTACAACTTTTAAGAAATAGATTTCAATGACAGAAAATGCGTTAAACCAATTAAAAAAGATGACAACTATCGTTGCTGACAGTAGTGACTTAACTGCGATTGAAAAATTTCGCCCGCTGGATGCGACGACTAACCCTTCTTTAATTACTGCTGCGGCAAATCAACCTGAAAACAAAGTTTTAATTGAAGCTGCCTATGCGCAAGCCAAACACGAAGGCTATGTTTCAGATGAATTGATTGAACGTACGATTGATATTTTGACCGTCAAATTTGGGGTAGAAATCTTAAAACTAATTGATGGCCGAGTATCGACTGAAGTCGATGCTTCTTTATCGTATGACACTGAGGCAACCATTGCAAAGGCTAAAGAGTTACTAGCACTTTATAAAGCCTATGGCATCGATCAAAACCGTATCTTAATTAAGATTGCTTCAACTTGGGAAGGCATTCAAGCAGCTCAAGTACTGGAAGCGGAAGGGATTCACTGCAATTTAACTTTATTATTCGGTTTACATCAGGCCCGTGCTTGCGCAGATGCAAAAGTTACTTTGATTTCACCTTTTGTAGGTCGAATTCTAGACTGGTATAAAAAAGCAGAGAATGTACAAAACTATCCAATTGAGAAAGATCCAGGGGTCTTATCCGTTAAACACATTTATCAATACTATAAACAGCATCAAGTTAAAACCGAGATTATGGGAGCAAGTTTCCGTAGTATTGATCAAGTACTTGGTTTAGCGGGCTGTGACTTATTGACGGTATCGCCTGGTCTACTGGCTGAATTAGAGCTTGATACTCGCGAAGTTCAGCTTCAGCTCGATGCAAGTCAAGTGGCTATAAGTTCAGAACCAGCTACGGCTATTGATAAAGCAACCTTTAAACATGAATTGGAACATGACCTGATGGCCTTCCAGTTGTTACAAGGCGGTATCGATGGCTTTATTAAAGCCCGTGAACAGCTAAATAGTTTATTACGTCAAGCCTTTGGTTTAGATGCAGAAATCACAGCCTAAATTTACGCACCAAAGCTGTGCCAATCTTAAGCCCATTTTGTTACACTAGCAAAATGGGCTTTTTAATCACGAGTATATTGTGTTTGGTATTACGGATCTCAGTACCTATATTATAGGCACTATCTTAATTGTCATTTTGCCTGGTCCAAACTCATTATATGTCATGTCCATCGCCTCGCGCTTTGGTACACGTGTGGGCTATCTGGCCGCTTTGGGGGTATTCACTGGCGATCTGATTCTGATTCTCTGTACCATTTTTGGTGCAGCGTCTCTATTGCACAGCTTTCCGTGGCTATTTACCATTTTAAAAGTGGTCGGTGCAACCTATTTATCCTATTTAGGTGGGCGACTTATTCTTGCCAGTATCCATACTTGGCGAGGGACAACGGCTCAACAACTTGCAAGTTCGACTGATAATACCACCTATAAAGATGCACAGCCTTATCGTACTGCATTGACCATTAGTATTCTGAATCCTAAAGCCATTTTATTCTACCTGTCCTTCTTTGTGCAGTTTGTAGACCCTAGTTATGCTTATCCCGCAATTAGCTTTACCTTACTGTCTATAATTCTTCAAATTATTAGCATGCTATACCTAAGCATCCTCATTTTCTCTGGGGTTCGTTTTGCGGCTTATTTTAACCAACGCTACCGCCTTACTTCGGTTGCGGTCGGATTGGTTGGTTGCGCATTTTTAGGTTTTGGCATGAAACTGGCTTTTTCTACCCTGTAGTTGAATAAATTTCAGCAAATCTCGTAAAAACGTGAATTATCATTTATTTTTTAGATGGTCACTTTTCCAAGATATAGGTTAGGCGTATGATGCAAGACCTACACTTAACCCTTTGGTCAAATAGAATAAGTACGGATACATGCAAAAACTCATTCAAGATTTTTCTATTCCCGCAGTCTTCGCTGGTTTCATTACGTTCTTAATTGGTATCAGTGTTTCCGCAGTACTTGTGATTCAAGCTGCTCAAATTCTCGGGGCAAACACTGAGCAAATTACCTCATGGTTTTGGGCTTTGGGACTCGGCATTGGACTGGCTGGCATGATCTTATCCTGGAAACTAAAATATCCAGTTTCCACCTCATGGTCCACCGCAGGACTCGCACTTATTATTGCAACTGGCAGTGGTTATAGTTTAAATGAAGCCATTGGCGCATTTTTAGTTTGTGGCCTCATTACAGCCATTTTGGGTTATGTGGGTATTTTCGAAAAGGTGTTAACCCTTATTCCACAAAGTTTAACCAGCGCCATGCTTGCAGGTGTACTGCTAAAATTTGGGATTGAATTATTTGCCAGCCTGAAAACAGATTGGGGATTCATCCTCTCTTTATTAGCGGTTTATATTGTTTCGAAAAAACTTACTCCACGCTATTGCATCGTAGTGACGGTTATTGCCGCTGTTGTGCTTTGTCCATTATTTATGGATTTTCAAACCCCAACTATACAATGGAGCATGGCCCAACCGGTTTGGATGATGCCTGACTTTAGCTGGTCGGCCATTTTGGGACTGGCATTACCCTTATTTGTCATCAACATGGCTTCACAATATCTACCGGGTATTGCCATGATCAAAAGCTATGGCTACCAACCGCATGTCAATCAATTGATTGGCGGGACTGGACTTATTCAAACCCTGCTTGCCCCTTTTGGCTGCTACAGCGTGAATATTGCAGCCATTAGTGCCGCAGTCAGCCTAGATGACCAAGTGCATCCTGATCCTAATAAACGTTATATCGCAGGCATCAGTTGCGGCTTTTTCTATATCTTGATGGGCTTATTTGCGGCCACACTAACCAGCTTATTAATGTCTTTCCCGCATATTTTCATTGTTGCACTGGCAGGTATAGCGCTATTCGGAACCATTAGCCACAACATTGCATTGGCTTTTCATGAAGTATCTGACCGCGAAGCAGCACTGATGACATTTTTGTTTAGTGCCTCTGGGGTACAATTTTTTGGTATCGGCTCTGCATTTTGGGGCTTACTATTTGGTTTTGCCGTTTCATTTATTCTAAAATTAAAACTTAAAAAATAATCCCACGACAGCATAAAAGCATGTCTGCATGAACATGCTTTTATCGCTTCAAGCACAATTGCTGACCTAGTTAGGCATGCCCGATTGTATTTGAAAAAACATTCATTACAATTACACCGCCAACTATCATGGCAATCCCAATTAAGGCTGGCACATCCAAAATTTGCTTAAAAACAAAGAATCCTACCAGTGCAGTTAACACTATTCCGACGCCACCCCAAATCGCATAAGCGATTCCTAATGGGATGGTTTTAATGACTTGAGACAACAAATAAAAAGAAATCACATAAAAGAGCACAACCAATAGGCTCGGTCCTAATTTGGTAAAACCTGCCGATTTGACTAAAAATGCCGAGCCTGTCACTTCTGAAATAATGGCCAAAGCCAACATGAGATAGGCCAATAACATTGCATTCATATGCTGTTTCCCCGAATCACTTTCCGCGTGCAGCTTAACAGCTCAGATCGGCTAAATATATGATCATTCTGAATTTACAGCCTTAACCCACTATAAAAATGAATAAATTGTAAGGTCTGAGCAAATGTTGCTTGGCTGGCATTGAGTCGCATAAAGAATTGATATTCATGGATTAAAAGCTCTGTACTTTCGGGATAGAATACGGCCGTGACAGGCACATTCTGCTGCTTTAATGCTTGGACAAAAGGAATGGACTGACTTTCTGTAAGAAAATCTTTATTACCGCCACTAATCAATACTGGTGGAAAATTGTGCGTTAAATGCTGGCTCGGTGAAATCTCTGTAAGAAATGCAGCATCATTTTTACGCTCCCCAATATAGGCTTGAACCAGACTATCAATCCCCCATTCTATAATTTTACGTTCATCGGGTGCTGTCAAAACAAAGGAGGCCATATCGTAAATGCCACAATGCAAAATGAGTCCTTTTAATTGCTGCATTTGAATTGTAGGAACAAAAGCAGACTGTCGTGCAAAATCTTGATTGGTAAGTAAGGCTGCATAATGACTGGCCAAATTCGCCCCTGCCGAATCCCCTGCTAAATACAGTTGATTGGCATCTATGTGATAAGTTTCGGCATGTTCATCAATGAACTTCAGTGCCTGATTGATCTGTAATAACTGTTCTGGATATTGTACTTCTGGGGCAAATTGATACTCGACCGAAACCACATTAAAACCTTGTGCTGCAAGCAGTTTAAAATAGCCTCGCGCATGTTCCTTAGAACCCGACACCCAACCACCACCATGAATCCAGACCACTGTAGGGCGTGCGCCTAATTCAGCAATATATTCGGGTTGATAGAGATCTAAAGTCAGTTTTGGCTCCGACAAATACATCACATTCGAGTGAATCAAAACACCTGTTGGAGCATGCCGATCTAATAATTTTTGCTGAATTTGTGTAGCATGATTAAACGTCTTTGCTATCACTTGGTCACTGGTCGGTGTATGTTGACATCCCGTTAAGACCAATATTCCTATACACAACATCATCAACATGGTTCTGAGCATAGACTGTTCCCAACATTTTATGGATAAGGTTCAGGTGAGTTTTAAAAGTTCATTCATTTCATCAATTTCACTATAGTGTAGTACATGATTAACCGCTCTATGAAAATGCATTCACACTATTCAATATCAACAAAAAATTGATCTAAGAATTCCTAGAAAAACACTCAACTTTAAGCAGCGAAACATTTATGCCTCTAGCATAAAAAATAACTTTAATTTTATGAATTTACGCTATTTTTTTCATTTTACAAATTGAACCTAGACAAACAATGTGCTATCAATGAGTGAGTAGCAATAATGATAAACAACAGGAGTAAATCCGATGTCTTACAAACATATTCTCGTTCCAGTAGACGGCTCTGCAATTTCTTTTTCCGCAGTAAAACAAGCCGCAATTATTGCGAAGGCTTTCGGTAGTGAACTCACTTTAATTAGTCTCGTTGCTGAAGATCCATTTACAGAAGTCGACTTCTATTATTCTTCTGCAATTATGAAAGAATATTTTGTCCAAGCTTATGCCAATGCTGAAAAAGCCTTAAAAGAAGCATTGCCTATTGCTGAAGCTGAAGGCATTGAACCCACTACTCAAATTATCAAAGGACAAGTCTCTGCTGAAGGTGTAGTTAAGGCTGCAGAAGAGAAGAAATCCGATTTAATTGTGATGGGTTCACATGGTCGCAAAGGTTTCCAGAAATTCTTACTTGGCAGTTTCGCACAGGATGTATTACGCGGTACCCACTTACCTGTTTTAATCGTAAAAGAATAATTGAGCATGTGAACACCCACTGATGTGGGTGTTGCTTCTATCTCTTTAAATTTCTATCACATTATAAATTTTTACCTTATTTGACCATTCTCGAAGGTGTTCACTCATGACTTATCAACATATTTTAGTACCTGTCGATGAATCTCCTATTTCTTATACCGCTGTAGAACAAGCCCTTTCTTTAGCAAAACTTCTTAATTGTAGAGTGACCGTCATGTGTGTGGTTGCAGTCGATCCTTTTGTTGGGGTCGATTTCTATAAAGTTGCACCGGCTATTACCGATTACTTTATGCAAGCGGAAGAAAATGCACAGAAACGTTTGGCAGACATTAAGCAATCTTTTGATCGTGATCAAATTGAAGTCGACACCAAAGTGATTCGTGGCGTATCAGCAGCGGATGGTATTATCCAAATTGCGGATGAAGTAAGTGCTGACCTAATTATTATGGGTTCTCATGGGCGTACAGGCTTTAAAAAGCTGATGCTCGGTAGCGTTGCTCAAGCCGTCCTCACTCAGTCACCAATTCCGGTTTTAATTGTAAAAGTCTAAGCTTTAAAAGTTTAAGCAGCAAAAAATCCCTCGAAATCGAGGGATTTTTTATGAATATGTTTTTCCAATTCAATCCGTAATGCTTCTTTTTTCAGGCATACGGCTTCACATCTTTATTTACTCATCTGAATCGCACGTGCCATCACATCTTGTGGCACTTGATCTGTAAATACTACAGCTAGTGCTTTCTCATTTTTTGGCATTTTTTCTGTAGTCGCTTCTAACACTGCGTTAATATCTTCTGGTTTAAAGCTATACATTGCACCAGTTGCAGGGTCTACAGCTAACAAGCCAATTAAGCCACCAAAAATAATATTACCGAAGTACCAACCACTAATAGTGCCCTTAACGACAACTGTTTTTGGTGCAAATCCATCTTTACTGAAAGTCACTTGGTATTCTGCTGGCTTAAAATAACCTGACCCTTTCTTAAGGGTGACAGTTGTAGGCGTTTGCCCAACATGCACACTTTGCCCTTTACTATTTTTAATTTCAATTCTTGCCGACTCTGGAACACTGGTAAATGTAAGTGTTTGAGTCGAACCCTTAATAATACTTGCACAGCCTGTCATTAGCATTGTTGTAGAAATCATAGAAGCAACCAATAACTTTTTCATTTTTATCACTCTTTAAAAAATCGCAGAGAATGTAACAGAAAGTTAAAAAATTATGAATAAAATGTGCAACCAATCAGTTTAATTGATCAAATTTGTGACAGGTACATCAAAAAAATATTCTTTCCTGTAAAGAACTCCAAATTAAATGCCATTCCCGCCCTTTTTAATACTTTTTCTCCCCCATAAAAAAAGGCTATTCCTCATTTCTGAGAAATAGCCTGATCTTCATGTAAATTGTGAATTATTTAAATTAAATACTCAGCATGCTGTTTAGGGTTTCGACCACATTTTTCGATTTCACGTGTGGTTTTAACGCTTCTAGTGTTGCCAATACCGTTGCACGTTGTGGCTCGGCCAAGGTATACCAGCGTGATAAGACTTGTAATAAACGAGAACCCAAAATTGGATTTTTCTCATCTAAATATTTGGCTAAGTCGACAAAATGTTGAACTCCATAACTCCACGTATTTACTGGATTATTGCTTAAACCACCACTCACGGCACGAATACGGTTCGGTGTACCCAAATCATAATCAGGATGTTGAATTAGACTTTGAATCGTCTCCGCTGTCGCATTTGGGTGCGAAGCTTGAACCATAAACCACTGATCCAGAGACAGTGCTTCATCTTTAAAGCGGGTATAGAAATCTTCTAGTGCTGCTTTGGCTTGAGGTGCATCATTCCATACCAGTGTACGTAAAGCCCCTAAACGCTCAGACATGTTTCGTGTTGTCGTATATTGCGTATACGCCAGTTCAAATGCCTCTGCATCCCCTTGACGTGCCAGCATACTTAACATGATGTTCTTTAATGCACGTACCCCCATGGCTTGAGAAAACTCTTTCTGCATGTCTGGGTCTAAACTTAAATAGGTCTCTTTGCAGAATCCACCTAATTCACGGGCCAAAGTATTCAGCAACGCATTACGCTTTGCTTGAATTTCAACAGGATTATAATGTTCATCAATACGGCTACCTAAGTAACCTTCGCTTGGCACATCAAATAAACGAGAAGCCAATAATGGATCTTTTTCGACCAAGTCTGGCAAAGTCTTTTGAATCGCTTCTACATAAATAGCTGCATCATGGTCATTTAATAGCACACGCTCCAATAAGGTTTGCGTGGCTTGCCATTGGTTAAAGCCATTGGTTTCGTATTGAATTAAGAACGCCAACTCTTGGTCTGAATAGTTGAAATCTAAATTGACTGGTGCAGAGAAGTTACGCAACAGTGAAACCACAGGTTTTGCAGTTACCCCTGTAAATTCAATAGTGACCTGATCTTGTTCAAACAGATAGACACCATCTTTTACACCACTTTCAAATAGTGCTTCCGATTGTAAAGTGTATTGCTCGCCAGTTTCAGCATTAAACAATGCCAATGCGACTGGAATTGGCACGGCTTTTAAGTTTGGATATTTGGCATGTGCCTTTAAACTTTGTTTAAAGCTTAAACGATAAGTTTGTGCAGCGGCATCATATTCCCCAACGGCTTCCAGTTTTGGCGTGCCAGGTTGGTTATACCATGTTAGGAAGTTAGACAAATCAACGCCTGAACCTGCCGTTAAGGCCGCAACCCAATCTTCAACAGTTACCGCTTGCCCATCATGACGGCGGAAATATTCATCTGTCCCTTGACGGAATTTTTCTTTGCCGAGTAAAGTCGACATCATGCGGTTAATTTCCGCACCTTTCTCATACACAGTAGTTGTGTAAAAGTTATTAATTTCCACGAAATGGTCAGGACGCGGTGGATGCGACAATGGGCCTGAATCTTCAGGGAATTGATGCGCCTTTAATACCGCAACATCATCAATGCGCTGTACTGCTGCTGACTGTAAATCTTCCGAGAAAGATTGATCACGGAATACCGTCAAACCTTCTTTTAAACACAATTGGAACCAATCACGACAAGTAATACGGTTGCCTGTCCAGTTATGGAAATATTCATGCGCAATCACCGACTGCACACGCATAATGGCCGCATCGGTCGTGTATTCTTCATCAGCAAGCACACAAGAGGTATTAAAAATATTTAAGCCTTTATTTTCCATAGCTCCCATATTGAACTGGCTTACCGCGACAATCATATAATTATCGAGATCGTATGGACGGCCATAATGTTCCTCATCCCAACGCATAGAATGCTTCAAGGCTTCCATCGCAATGTGGCATTTTGGAATATCTTTCTCAATCGCATAAATTTCTAAGGCAACGTCACGACCTTCTGAAGTCGTATACCGGTCTTTCAATACCGCCAAATTTCCAATCACGCAGGCGAAAAGATAACTTGGTTTTTTAGTCGGGTCTTGCCAAATGGCATAGTGACGGTTTTCACCAGTCTCCCCTGTTTCTAAAAGGTTACCATTGGCCAAAAGTACTGGGTATTTCTTGTCTGCTTCTACACGTGTCGTAAAGACCGCCAAAACGTCTGGACGGTCTGGATAAAACGTAATTTTACGAAAACCCTCTGGCTCATTCTGGGTAACAAATAGATCACCCGCCTGATATAAACCTTCCAGCATGGTATTTGATTCTGGATGAATTACCACTGAAGTGTCTAAAATGACTTCATTTGGTGCATGCTGAATCACCAATTGCTCACTATCCAAGGTATAGTCACTTTCAGTGAGCAATTGACCATTCATCTTGATAGATTTAAGTTCGAGGTCACGGCCTAATAATACCAACTCACCTTCAGTCTGACGCTTCATCACCAGCGTGGCATCAACATTGGTATGATCCGAATACACCTGAATATCCAAATTGATTGAATCTACAAGAAAGACGGGCTTTTGATAGTCTTTTAAATACACTGTCTGGTCTGCTTCAACCACTGGATTTGCCGCAATATTCATATCATTTCCTATTTGTCTTTTCAGCATCAATAGCTCAGCCGCTTTGTAGCAACTACATCAGCAGCTATAGCATCTTTGCCTTTATTTACCTTTCAATATGGGTGTTTATTTTCTGCATTTCAATCATATTTGCGCATAATTTTCAGGAGATGTATTTTATTTATACGCTTTTTCCTCTCGTTATGCGTAGGTCGGCTGAAGATGAAAATACAACACCTGATTTACAGCATTGGACTGTCAAGTTTGGCATCGGTTGCAATTGCCGAGCCAAGTATTGAATATCTCGAATGCCTACAGTCTGAAACATCAGCTCATTTTGTTTTAGTGGCTGCGACAGAACATTCTCCCCACCTGAAACTGATGTATTACCCGTATTTAAAACCGATCGCCTTGCACTATATAAAAACTGAAGTAGTTGAAATGGCAGAAGGTCGTCCCTTTGAGCAGCACATATTTTACAATGAAAAAAATGGCAAACAGAACACTGGACAATATGAAGTGATTCAGCAAGGTGCACGTATTTATGCTGTGATCTACACCGCCCAGCAATCTGGTAAAGTCACCAATTTTCAAAATTACTTAACAGATGAACAAAGGTACAGGGTCAATCAACTACTGATTCCTCATAAACTCCAATGTATTTCATGATTCCCCCCAAAATTCGCCTACAACGTGTTACCCAACCATAGCCAGCATGACAGTTTTCTGCTTTTATTTTTAAACTGGCTAGAATTTGTGCACGTTTTTTGCTTGTCTCTAGATGTGCAAAGCGCACTTTAAAATGAGTTCAAATAAAAATTGAGGTGCAAGATGAACATTAAAGAACATGTGATACGCGCTGCAAATATTAAAATCATGCAAACTCTAGATCGTGCAGGCATAGACCACAAAGTAATTGCCACGTTTATGAGCTGCGAAGGCATTCAAATGCAATCTCATGAGGTGAGTAGTGTCCTGAACCAATATGATGCCTTAGGCATTAAAAAGCTCCCTTCCAAAAAAATCAAAGCCTTATTAAATGCCAAACAACTCGGAGAAGATGACGAAAGCTTACCCTGCCCAGCAGCCTATTAACACCCCATTCTAGAATCACAATCCAGAGCTATCCTTCGATAGCTCTTTTCATTGACTAAGATAATTTTTCAAAATTACAGCAAAGCTCAGCAGAATTGCACAACAGTTGGACGCGGCATCTCAGCCAAAGGGTGTATAATCATCACATTGAGATTATTTTATTGTCGACACCTCCTATGCTGCTGCAAATTCTGCAAAAACAATTAGATGAAAGCACAACTTGCCCACTTTGTCAGGCGGCAATGTATTGGGTGGAAGCTGAACAATATGATCAGGACATTCAGTTTCATGAATGTAGCCATTGTGCGCATCGTATCTATCAGAACAGTCAACTGACTTGCCATTGTGAACGCTGTACCGCTAAAAGAAAAAAACTCTTACAAGAAACGCGCTTACAAGAACAACGGAAACTTAAGCATAAAGAGATTGTTGAGCTTGAATTAAATCAGTTGAGTTTTTTACATAAACTGTTTCTCTTAAGCATTTTAGATAATCAAATTCAGGAATACAGCACTCACGATGAATATATTCATTGGGAAGCCATAAAATTCCAGCCCATTACGCCCAACTATTTTTTTCAAAGTACCTTGCTCAAGCAATTACTTAAAGACCAGATTCTAATTGCCAAAGACTTTGCCGAAGAAGCACATGAATACTATGTCAATGTGCGTTTGGAAGGCTATTCTGAGCCGAGCTTGTTCAGTATTACCCAACAATTACGTCAGTGGTTTTATGAGAACTTGCGACTCGGCATTCCCTTTAAAGAAGCCGATGAAGTTAAAAGCGCATTGTATTTGGTGCTTTATCAAGAAATTGTGCAGTTCATGCAATACTACTGTAGGTCTTGGGGTGTCCAGATTGCAGGCAATCAAAGCTTCCAGAGCTTTTGTTACCGCTTAATGGAGCATCTGGCTGTAGGGCAAATTTATTATCTAATTCAGACTGCACTCGAATATTTGCATGATAAAAAAGCCTTAAAACCGCGCAATGAAAATTTTATCAATACTAATTTGCTGAAAAAAACCTTACAGCAATACCGTGAACGTGCTTTGGCAGAAAAATGGGAAACCTCCACCCTGCCACGCTTACCGAATATGCCACTCAGCAAAATGAGCGAGATTCTTTTTTTTAAATTTCTTGGTTACGATGAGCGTATTTTCTTTCAACCCGTTTGGCGCTCTTGGAAAAAGATTGAACCGCGTCTGAATTTTTATTCAGTGAAACGCTGCATGTATTGTGGTTCTAATGATTTAGCTGTGGACTATGATGCGGAAGAATATGTTTCTTTATTTTGTCGCAACTGCAAACATCAGGACCATTATTTCACACGTTGAATGGTGAACATTATGTCTACTCAATCAACCCCTTCTACAATTGACTTTCAGGATGTCTCCTTGGATCAAACTGCACCATTACTTCAAAAAATTATTGAAGCGCATACTCAGCTTCGTGCCACACAACCTCTGGTGCAGTGTATCACCAACAGTGTCGCAGCCAACTATGTTGCCAATGTACTTCTGGCTACGGGTGCGTCTCCCGCCATGATTGATAATCCTTTTGAGGCAGAGAGTTTCACGCGCATTAGTGGTGCACTAAGCATTAACTTGGGGACACCAACCACGGAACAAATGCAAGCGATGCAGATTTCTGCCGCAACAGCTCAACAAGCTCTGATTCCGTGGGTGCTCGATCCTGTAGGCTATAGCAGCATTTTGCCTTGGCGCTCAGAAATGACGGATGAACTTCTTCAATATCATCCCGCTGTCATTCGCGGCAATGCATCTGAAATTAGTGCTTTAGCTGGCAATCAAGTTGAAAGCAAAGGAGTCGACAGTACTATCGCCAGTAGTGAAGTCTATATCCAAGCGTGGTCTTTACTAGAACATACTGAATGTATTGCAATTTCTGGTGAGTCAGATTTTATTTTATCCAAAGCAGAAAATTGCATTATTCAAGTCAATGGTGGTTCATCTTTACAGCCCCGTGTTACCGCAACTGGCTGCGCATTGGGGGCTTTAATTGCTGCGTATTGTAGTGTTACCGATGTTACGATTGCTGCCCTCACGGCACATGTGCATTTTGCCGTCGCGGGTCAATTGGCGTATCAAACCGCACAAACTGTCGGCTCATTTAATGTGGCATTTTTAGATGCCTTGGATTACCTGACTGCCGACCACATCAGCGAGCTTGCTGATATTCAAATTATAAACAGGTAAAAAATAGATGTGAGCATAATTCGAATATGCTCACATCTATTAACTTGCTGCACGCTCTATCGCATTTAAAATGGCGGCTTCCGTTAGCATTTTGGTATTCAGCTTACTGACACACATCATGCCCATACCATCAAAATAGTCAGGTGTATGTTGCATAAAGAAGTCGATATGTTGATCCGCTTGTTCATGAATCTGTATCGCTTCACCCAGTGTGGTTTCAGGAATCACTCTTGGGTGAACAAAAATATCTTCTCCCCGCTTTTGCACATCCGACTTTCTCACCGCGATTAACTTCAGTACATCCAAATAATCCTGTGGTGTTTGCGCATCTTTGCGCGGATAGAAGTTCTGCGCACAAGAGGCTAATAAAGCATAGGCTTTAGGTTGCATTACAGTTACGACGAACCATAAAGGAAATAAAGGATGTTTTATACTGTGCTGTACCGCAATTTTAATTACGGAGCTTAAAGTTTTATTACCGCGTTGATAATTCGGTAAAAAAGAACCTCGGCAATTCACCACAAAAATAGTTTTTTCGGAAATATTCAGTTTTAATATGGAAATACTGTTATACCCAATCAGCTGCACACCATCAAAATATTCAATCACTTGTACCGATATTGCATCTGCATCATGCATAAAATCATACAATTCCTGTTTGCAAGTATCGGGAAAAATAACAACATCGAAGGCTAACAGTTGTTCTAAATATTGATTCTGATGTTCGGGTGATAACTTCTTATAATCTATAATTGTTTCTGAAATATTCATAACTCCATCCGAGTTGAATAGACCTGACAATTGTAAACACACTTTGTCAGCTCTGACATCCCCTAAATTAGGTAAAGTTTGCTTTTAATTATTCAGAAAGATGAATAATCATCTTTTAAATCAAATAATTATAAAATCACTTATTCATTGAAATCAATAAGATATACTGAAAATACAACTTTTAAATAATTACAGTAGCTACATAAAGGCTACAATCTTATTCCATAAAATTTTTAAGTATTTTTATCAATCATCTTCTACAAAAAGATCATTTTGATTGATTGATCAAACATGGAATAGAAAAAAATAAAGAAAATGAACCAATAGCACCTTTTGGTCACCCTTCCCTAGAGGTGCTATTGATTCAATCATCACCATTAACCCATTAGATGATGATTTATATATTCAGTGTAATCATAAACTTGACTAAATGTTTCCTGTTTTTTAGCTATATTTAACTAAATTCAGCATAGAAATACAGTATATTTACATTTCACAGAAGATTCTTCTATGGAATGATTTTTGAACAGCACAGAATACACACTAGATAAGATAGATCGAAAAATTTTATCTGCTTTACGCAAAAATGGGCGCTTGACCGTCGCTCAACTGGCCGATGAAGTTGGACTTTCTTCCTCACCCTGCTGGACTCGACTTAAGCGTTTAGAAAATTTAAAAATTATTGACGGCTATACAGCCAACATTAATCCTAAAGCCATTGGTATTAATGAATTATTTTTTATTGAAATTACTTTAGAACGACATGATGATGAAATCTTGGAACAGTTTAGCCAAACCCTCGCAGAAATTCCTGAAATCATTGAAGCGCATTTAGTGACGGGTGATTACGATTATTTGGTTAAAGTGGCCGTGAAAAATGCCGAGCATTATGAGCGTTTTTTAAGAAAGAAACTGTATTCGATTAAAGGTATACGCCATACACGATCTACTTTTGCGCTACGCCCACTTAAGTCTGCAACCACGTCTGATTTAATGCTGATCGAATAATTAAAAACTCTTTTACTGCAATTTAAGTAAATCTATGTTTTAATACGCGCAGTATGAGATGAGCCTTATATGAGTATAGAAATATCTATACGACTAGCCCCGCGAAAGCGGGGCTTTTTATTGTCTATTTGACACTATAAATTCATAATAAATGTATATAACTGCTACGAAGAAAAAATGAATTGAGCCGCATTATGTTGTTATTGACGTCAATTATTGGTTGGACAAAATTAAAATCAGCCTTTTATTGAGAATATGTGACTCGCACTAGACTTTGACATCATCACTGTTCATTATTCATTCACATAATAACTATATTTTTTGGAGTGCGCTTCAATGGGGTTCAAACTCATACCCACCATAATTTCAGTATCACTTACCCTTATTATTTGGTTTTTCATCCCTATTCCACAAGATGTCTCTGCCAATGCATGGCTTCTATTTGCCATGTTTATTGGGGTAATTGCGGCCATTATTGGTAAAGCCATGCCAATTGGGGCAATTTCGATTATTGCCATTGCACTTGTTGCGATCACCCGAGTAACCAACGATAACCCCAGTGATGCCATTAAAGATGCATTAAGTGGTTTTGCCAATCCGCTGATCTGGTTAATTGGTATCTCAATCATGATCTCAAAAGGATTACAAAAAACAGGCTTAGGCGCGCGACTTGGATATTACTTTATTGCGGTTTGGGGCAAAAGAACCATTGGTATTGGATACAGTCTCGCATTATCTGAACTGATCCTTGCCCCCGTAACGCCAAGTAATACGGCACGTGGAGGTGGAATTATCCACCCCATCGTACGCTCCATTGCGACAAGTTTTGACTCCGACCCTGAAAAAGGCACAGAGGGTAAAATTGGTAAATATCTGGCTTTGGTCAATTACCATTCCAACCCCATCACCTCGGCTATGTTTATTACCGCTACAGCGCCCAATCCTTTAGTTGTTGAACTTGTAGCAAAAGCCACCAATAACCAGATTCACTTAAGTTGGACGACTTGGGCATTGGCCATGGTATTACCCGGCATTGTGGCTTTGGCTTTAATGCCGATTGCACTTTATTTTATGTATCCCCCTGAAATTAAAAAGACACCGAATGCGGCTCAGTTTGCCAAAGACCGTTTAAAGGAAATGGGACCCATTACCTTACACGAAATGATTATGCTGGCTGTGTTTGGAATTCTACTCCTCCTCTGGGCGGGTATTCCTGCAATGCTGTTGGGTGATATGTGGACATTAGACCCAACCACAACCGCATTTATCGGTTTATCTCTTTTATTACTTACTGGTGTTTTAACTTGGGATGATGTCTTAACTCAAAAGAGTGCATGGGATACCGTGACTTGGTTTGCGGCACTGGTGATGATGGCCACCTTTTTAAATAAGCTCGGCTTAATTGCATGGTTTTCTGGTGTATTACAAACCAGTATTGGGCAGCTTGGCTTAACTTGGGTTCCTGCTTCCATGCTTTTATTGTTTGCATATATGTACGCCCACTATATTTTTGCCAGTACTACTGCACATATTACCGCTATGTTTTCAGCATTCTACATTGCAGGTATTGCTTTAGGTGCTCCTCCAATGTTCTTTGCACTGATTATGGCAGCTGCTTCTAGCATTATGATGACACTGACTCATTATGCGACAGGTACATCCCCTATTATTTATGGTTCAGGCTATACAACGCTTGGTGAATGGTGGAAAGCAGGTTTTGCCATGAGCATCATTAATATGGCTATTTTTATAGTCTTAGGTGGAATTTGGTGGAAGATGTTGGGTTATTGGTAAGATCATTCAGCATTAAAAAAAAGTCCCTTGATCAGGGGCTTTTTTAACGTCTGTATTTTCAAGAGACTAAGCTACAACACTATTTATTGGACAAACCAATCAGATTCATTAATCAGGCTTAATGTCATAGACCCAATTTCTAGCTTGATTGTCTGTGGTTGTTTCACAAACATAGTAGTCGTGATCCCATGAGTCTTGATGGAAAATTTCCATTTTTCGATAAGTGACTTGTTTGCCATTTTCGACACAGACAAAGCTGCCACCTTGGTCTTTAACAGCAGAACCGTTAAGAAATCCACCTATGCAGAGGAAACGGGATTGTTTGGGCATTCGCTTAAATCAACTATAGAAATCATGTAACAATGTTGAGATTAAACGTTTAATTTAATCGAATGTAAGGTTTAGCCCAAGATATTATTATAAAATATTAATCAATTGATTCTAAATTAATTTTCACCAAAACCCGCTTCTCTATATCTTTCAAAATGACATTGGGTGCAATACTAAACAATAGCATTTCTAATAAATATGGCTTACTTCCTACTCCATACACCTCAATGGAGAGTTTTTTCATCAAATCACAGTATTGATGATATGCATTTTTGTGACCACGAAAAACATACTTCTTTCCACTCAACCTAAAGATCGTCTGCATGTCGTATTTAATTAAGTCACTATTACGACCCACTGGTTGTACAAATAAATCTACCTGAGGTGCATAGTTAAAAAGAAGCCAATTCAAAGCGTAAATCACTCTTGAATCATAAATTACGTAATCATTAGGGTTCAAAAAAGAAGCTACTTTAGAAAGTGATGAAATACGCTCAAAAGAGGTTTTTGTTAGATACTTTTTATCAAGTTCAGATAAAAAATTTATAATCTTAGCATCATTTACATCGTTTCTTTTAAATGAACCAATACCACCCCATTCCTGAATAATCCAATAATAAGTTAGCAGACAATCATTGTGGTTTAAACATTCTTTTAGATGCTCTTTTAGGTAAACATTTCGATCAAAATTCGTAATAATACTACTTGGTATTGGAATATGACAATTTTCAGGAATATCCCACTGATAGCTTTTTACATCATGTTGTACTGATAGATCTCTTAAAACAAAAATTAGTTTTTGCATCTATAAATTCTTAATTAATAAAATAAGGGCTGATTAATCAGCCCTTATTTTTAACTCATTAAAACTTAATTATCAATTAATTAAGTTAACTGAGCAGCAGCAATTTTCTTAGTATCTACTTTATCCGCAGCATCAGTATATTCACCGATACGGTCAAAGTTTAAATACTTGTAGATATCTGAAGACATGCTGTCAATTTGCGCAGCATATTGTTGGTATTCTTCAGGAGTTGGTAACTTACCAAGAACCGCAGCTACAGACGCAAGCTCAGCAGAAGCTAAGTAAACGTTAGAACCTTGACCTAAACGGTTAGGGAAGTTACGCGTAGAAGTAGACACTACAGTCGTGTTTGGTGCTACACGTGCTTGGTTACCCATACACAATGAACAACCAGGCATTTCAGTACGTGCGCCAGCTTTACCATAAATGTTATAGAAGCCTTCTTCCATCAATTGATGCTCGTCCATACGTGTTGGTGGAGCCAACCATAAACGAGTAGACAATGAACCGCTTGGTACTTTATCAAGTAACTGACCAGCTGCGCGGAAGTGACCGATGTTCGTCATACAAGAACCGATGAATACTTCATCAATTTTGTCGCCTTGAACGTCAGAAAGAAGTTTTGCATCATCTGGATCATTCGGGCAGCAAAGGATAGGTTCTTTGATGTCAGCAAGGTCAATTTCATACACTTTCGTGTATTCTGCGTCAGCATCAGCTTTAAGAAGTGATGGGTTAGCCAACCAGTTTTCCATGTTTTCAACACGGCGAGCCATCGTACGCGCATCACCATAGCCTTGTGAAATCATCCACTTAAGCATAGTGATGTTAGAACGTAGGTACTCAGCAACTTTCTCTTCAGAAAGCGTGATTGCACAACCAGCAGCAGAACGTTCAGCAGAAGCGTCAGAAAGTTCGAATGCTTGTTCAACAGTCAAATCAGTTTCCATTTCTGACAAGTCGATTTCTAAGATACGACCAGAGAAGATGTTTTTCTTACCTTTTTTCTCAACAGTAAGATCGCCTTCTTTGATTGCATAGTAAGGAATCGCATGTACAAGGTCACGTAAAGTGATACCAGGCTGCATTTTACCTTTGAACTTCACAAGCACTGACTCTGGCATGTCAAGTGGCATAACACCAGTTGCTGCAGCGAACGCTACAAGACCAGAACCCGCTGGGAATGAAATACCAATTGGGAAACGAGTATGCGAGTCACCACCAGTACCTACTGTATCTGGAAGAAGCATACGGTTTAACCAAGAGTGGATAATACCGTCACCTGGACGTAAAGATACACCACCACGATTCATGATGAAGTCAGGAAGCGTATGTTGCATTTGTACGTCAACTGGCTTTGGATAAGCAGCAGTGTGACAGAAAGACTGCATAACGAGGTCAGCAGAGAAGCCCAAGCAAGCTAAGTCTTTTAACTCGTCACGAGTCATAGGACCAGTTGTATCTTGAGAACCTACAGTCGTCATCTTAGGTTCGCAGTAAGTACCAGGAATTACACCTTGACCTTCTGGAAGACCACATGCACGACCAACCATCTTCTGAGCTAAAGTGAAGCCTTTGCCAGTTGCAGCAGGTTGTACTGGAGTACGGAACAATGTAGATGGAGCAAGACCTAAAGCTTCACGCGCTTTAGCAGTCAAACCACGACCAACGATTAAGTTGATACGACCACCAGCACGAACTTCGTCAAGAAGTACTGGAGTTTTAAGTTCAGATTCAGCAATTTGTTCGCCGTTTTTGAATGCAGTCACTTTAGCAGCAGCGTGATCGATTTTAAGAGTAACTTCGTCACCCATGTTCATGTTAGAAACATCGATCTCTACAGGTAAAGCACCCGCATCTTCCATCGTGTTAAAGAAGATCGGCGCAATTTTACCACCTAAGCAGTAACCACCGTCTTTTTTGTTAGGAATGTGCGCGATTTCGTCACCGAAGAACCAAAGCACAGAGTTAGTCGCAGACTTACGAGAAGAACCTGTACCAACAACGTCACCTACGTAAGCAACTTGGTTGCCTTTCGCGATAAGGTCTTTAATTTGGTTCAATGGACCAACTTCACCAGGAACTTCTGGATTGATGCCATCACGTACGTTTTTCAACATCGCATTCGCGTGTAATGGGATATCTGGACGGCTCCAAGCGTCTTGAGCTGGAGACAAGTCATCAGTGTTGGTTTCGCCAGTTACTTTGAATACAGTAAGTTTGATTTCTTCAGGAACATCTTTACGGCTAGTGAACCATTCAGCATCAGCCCAAGACTGAAGAACTGCTTGTGCATTTGCATTGCCCGCTTTCGCTTTGTCAGCAACGTCATGGAATGCATCAAATACAAGAAGAGTTTTTTTCAAAGCTTCAGCAGCTAAGCCAGCTAATTCAGCATTGTCTAAAAGCTCAACAAGAGGTGCTACGTTATAACCACCAAGCATAGTGCCTAGTAAGTAAACCGCACGTTCTTTAGAAACTAATGGAGAAGTCGCTTCACCTTTTGCAAGCGCAGCTAAGAAAGCAGCTTTTACATATGCAGCTTGGTCAACACCCGCTGGAACACGGTTTTCTAGTAAGTCGACTAAATACGCCTCTTCACCAGCTGGTGGGTTTTTTAATAATTCAACTAATGCAGCTGTTTGAGCATCATCAAGTGGCTTCGGTGGGACTCCGAGTGCGGCACGTTCTTCAACGTGTTGGCGGTAAGCTTCTAGCACGGTGTTATTCCTCTTTTTTAAAAAATTATCTATGAATTCCAGCTTATGCAAAGCTTCACAGATAATATGGACAGCAAAATTCTACTAAAAATCCAGTTAAAAGTTAATGCAAGTAAAGTGTTTCTTTGTGATGCTCATTATTTTATGGCGAAATGATGGCACTCAAATGACATAAAAAATCAACATAATTGGTTATACATTACCCCAGTAACAATTTAATTGAATCAGGCATAAAAAAGGCAGGTTTGATGTTGCCTGATTTGGTGATAAATGAACATACCACCTTAGTGGACAGTTGTTTGCTGTAAATAGCCTGTTAAAGCGCTTTTACTGCCTTCAAACTTGATCTGAATTTCATCATCATGCAGCATCATATGTGCTGCACCAACAAAGGAAATTTTTACGGCATACAATTTTGCATCCTTATCAATCGGATGTTGAATAAAGACACGATCCCCAAGTGTTAATAGGTAATGGCTTCCTCCAATTACGACACATCCAGTTTCATCTTCTAACAAAAGATCAGCATTATTCAGATATGCGACAACTTCCATATTACACCCCTTTTGATTGTTATTATGCGTTTTTAATTATTATGTAAAAGCCGCCTATTTACTATACAGATCATGCATTTTAAGCCGTTAAATTTGATAATGCTTAGGCTATTTTCTTGCGCAACCAACAGCGTGGTAAATCTGATTAATTTATTCAAAGTTTAAAAATTAATAAGCCTTGTGCTGCATCGCACAAGGCTTATGGTCAAGCAAGGCTGTCTAAAACACAGAATAGCTGTAGCAACGATTAGAACTGCTTATATTCTGGTAATTTATCGTGCGGTGTGACCAAACACTTCTCTGTAATCTGTGCCTTGATCTTATCTCTTGCAGCATCTTTATCTTGCTTAATTTCTGCCTCAGGAAGCGCATAGACTTGCTCGATGATGTCCAGAATAAAAGTTCGGGTAAACTCATCATCAATTTTTTTGGCATGTTCAATTGCTTTATCTTTTTCAATCGCACTTTGACGATCCAACATAATTGAACGAGCCGCATTGCCCATACTGGTACAGTATCCATGCCATTGTTCTTCAGGAGTCAATGGCTTCTTTTCAGAACATCCGACCAGTGCTGCCATCACAGCCAACAAATACACTTTTTTCATGAATACTCTCCAATTATGCGCCCTATGATACTCAAACTTCTGGCAAATAAGAAATCTATCTACAATATCGGCTGAAATGACTGCATATCGAGTTTTAATGCCTCTATCTCATTTGATTTATAGATTTTTTCTCGCTCACATCATCCATACATTGCAAAGTCATCATTTTTTAAAGCAATTCATTTCGCATGTCGTTTTATGACACAAAAAAAAGCTCATCTTGTGATGAGCTTTTTTTACTGTTCAACTATTTTGAGAGTCTCTCTCAAAATACAAGTTAAACCGCAACGATTCCGCTTGCTTGCGAACCTTTTTTACCTTGCGTAATGGTAAATTGTACACGTTGACCTTCGTGTAAAACTTTGAAACCGTTACTAACAATTTCGCTGAAATGAGCAAAAACGTCTTCACCAGAATCAGTGGCAATAAAGCCAAAGCCTTTAGTTTCATTAAACCACTTAACTGTACCAGTCACAGTATTTGACATAAAAATTCCTATTAAGCATTTATTCGCTTAAATTAAACAAAATTAAAATAATTAATTTTGAAATTTTGACATTAAAAGCAGACTTACAATTAAATATTTAAAACTTCAAAACTAGATTACCCAAACTCTTTAACCAAAAATATTTTCTGATTTAAGGTTAAGAATATGTTGTTTAAATCAACTTATAAAGTTGATTTAAACCTATATAAAAACTTCGACCATCTAAGTTCAGGTCTATTTTTTCACCTGACCTAAGTTCGATCATTTTTCCCACTTCAACACCAACAAAACCAGATGTGGTATTTTGGCTTCGCATTAGGGGAATTAACTGCACATCAATTAATTGACCATTAACTGCAATGGCTTGTTGCCATTCTACTGATAAATTCAATATAAATTACTCATCGTTTGAGCATTTGTGAAAAACTTAAAGAGGGGTCTTAAATCTTCTTTTAATAACTTGAAAATACAATAACTTGCTACACTTCAATATACTGGAAAATCTATATCACAAATAAAAATAAAATTGGTAGCGGGGGCTGGATTTGAACCAACGACCTTCGGGTTATGAGCCCGACGAGCTACCAGACTGCTCCACCCCGCAACTGAGTGAGACAGTTATACTCTCTTGCTATAAATAAAGCAAATTATATTTAAATTAATTTTCTATATTTTATCTTTTAAAAGCCTATTCAACATATATTCACTCATCACGCTCTATAAAAATTAAACTAAAACCACTGTTTTATATCACTTAAAACAACAAATCCTATTTAAAAATATATTCCAAAATAAAAAGCCATATATTTATGGCTTTTTATTAAATACGTAGAAATTAAAAGCGCCAGTTATAAAAAATATCAATTGCACGATCGACAGATTGACTCGCTTCCAAATATAACCGTTGATTCATTTGGTAACGTAGCGTCAATTTATTGATTGGCGTAAACACACCAACACCGTAACGAATATAGAGATCAGGTGTAATATAGCCTGTCACACTCACTTGTGTGTCATCACCCGTTCCTTGTGCATCTAAAGCCAAACCACTTAGTCCAAATGAACGACCGAGTTGGTTGGTAAAGGCACGTGTGCCACCTAAGCCCATACTGATCCCCGCAGCAGCAATCGTATTATTGACATCTGACTTGAAGGTTTCAGACTGATTAATGTTATTCGCACCTTCATTAATACGGCCTGTAATAATCGCATTCATTGCCTCTTGTTCAGACAAACCGCCATCGTTATAGACCTGAATATTTGGATTACTTGCAGTACCAGTCACACGTACGCCCACAATCGTGCCTTGTACATTTTTATTGGTATCTACGTCGAGTGTCGGATTCGCCAATGGACCGTTAAAACGTGCAATTGCTCGGTTTAAATCTAAACTTTGTCCATAGGCTTCAATTTTAACTTTCTGGCTTACCCCAATCGCACCATTGGCACGCATGGCAGCTTCTACCCCACGCTGTGAAAGGTATAAACGACCAACCAATGGAATTCGACTATTGAAACCCTGGAATACCACCTGATTACCTAAGTTGATCAAGACATCTGCTTTAATGTCCCAAGGTCGTGCCGATTTAAGAATGGCCAACTGGTCTTGTCCTTCATGCACAATTCTGACATCCGAGGAAACATTCACAACAGGCGCAGAAGACTCTGGCATTGAAATCAAAGCACGCGGTACATTTACTTCACCTTTTAACACCAGTTTTTTCTGGAAAGGTGTGACATCTAGACTAAAATCTGGTGTGACTAACGCGGTAATGAGTGGTGCTTGGCGAATTAACAAGTTGTCGCCTTTTAAATGTAACTGAATACGCGGTTCGCCTCGCCAGTCGACATTTCCTGTGAGCAAACCCACACCTTGCCCACTATTAAACGCGCCATTAATCGTTGCGTGATCACTCTGAATCGATGAGTACACTTGAATATTGCTCAAGTTTACTGGCAGTGAAATCATACTGATCGCGCCATCTTTTAAACGCATTTCACCAGTTAAGCGCGGTGCAGTAAGCTGACCACCGATCTTCCCTGCAAAGGACAATGTCCCACTTAATGTACGGATATCTTGAATAAAGGGTTTAAATACTTTGAGTTGCACCTCATCAAAGGCAATTTCACCTTGCATCGGTTTATTGGGTTTATACGGGTCAATAATAACGTTGGCATAACCCGTACCAATTTCAGGTGTTTTCACGTCAAAGCGCATTTGCAGACCTTGCGGCACACTTTTCGCAATGACCGAAATCTCGTCATATCGTAAAGTAGAACCGATATCTTGAGGATCTTCGGCTGCAATTCCAATAACACCTTGCCGCGTGACCAAACGTGCGTCAATTTTAGGTTTAGTGCCTTGCGCCCATGCCGCTTTAGCATAGCCGTTGACTTTACCTGTAATGGCCAATCCCTCTGGCATAAATGCTGCAAAATCGTTTAAATCCAAATTTTTCGTGACAAAGGAAATATTGCCTTTGGCTTTGCTGATGCGTATTGGCTGATCGAAACAGAGCTGACTCTGTTGACTCGCCCAACAATGTGCCCCTACAAACAGCTCTGCAGTGTTTTGATTATAGACCACTGAAGCATTTTGACGTTGTACCAAACGCACCCGCAGCGAGTCAAAATCACCCTTTTGAATTTGCCCCAACCAAGAATTTTGACCATTGAAACCACCTGCAAGTTGCACATAAAACTGACTAAGACGGTTATTGGCTTGTACTCTTAATACATGTGCTTTACGCGTTCCCGCCAAAGTCACAATGCCATTTTCAATTTCACGATTGCCACTGCGTAAATTATTCATTTCCGCTTTCAGCAAAGTTGGGGTCGTTTCAGCAGTTGGCAACTGTCCTTGTATACGTAACTTACGCATACTTAATAAATTTCCGAATCGGAAATCATCCACTGCCAGATTAGCCGTAGCTTGTAACCGCGGCTGAGACTGCACATTTAAATAGCCATAAGCACGACCCCGTAATCCACTGTAGATCTCATACAAGGCAGGGGCATTCACTTTAATTCTTAAGTTTTGAGCATTACCCGTGGCTTGAATCTGATTTTGTGCATAAGCCATAAACAAGTTATTGGCTTCAAATTGTTGTGGCAAAAAGCCTTTCTGGTTGTTATTAAAGACCAGCGCCAAGTTACCTGTACCACGCACTGGTTTATTATTGAGATAACCAGCAACATTCAGCTTCTGAATATTAATTCGTTTTAAGGTTTCCGACCAGAACCCTTCCGTTTGGATGTTGCCCGACAGCTCGCCCCGCAGTAATGACACAAAATATTGCGGCTTAAAATGAATTAACGATGCTTTGATATTCCAGCCAATCCCCTTGCTTAAATCAATTTTGCCATTGGCCTGAATTTTTCCTGCAGCGCCATCATGCTGGAATTCAGCAATTTTTAACAACTGAGGTGTGCCAGAAATTTTAATTTTTAATAAACCATTGCTTTCTTTAACTTTACTCGACTTCAAGGCGCCATCATAATTGACTGCAAAGCTTTTAAAACCACCTCCCGATTTCGGGTCATGGAATAAAACGGCAATAGTACTTTTACCTGTTAATTGCACAGACTCTTGCTGAGCTTGCTGTGGCATATGCCCTGTCAAGTTAACTGACTTGAGCTCAATAATATGTTGATTTGGCTTGGCATAACCACTGGCTAAGACTTGTCCATTGACCAAATCTACCGGGGCTGCCGCAACAACCGTTTGCGGATTAAAATCCTTTGCATTAAGTTTTGCATCCCATTTTAATTGGGCCTTTTCAGTCGGCAAGATCACATTGGCTTGACCTGTAAGACTTCCTTTCTGCGCAACATAGCTAAAACTTGGAACTTTCAAGACATTCTTTTTCAGTTCTAATTGTGCCTTATAAGCCCCTTCAGGTAGTAAAGCACTTTCATGCAACCCGACCTGAGTGGATACCAGAATATTTTGCTGACCCTCTAGTAAACGCAGCTGTACATCCCCTGAGTCACTTTTCAACCAACCAATATAAGGCATCGCGCGGTCAATATCCTTCCATGCGATATCCAGCAGCAACGGCGATGGTTGTTTCGCTTTGGCTTCATCTTGATTCAGTTTCAGATTCCATGTTTCATACTGATCAAAATCAACCAAACCAGTGAGATGTAGCCCTTTCTCCAAACGACCGGTCGAAGCAATTTTGGCATCCAAGCTTGGTGGCAAGAAATCTTTCACCACTTGCGGAATCAACTTATCGTTCGGATCAATTTTATTAAGACGACCTTGTACATCCCAATGTACATGCTTTTGCCAACTTACCAGTCCTTTTGCTGTGACCGTCCCCTTCATCACCTGACCATTAAATTGATCAATATTGAGTTGATGAATTAAATCGGTATGCATCACTGCCGTATATTTACCTTTGGGAATATTCTGCCCTGTTAAATCGGTAGATAAACCTAAATTTAAGCGTTGGATATTGCCTTTAAAATGTAAAGCTCCTGCTTGAGTAAATAATTTCTGCTCAGTGAGTAATGGCCAGTGATAATTCTTAAATTGTAATTGGCCAAACATAGGGACATGACTCCGTACAGGATGAACCACACCCCAGCCCGACAATAAATCTGGTGTATTGGTCGCGAAACCAGCACTAATGGTGTCTAAACTCCCCTTAGCCACCACATGAATATCTCGAACTTGCAAACTATGATTCAGTGCAGGAATATTAACCAAGGCCTTTGCATTCAACGGGTAATTCCCATGGAAATCCATATCACCAGCAGCATTACGGATAGATAAATAACCCATATCCACTTTAGAGTCTTTAAATTCTAATTTGGTGTTTGACCAAAGGGCTTCATTCAGCACAATATCGTTAAAATTGACCGACGCTGCATGGGTTTTTATTAATAGATGATCGACGTCTGCATGATCTAGACGCAACGTGAATGGCAGCTTAATTTCTTTGAATGCGAATGGCTTATCACTTGGCGGTAATTTGGTAATGATTTGCAAATTACGCACATCAGCACTGTATAAATGGATTTCTTTATGCACTAAGGCACGCCAACCCAGAGTCACATCTGCACGGTCAATTTTTACATCTACCGCTGCCAGCGTCACCTTAACATTTTTAAGAATAATTCCTTTTAAAAGATTACCGCCTTCATATTCATAATGAATAACATGCTGACGTTCAAGTACACGGTTTAATAAAAACTTACTGCCTTTATCTGTCGAAAACATGATGGCAAAAGCTGAAACTAACAAAACGATAAGAATGAACAGCGTTAAGATCACACTCCTAAAAACGCGGCGTTTTTTAGGTGTCGGTGCTTCAGGTAACTCTTGTTTTTGCTGTTCTACTTCAGCCATAACCTTCTCAAGTACAAATAAAGTCTAAATTTTAAAGTGGTGAACCAATAAAGAAATGCAAACGAATCGGGTGACCTTCATCCGATATGCCTGAAGCAACATCAATACGCAGTGGTCCAATCGGAGATTCCCAACGTACCCCTAAACCCACACTATATTCGGTATCATTACTAAAATCTTTATCATATGCATTACCAAAATCACTAAAGACTGCTGCACGCCAACCTTCTTTAAATTGATAATTGTATTCCAATGAGCCGACAGCTAAAGCTTGTCCCCCGACTTTATAACCATCAACCTCTGGAGATAAATTCTTATAATCAAAGCCACGAATCGACTGGTCCCCGCCTGCAAAAAAACGCAAGTTATAAGGAATTTTATTAAAATCTTCCGTCACGATATAGCCCAAATCACTGCGACCAATCAATTGATGATTATTCTCGTCACCCAGTGAATAGATAAAACGCCAACCGGCATTTAATATCGCCATATCTGCATCTGAGAGTAAAGCCTCACTCCCCAATTCAACTTTATAAATTTGCCTAAAGCCCTGGGTTGGATTGACACGTCTATCCATATCGACCCGTGAAGCCTCATAGCCCAACAATAAAGACTGTTGTTCAGTATCCGAGCTGGCTAAGAACGCATCAGGAATATCGTTTTCATTTACAACACCTTCTTGGGTTAAACGATCCAGTCGATAACGTACACCGAAGGTATGTTGCCAATTCCCCATTGGTTTTTTAATAATTCGGTCACCACCAATCACGGCGGATTCAATCGTTAACCCATTCCCTTTGGCCACATCATCACGTTCTTCACGTTCATAACCACCGACCAAACTAATATAGTCATTTAATGGATGGTTATAAGGAATGTTATAGCGACCATCTACCGCTTGACGAATTTGCGACAACTCTAAGTTTGCATCAAAAGAATGCCCGCGCGAATTGACAATCGAGCGACGATAAGTGGTTCTTAAACGAGGTCCCGTGTCAGACCCCCAACCGGCACCAATTTCCGCACTATTTAAGCGATCTGCATTTAAAGTAACGATCACAGGGACTTTAAGCTCTTCACGGGCCTGTAGCTTGAGGCGCTCTTCCTCTTCCAAGCGAGCATTCTGCGCAGCACGTTGAATTTGAACTTCTGAGTCCTGTTCCTGATCTTCCGTACCAGCAAATTGATCTTCATTGACCACCGATTGCGTCACTTCTTTAGCCGCATTCAGCTCTTGTTGATTTTGTACCTGTAAATCACTTTCAGCCAGCTTCTCCTGATCGACCAATTCCTGCAAATCAGGTGGCAATTCTAGGGGGATTATCACAGGATCTGGTTTTACCGCATCCACCAAGGTGTAATTAAAATACCTTGAGTTAGTTAGGTTATTGGCTAAGGTATTCACACGCCATAAGGTGTAATCTGCGCCATCTTCCCAAGGTACCATCATCCTTAAGATATCCATGTCCAGCGGAAATGGCTTGGAAGGATCACTCATACGGAATTCTGCACCTGCCAGTTTGTAGCGTTCACCCGTTTCAAAACGAAGATTAATATCCGCGGTATTTTGCGGCTGAGCGACTTTTACATCATGTAACCGCCAATAGGCATCAAAAAAACCGTTGTTACCAGCCGCTTCTAATATGCGTTGTTTGGTTTGCTCATATAAGCCATGATTCAATACATCACCAATATCCAAATCTGGTAAAACACTAATCACTTGAAATTGAGGGCGATTAGCACCAGCGCCTGAAAATTCAATATTTTGTTCTTCAACCAAGACTGGCATATTGGGCTTAATATAAACCGTAACTTTGCTTTCACTGGTTTTTTCAAATTTAAATTCGGCTTGATAAAAACCGACAGCCTGTGCTGCTAGCGTTGCCAAACTCCGTAATTGTGGTAAGGCCGCATTAAAATCACCATAAGACTCTTGGGTAAAACTCGAAAGCTTGGCGTTCACATTATTTTTTAAATTGGTAATCGCCTGCTGATATTCTTTTTCGGGTAAATCAGGATTGGTATTGGTAGCTTGAACCATGACAACATCAGCTTTAATACGAGGTACTTTAGCTACTTCTAAATCATTTTTGGATGGTCGTAATTTATAATACCAACGTTTAAAAAATCCTTTTTCCTCTTCCACATTGGTTTCAGTTTCAAGCCCTAACTCAGCCAGCGTTTTGCCCGATTCATTTGCTTCAACCACAATTTTACTGTCCGCATGAATGCTAGACATTAACTGATCAACATTTACAGGAGCCTGATTAATTTCAGTGAGCTCTTGCGGAGTCGGATTTGCCACCACCATGTCTTGGGTTTGACCTGCACGATATTTTTCCGCTTCGGCTTTTGCTTCATTGGCAACATTATAAATTTCGTTTGCCATCTCCTGATCCACAGGTGCGACTGGCAGCTCTGCAAGCTCATCAAACGTGATCGGCTTAAATACCTCTATTTCATTGCTATGCTGCTCTTGATATTGCAGCATGGCATAACTATCTAATGCAGGGTCGGTATTTTTGGAGTTTTCAATTTTTTCCGCTTGTTGCGCGCGACTTAAATTTTGTGCATCTGCTTGTATTTGCGCGTTCAATTCATCTTGTGCTGCTTGATTGATACTGCTCACCGTGGCACTTTCTGCGGAAACGGCATCCACTTCTTGCGCGAAGCTATAATGGGCAAAAAATATTAAAAAAGCACTCAAACACAATCTTTTGTTGGTATGATTCCACTGCATGATCGAGTTCACACTCAATGTCAGTGGTGACTTTTTAAAATTGATCTTAACAAGCATAGAATACTCTAAACTCATGATGGGTCTATTCTGTAGCCCTTCGTATTTATAGTGGAAAGTTTAAAAATTATACTGGCCAAAGAACTCAATTTTATTGATTTTTCACCACAGCATAGGATTAAAATATCATACATGATTTTCTTTGCTATTTTACCAGATGCTCACATTTCTTAATAAAACTTTATGAAGTTCACATTGTCATGGAAAAAAAAGAACATCTTTTAAGCTCACGTCGTTTTTTACCGATGTTTGCGACTCAGTTTTTTGGCGCATTGAATGACAATGTCTATAAACAAGCCTTATTACTCGTCATTACATATGGCTGGATTAACCAGCAAAATGCCGATGTGAGCACCTTGAATAATCTGGCGGCCTTGCTGTTTATTCTGCCTTATTTCATTTTTTCAGCCACTGCTGGGCAAATTGCCGATAAATATGAACGTGCACGCTTGGTTCAAGGCATTAAAGTGCTAGAAATTATCATTATGCTGATTGGTAGTGCCGGCTTTTTACTTGGACATTTATGGCTTTTGTTGCTGGCCTTATTTTTAATGGGCACGCACTCCACCTTCTTTGGCCCGATTAAATATGCAATTTTGCCCGAGATTCTAAAACCCAATGAATTGATGTCGGGAAATGCCTTATTTCAGTCTGGCACATCCATGGCCATTTTAATTGGTATGATTTTGGGTGGAGCGGTAATTTCCGCATCAGAAGGGAACTTACTCTGGATCAGCATCACGATTGTGACAATTGCGATACTCGGCTTTATCGCCAGTCGTTTTATTTTAAAACAAAATGTGACTTCGCCTGACATCAAAGTCGATTGGAATTTTTTGAGAACCAGTTTTGAAACCTTAAGATATGCCAGAAGTATTCCCTTAATTTACTTAGTCTTATTGGGAAATTCTTGGTATTGGTTTTATGGCGCCACCTATCTGACACAAATCCCTCAACTCACCCAACAAAATTTACATGCTTCGGAAAACGTCGTCAGTCTGCTGCTGACTTTTTTCTCTGTCGGTATTGGAATTGGTTCATTACTCTGTCGCAGACTTGGTGGAAGCAAAGTCAATCTCAAAATGGTGCCAATTGGGGCAATAGGATTAACCGTGTTTGCATTATATTTGGCCGCCAGTTTATCCTTTGTGCCAGTACGCACGGGTGAACTCTTACATTTAGCAGACGTTTTCCATCAAGGTTGGAGTTATTATCATGTGATGTTGGCTGTCACGTTGCTTGGAATCAGTGGCGGTTTTTATATTGTTCCGCTCTATGCCATGATGCAGGCCTATTCTCCACGCTCACACCGTGCACGGGTGGTTGCTGCCAACAATATTTTAAATGCTGTGTTTATGGTCAGTTCTGCAATTTTTTCAATTATTATCTTAAGTGTCTTAAAAATTGATATTAAAATACTTTTCTGTATTACAGCTGTTCTTAGCGCTTTGTTTAGTATTTGGCTTTTAGTGCGCCTAAAACCTTTACTGCAAAATACCCAAGTTTCTTTAGAGGAATAACCTATGCGTCACTACACTGGTATTGATAAGCTCATTCACTCATTTGACCAAGCCTTGCGCAGTTTAGTGCCTGGTACTACAGTAGCGCAACGTGAAAATCCGGCTTCTCCAGAAGAAACTCATTTGGCGGTGAGTGAAGCTCGTCATGTGGCAGGCTTAATGCGGGTCAATCATAGTGGTGAAGTCTGTGCTCAAGCGCTTTATCATGGTCAGGCTCTTACGGCCAAACTTCCCAATGTTCGACGCGAAATGGAACAAGCTGCGATTGAAGAACAAGATCATTTAGCGTGGTGTGAAGATCGCCTAAAAGAGCTCGATAGTCATACCAGTGTGTTCAACCCTATTTGGTATGGATTGTCTTTTGGTATGGGTGCCATTGCGGGCATTGCCGGTGATAAATACAGCCTAGGTTTTGTGGCTGAAACTGAGCGTCAGGTCAGCTTGCATTTACAGCATCATATTAGCCAACTGCCTGCTCAGGATAATCGTTCCCGTAAAATTCTCGAGCAAATGAATGAAGATGAATTACATCATCGTGATACAGCGCTGAATGCAGGTGGCGTAGATTTGCCTTTACCAGTCAAAATGACCATGACCGCTATTTCCAAGCTAATGACCAAAACCAGTTACTATATTTAATCATCGCAGGGTGCATTACATAAAAAAAGCAGTGTGACATACACTGCTTTTTTATTAGAGAGATTTTCTATTGAATTAAAACTTTATTGCCTGACTGTTGTAAATTACCGGTATATTTTGGCTGTAATGAAGGGTTACTTGGATAAGTTTGTCCATTAAATTGCAAAATGACTTGTCCCAAACCTCTAGTGTAGACCGATAAATCCGACCAACCTTGGGTTTGTGTATTTAAGGCATAGACGGGTACATCCGAAACCGTCATTTTACTCAATGGTTGGAACCTGTTTCCACTCATTCCCTGAAAAACCAAGAGCGTACAGCCACCTGTACCACACCAGTTCGCTCCTCTCAACAATACCACTGCATCTTGTAAACCATCTCGATTTAAATCCACAAATGCATATTGATACAACGCTTGTTCCTGAATATACAGATAAACAGCTTGTTTCAAAGCTGGTAATAAGGTCTCAGCATCGCTGCTCATCTCTGTAGAGGGAATGGTCGGCTGTGTGGTTCCTGTGTTATCGACTGGTGCGTTGGAACTACAACCTACGGCCAAAAGGCTTAAGAGTGCGGTTATATAAATTCGAATTTTCATGAGTAAAGCGTCTCTTAAAGCGACTGTCTTGTATATTTTAAAACAGCAAAGCGAACCAACTCGTTTTTATATGTTAATGACTTCTTGGCATTGCACAATAGGAAAATGCTGTTCGGGATGGATAAATAAAGGATGTGACCACAGATCCGACATCGGGATTTTGACATCAAGTGCAAGCGGCATTTTTTTGGGATTAAACTGCATCTGCTGCAAAGATTCACCCCAAGCAATCAAATCAACATCAAGTGAGATCTGGTGCGAAGGACGTACACGACCTGATGCGGCTTCCCACTGTTTTAAGCATTCAATAATGTGTTCGGGTTGATGTGATGAACGTAATAAACAAGCCGCATTCCAATAGTCTTCCCCTACACCATCCCGACAAGGAATAATATAAATATTGGAGAATTCAACTGAGCCAAGTTCACAAATGCGTTGATGTGCATATTGAAAATTGTGCTGAGGATTGAGGTTACTCGCCAGTGCTAAGGCGAAAATCGTGTCGGTGGCGTTCAAGACGAATTCCTACAGAATTTGCTTCTGCAATGATGGCAGGCTTACGAATCGTAATTTTAATCGATTCTATCACTGGATAGGTAGTAAAAAGCGCATTGAGTACCAATTTTGCAGCATGTTCGATTAATTTTGGTTGAGCTTTTTGAATGACGCTGGCAGAAATGCTGCAGATTTCAGCATAGTTTAAAGTGTCGTCTAATTCATCAGAATTGGCTGCAGCCTCTAAATCAGTTTGAATGATCAAATCCAACATTAAGGGTTGAACAATTTGTCTTTCCCAATTAAAACAGCCAATAACCGTATTGACCTTTAGACCTTCAATTACAATTGCATCCATAACCTGACTCTTAAATTTCAGATGGTTCATGGCTTAAAAAACTCGGCCTAAAGCCATGAACTGATCAAGAAAATTTGAGGTTTAATTTTTTAACATCAAATTCGGATCGATAGTTTGCACCATTTGTAAACGCTGGTCTGCATAAATATCGGTATAAGGCGCAAGGACGCGCATAAAACGATCGAAATATAGCATTTGCTTAAACAAGAGCGCGAAATCACGCGGGAAGCGGATACCATGACGTTCACCAACGGCAACCATATCCATCATCACGTCATTTAGATCCGCAGGATTTGAACTTAAAATTTCTTGTGGATCAGCCAGTAATACACCGCTAAATAAGCGTTCCAGATCAGCTGCCAAAACCTTGGTATCAACAGCGACATCGGTCATGCCCATTTTCAGCATATTTTCAGCCATGAGGGTATAATCTGTGCGCTGCAAAGCATCCATAAATGCCATACAGGCTGTCCAAACTTCAGGATTCAATTGCCCCACAATTCCAAAGTCGATAAAACCAATGCGACCATCTTCTAGCAGCATTAAATTTCCGGCATGCAAATCGGCATGGAAACTCTTACACATCATCAAGCTACCAAACCATGTATTCATGGCCGTGATCAACACCTGTGACGGGTCTTTGGCATATTTTTTTACAACTTCAAAGTCGGTTAATGGCACACCAAACAGTCGCTGCATGGTAAGCACACGGCGCGTCGAATATTGATGATAGACTTTCGGCGCTGTTGCAGCCTTATTTTGCGTAATATTTAAATAATTTACAAAATCATCAATATTTTGCGCCTCTTCAATAAAATCAACTTCACGCACCATACGCGTTTTAATTTCATCTACAATATCAGCCAAAGAAGCAAACTTCACTTTGGGTACTGCTTTTTCCAAAATTTTGGTGGCCCAGTGCAATACATTCAAGTCGGTATAGAGAATGGTTTCTACACCAGGTTTCTGAATTTTCAGCACAACGTCTTCACCCGTGACCAGTTTCGCAGCATGGACTTGCGCAATGGATGCAGAAGCTAAAGGCTTTTCCTCAATAGACGCAAAGATTTCATCTAAATTCCGTCCTGCAAATTCAGAGGCTAAAACTTGTTGTACATAGGTAAAGGGTAATGACGGAGTCTGATCTAGACACCCCTGAAACTCTTCAACAAATTCACGCGGAAATAAGGACGGCGTGCTGGCAATAAACTGCCCCAATTTAATATAAGTTGAGCCTAAATCCTCAAAAGTTTCACGCATTAACTTGGCATTACTCGGCTTTTCAGTCGCGTATTTAAAACCTGCTTTTGCAGCAACGACTGCTGTTTCACCCATACGGGCAACTGAACGCAGTCCATCCAGCCAGATATTATTTTTCATCATATTTGAAGGTGGTCAAAAGAGCATATTCAGAGTTTAGCAAATAATTAAGGGGTTAAGGTTGATCTTGCCTGACAGTCTGGACAATTTAGGTCTTGCTCAAAGGATAAAATCCGCTGTTTCATGCTTAAACCATCCCACAACAACAGTTTTTGTAGCAGTGGGGTCCGATTCAGCCCTAAATATAGTAATGCATGATGTGCCTGCAAACTTGCCATGACATTCGGAGTCGTCGAAAGGACACCTGAATCCGCACATCGCAGACTTTCATTAACATGCTGCTCTTTCGGAAACAGACATTGATAGCAAGCAGAATCGGCTTCCACCATAAATAGCTGGCCTTGAAAACCTATGGCCGATGCACTAATTAAAGTAATATTGAACTGTTTGCACACCTGATTGACCAAATAACGCGTGCTAAAATTATCACAGCCATCCAAAACCAAGTCCTGTGCTGCAATCAGTTGTTGAGCGTTATTTTCATCCAATTTGGCTATATGGTATTCAACAGCAATATAAGGATTAATTTGACTCAGTCGTTTCGCCAAAATTTCGGCTTTATAACACCCTAAATCGGCTTGAGTAAAAGCAATTTGACGCTGTAAATTACTCACCTCAATGAGGTCTGCATCGATCAGCGTAATTTTTCCCACCCCTGCACGTGCTAACAATTCAGCCGTCGCACAACCAATTCCACCGCACCCCACAATCAAGACATTGGCTAATTTTAATTTTTCTTGTGCAGTAATATCCCAACCTTCGAGTAAAATCTGTCGGCTATATAAATGCATTTCATCGTCTGTTAATTCCAGATCACTTTCATTGACTGCGTTCACTGCTATTCCGTTGTGAGTGTAAATATGGTCAGTGAAATATTATATAGGATAATACTTTTGCACAGGCATAGCATTTAGTGCCCGAGCATAACTCGCATCGATAAAATAAATTATTAATCTATTAGAATTTGAACAATCATTAAATTTAGGAAAAGAATCGTTCATAAAAATCAGGTATGCTGAACTAAAACTAAGAGTCATAAACACCTAAACACTTCATGAAATTATATTATTCGGTACTTTTTGCGGGTTCATTAATGGCAGCGTCGTTTATCGTCTATGCTGCCCAGCAAGATTCAACCTCGTTTAATGTTAGCATTACCATTAAAGAGATGTGCAACATCACCACTGCCGATGGTACAGCTCTTGATTTTGGTACAGTGAATCGCTCAGCTAAAGCAAGTATGCAGAATACTCAGCTTGCTATTACCTGCACGCAAGGCACACCTTATAATATTGCCTTGCAAAGCCAAAGAAAAATGATGGCAGCCGACAGCAGTACGGTTAGTATTCCCTATGTTTTATATCAAGATGCTAGCCGCACAAACCCTTGGGGCAGTGACAACCAAAACAGCTACCGCGATACTGGTACAGGAAAAATCCAGAAAGTTCCTGTTTGGGGAAGCATTGATCAAAGGGATACCAATGTCCCGGCAGGAACCTATACCGACAAAGTCACGGCTGTTATTACCTATTAATAGGTTAAGGTAATGGTAATCGTATCTTGGTATTCCCCAGGTGGAACGACAACTGCGCTTTGGGGTACTTTGCCATAGATCTGAATAATTTGAGTACCATTCGTACCTGTACCCTGAGAGGCATCGGTAGTGTTCCAAGGCTGACGATAGCCTGCATCTTGATAAAGCTCATAGCCGATATAGTCAGCTCCATTGCGCATACGACGTGTAGTTCCGTCATAATTTAAACCTTGATCTAACCCAACCTTCCAGTTTGTATTAAGTGGGCAAGACAAAGTGACACGTGTACTACTGGTTACCGCTTTAGAAAAATCATTGATTTGACCAAAATTTAAATCCGATGCAGAAATCAGGTTACAGCTATTCTCATAATTACTCACCACTCGGAAACTATTCGTGGCTGGATACCTAGAATTAGCCAGCACATCTTCTGCTGTTGGTTTTTTTTCATCATCAAAAGCATAAAGTAAAACAATTTGGGTATTGCCACGATTATCAAAAAAACCTGCCGTTACATTCTGTGCAGCATAAACAAACCCATAAATAGGAAGATTGAATGTTTTATTATTATCTTTAGGTCCTATTGTTTCATAGCTACATTTTAACGATGCTATATCTGCCTTTGTATCAATTTTCTGGGTCAATGCAGGATCATAAAATAAATTATAAGATAAATAGCTGGGTGGCCAAGTTGATTCGTTAATCATCCATCGACGATTATTCACATTGCCCAAACTTCCAGCTGTAATATAAGGACATAAGGCTACATTCACCGTTTGCTTGATACCGCTTAAATGGCAAGTGACCTGCCAATTGATATAGCTTGTTTTCCCTGTAGTCGAAACAGAACCAAAATTAAGATCTGGACCAGATAACTCACAACTTCTATTCCCTAATGCTTGAGCTGACTGACTCCAGAATAACGCACCAATAATAATGATTTGCGCTATGCTGAAATACAGCGTCAATAAATACATAGATTTTCTCTTCAAACATATGACTAACGACACTGCAGACTCCCTAAATCGAGAAAACCGTATTGATGTTGAAAATCTGGCAACTTGAGCTGACAAATAGCACCATCCTGCTCTACATAAAGTTGGTTTGAAGTCGGATTCTCTAGATAAATCATCCCTTCACGTCCCACAATTGTTGTTTCAACATGCTCTAAATCTGGTGGTGAATCTTGCACCCATACCCGACTCCCCATTTTCAATGCTTTTGCCGATGAGTCCAGTGCAATCAACTGAATGGATCTGATTTTATAAACTGGAAAATTAATCACAACACCACTGGCGTTATAAGGGACGGCATCAATACGGGTGGTTTCAATCTTGTATTCTAAAGGCAAATCTAGAGTATCAATTGAAATATCATTATGCTGATAAGGATTTAAAGCATCAATCAATAATAATCCTCTGCGATTGGTTTTACCCACCACTCGATTTTCCAAGCGAACAGGAATATCTGCCACACCTTCGGTTGACACTACAGCAAATGAGTTTAAGGACTGACGCATTGGAAAAATTGATTTTTCCATCATCACTACACTGCCGCGTGCTGAGCCGACCAAGGTGGTATAGTCTTCGGCATTAATTTTTGCCGTTTGAAAACCTGCATCCCACTCACCCACTTGAGTTTCGCGCTGAATCTGACCTTGTAAGCTGTAATTCTCATCATCACTATATTCAATATTACTTTGCCAGCCCCAATCATCCTGATCTTGCAAAGCTGACTTCCGGATATTGGCGGATAACTTATTTCGCTCGGTATCTTTTTGTGCATTCAATGTTGCATTACGCTGACGATCCAGTGGAATATTCAAAGACAAAAAGAACGTGTTTTCTTGATCATTCAAGTTACGGGTGGTATTAAAAGTTAGATATTTTTTTGAAGGAAAATAATAGGACCAATTAAAGACCAAGTATTCATTTTCGGTATTTTGATATTTTTGCGCAATATAGCTACCACCGAATTGACCAAAATCGGTATTAACCCCCAAAAAAGCATGATCAGAACGTTTGATATAATCATAACCCTGTGCGCTGGCCAAATCACCAAAAGCTCCATCGGTTTGCTGGTGACGCAATGAAATATTAAAAATGGGATTATTCCACTCATACCCAATCGAAAAAGATTGCCCAGCTTGTTGTTCAAGTTCGCTGTAACTATAAGAACCATTTAATAATCCCCACGTATTCGGTAAACGATGCACCCAGCCTAAACCAGCCAAAGCCACGTCACTAGAGTATTCAGCATGGCTTTCTAAAGTTGTATTATTGCTTAAGCCAAATCTATAGGTTGCGTTAGCCACAGGTTCATTACCATAACTAAATGACTTTACAGCATAATCGAGTTTATTGACGCCTAAATTTAGCTCCCAGTCAGTCAGTCCTTGCTGCAATAATTGTGTAGTACCAAATAAAGAAAAATTCACCACACGTTGCTGACCGTTTAAATCAGTAATTACAAGCTGAGCATTGCCTGCCCCTGAAATGGATGGTGCCGCTTGTATATCAAACTGTCCAGGTAAAACTTCACTGCTACTCTGCTGAATCCCGTTAATTAATAAATCGACCGTTGATGGTACAAGGACAGAACCTTTAAACGATGCGAGTGGTGACGTGACCTGATAAGGTTGCAAATTAAAATTTTTGGCAATCTTTAACCCAGAGATCCGAGTAGAACGAGTCCAGTCCAAGGCGCGTGACTGACTATCCCCAACAATGAGACTAATGCTTCGATCTGCAAAATCTTTTTGCCAATAGCTATCTAAAATTTGACTTGAAAGGTCATCTGCAGCTTGACTCTTGGTATAGGCATGATTGGCTGAAATACTCAAAATATTTCCAGTCCCCACACCGAACAGGCGCAACTCATTCCAGCCACTTAAAGACCAGAGATCTTCAGTCGCCTGTGTATAAAGATCATAATTAAATAGCAGTCCGGGTTTGATCTGTTCTGGATTCACTTTTGCTGCGGGAATCTGAATAAAACCCGAGGTCGTCTGCGTCTGGAGAATTTCGGCAGGAACACTGAGTTCAATTTGTTGTTCCGCAGCATGATAGTGATAAGTCAAACCCTGAATATCGCTTAATGCAACAAAGCCTGAATGATCAACCGCATCCGGTACATTCACCTTGAGATTTAATTCTTGTAGCGTTTCACGCGAAATCAGCAAGGATGGCTTGGTTTGTATAAAATGACCAAATACGGAACTCACTGATTGATTCAGGACCACACTTAAGTACAGTTCTTGCTCATGAACAATAGGATTCGGTAGCCCCTCTTCATTTGCCCAAGCAACTGGCAGATATAAAGTAAAACTACAGGAGCAAAATAACACCTGAGCCAATGTGTTCCGGTAAACCAACTTCCCCATCATAATTTATTGGATAGGCAAGGTTTGTGCTAATCCATCTGTATTAATACGTGCAGAAAATTTGCCGTTGGGCTGCATTTGTGGTGTAAAAGGAACGCTCCACTTCATGGTCTGGCCATTATGGATATAACCCACCAATCCATTAATCAGTGGAATTGTTTCACCATTCGGATTGATATAAGTGAGTTCACTCAGTCGAATGTGACTCTTGTTATGATTGGTCACTATTAATTGCTGTTGTTGGTATTTGAAAACTACTTGATCTAAGGAAGTTAAACCATTTTTAGCAGCAATTGATTCTGCTGGTTGAATAAATACAGGAATTGAATATTGCAGCAACAATTGCAAACCCACTTGTTGCGTGCTCTGTGCTGAGCTTGGTAACTCATCGATCAGTAGTCGGTAGGTTTGTTCTACCCCAGTATTTTTTGGATTAATCCGTAACACACGAATAAGCTGACGATCACCTGCTTTAATTTCAGTAATCGATGGGCTTGCCACTAAATCACGTGAAGGATCGAGTTGTTCCTGAGCATTGCTTTGAACCCAGCTCAATACCCGAGTTTGCGCACGAATGGGCTGATCACTGGTATTGGTTAACCAAATTTCTTTGGCTTTTTCTTGCGGAGCAAAACTAACCGAGATAGGTGAAACCTGCAAACTCGCAGCATACACAGGCGTGGAAAGGAGTGAAACAAGAGCAGTACAAATACAGGAAATAGATGTGTTGATATATTGCTTCACTCGCTTGACCCTTGAATAAAAATTAATAAGTTACCGTCGCAATAACTGTATCAACGTAGTTACCAGCTTCCACATTGGTATCGCCAGCTAATTTCGCATAGACTGGAATGGCTTGATCTTTACCATTACCTGTTTTAGAAAGTAAATTGCTTGCATCCCACTCTGCAGTACGAGCCGCATCTTGATATAATTTATATGGAACTTTGCTTGCAGATGAAAGATTAGTATTGCTCATAGCACCCGTACCCTCAAGAGCAATTTTATATGGGGTATTTTTGGTACAAGTTACATTCAATTGACCTTTAGCAGTGCTGCCTGCTTTGGTAGAGCGATCTACAGCATTAAACTCAACATGCTGTGCAGATGAAAATTTGCAAGATTCATTCACGGTAATTTTTACTTGAAACTCGGCTGAATCTGTACCTGCCGCATGCGTCACAATAGCTGAACATGCAGAAGTTGCAAAAATTGCAGAAAGAATGATTTTTTTCATAAACAACCCCAAATAAAGTGAATTGCAACACATTTAAATTAATGGTTTTGGATTATATCGGTGAAAAAATATCTGTAAAGGCTTTTTACAAAAATTTAAATTACATAAAAAACAGAGCTTTTACTCTAAAAAAAGCCTGAATTTTGTACAAAAAAAAGCACCCTTTCGGGTGCAAGAGCAAGAGTTTATCAATTCACAAAAAGCTTAGCCTGCCTTATGGATTTGCTGTAAAGCAATTTCCTGTTGTTTAAGCAAATTACGCTGTATTTTGCCACTCGATGTTTTCGGCAAGCTCAATACAAATTCAATTTCTTTAGGATAGGCATGTTTAGATAATCGTGAACGCACATACTGTTGCAGTTGGTTCTTCAAATTCTCACTCGCAGAATATTGCGACTTTAAGACCACAAAAGCTTTAACGATTTCAGTGCGCTCTGGATCAGGCTTACCAATAACGGCAGACTCCAACACTTCTTCACACTCTAATAAGGTACTCTCCACATCAAAGGGTCCAACTCGATATCCTGACGTTGTAATGACATCGTCAGCACGACCAATAAAATCAATCCCGCCAAATTCATTTAACTGAACGGTATCACCCGTTAAATAATATTGACCCACAAATGATTTTCGGTTTTTTCCTTCATAACCTTTAAACCAGAACAAAGGCGATTGCGAGCAATCAATGGCTAAAGTTCCAGCCTCACCTTCGGCCAGCTCTTGATGCTCAGAATTAAGGACTGCGAAGCGATGCCCAGGGATTGCAAAGCCCGCAGAACCAACTTTTTTAGGGTGGGCTAATGCATGATGATTCGCAATAACCATACCTAATTCGGTCTGACCATATTGGTCATAAATATTGACATTTAAATCATGATTAAACCAATGAATCACTTCAGGAGTGAGCGGTTCACCCGCACTGCTGACCACACGGAGGTGCTGTTGAATAGATTGATCAAATTTTTCTTTAAACCCAAAAAACATACGGAATGCCGTTGGTGAACCCGTTAGATTGGAAACCTGATACTTTTTTAAAATTTCGATGGCCTGATCCACACTAAATGGTCGCTCATCCATAATAATACTGTGCCCTAAACTGAGTGGGCCTGTTATGCCGTAGTACAAACCATAAGCCCAGCCTGGATCCGCCAAGTTCCAGAAGGAATCTTCCTCACGCAAATCGACTGCATGCGTCATATAGCCTTTAAAAGCTAAAATCGCACGCAACGGTACAGGGACAGATTTTGCCAACCCCGTCGTACCTGAGGTAAACATCATCAGAAAGTCATCATCAAAATGACGCATCACTGCAGCACAGTTCGAGTGCTGTGCCGCAAGTTCTTGCCAAAAATCTGGATCTGTCTGAATCCCATCTTGACCGGCATGAACGGTTAAAATATGTGGAATTTCAACTTGATTGAGTTTGATGCGTTGCTCACTGTTGGTCACAATAAGCTGCGTTTTGGCAACATCTATTCGATGTTCAATCGCTTTAGATTCAAAAGCCGTGAACAAAGGTTGATAAACTGCACCAATACGCCAAGTCGCCAGTACCGTGATTAACAATTCTGGAGTTCTTGGTAGCAACCCGGCCACACAATCGCCAGCCTGAATGCCAATTTGAAGCAAATAATTGGCTAATTGACCTGAAGCTTCCGCCAGTTGCTCAAAACTCCAAGACTGCGATTCACCCTGTTTACCTTCCCAAAGCAGTGCTGTTTTGTGCTGACCCAAATAGCGTTCGCAACATTCAACATAGGCATTGATTGCCTGTGGATGTCCTAGCAATTGTTCTTGAATAGCCTGTTCCAGATTAAATTCTTCATGGGCTTGTACCAATGTCTTCATGACCACAACCTCGTTCCCTTTTGCAAAGCCTCTCGCTTTGTCTTTTCCTCTTTTATTGTTTTCCCCAATCCATGCTCAGATTGGGTGGTATGGTCTAAGCTAATCATGTCTTAGCCATTGCAGCAATTTCCAAATCCATCAATGTGTTTGCTGTTTTGTGCACATTGAAAACATACGCTTTCAATGTGCAATTTTCTTTAAACTTGGGTAATCTCTCGGGCAATCAAGAGTCGCTGAATGTCCGATGCACCCTCATATATCTGACTGACACGCACATCACGATAGATGCGTTCCACTGGGAAATCATTGACATAGCCATACCCCCCGTGAATCTGAATCGCATCAGAACACACTTTTTCAGCCATGGTGGATGCAAATAATTTCGCCATAGAAGCCTCCTTCAAACAAGGAAGCCCAGCATCTTTTAAACTCGCAGCATGCAAGATCAGTTGTCTTGCCGCTTCGATTTGTGTCGCCATATCGGCCAAACGAAATGCCACCGCCTGATGTTGTACCAGCTCAATCCCAAAAGTTTTACGCTGATTGGCATATTCTAAGGCTGCATCCAAGGCTGCTCGTGCCATCCCGACGGATTGAGCCGCAATACCAATACGCCCCGATTCCAAATTAGACAAGGCAATTTTATAACCCTGTCCTTCCTCACCCAGTATATTTTCAGCAGGTATACGGCAGTTCTCAAACACAATGGTGGCTGTATCCGAACAGTGTTGCCCCATCTTTTCTTCAATGCGTGAAACAATATAACCCGGTGTATCCGTAGGAACTAAGAAACAGGAAATGCCTTTTTTACCCGCTTGCTTATCGGTCACTGCGAAGACAATCGCCAATTGCGCATGTTTACCCGTGGTAATAAATTGTTTGGTGCCATTTAGCACCCACGTATCACCATCTCGTTCTGCACGGCATAGTAATGCTCCCGCATCTGAACCTGCTTGTGGTTCAGTCAGGCAAAAGCAACCTAACCATTCCCCCGAAGCGAGTTTCGGCAGATATTTTTGCTTTTGCTGCTCTGTTCCATATTTATAGGTAATGCCACAGGGTAAAGAGTTTTGTACACTCACAATGGTCGAGATGGCTCCATCACCCGCAGCAATTTCTTCCAAGGCCAAAACCAGTGATACATAATCCATGCCTGCACCACCCCATTCTTGAGGAATGGTCATTCCTAATGCGCCTAACTCACCCAGCTGCTTTAACTCTGCTGCTGGAAATTGAGCTGTTTTATCTCGTTCTGCGGCAGTCGGCTTAAGTTGAGTCTGGGCAAAATCGCGCAGCATATCCTGCACCATTTTTTGGTCATCATTTAATATCATGCTGATTCTCAATTCTTTGATTATTTAAGGTTGCACTTCCCATTTGTGCTGTTAGGTTTACGCCATGCGTCTTAAAACGATCAAACCTACTTGGCAGCCATACGGATGGCACCATCTAAACGAATGACTTCACCATTTAAATAATTATTTTCCAGAATATGTCCCACTAAACTGGCAAATTCCTCTGGTTTCGCCAAACGTGGCGGGAAAGGCACCATTTGCCCCAAAGCATCTTGTACATTTTGTGGCATACCTTTCAGCATCGGGGTTTCCATAATGCCCGGGGCAATGGTCATCACTCGAATTGCATTACGCGCCAGCTCTCGAGCCAGTGGTAACGTCATCGCGACAATTGCACCTTTAGATGCAGAATATGCGGCTTGACCAATTTGACCATCATAAGCAGCAACCGAAGCGGTATTAATAATCACACCGCGGTCTTCTTCATCATTTTGCAGTTCATATTTCGACATTAACTCTGCTGCAAAACGAATCATGTTAAAACTGCCCGTCACATTCACATCCAGCACTTTCTGAAACAGCGCTAAGTCGTGTAAACCTTCTCGACCTAAAACTTTTGCTGAAGGTGCAATCCCTGCGCAATTAACCAAGCCATTCAGTTGACCAAAATCCTGCTCCACATTCAGAAAAAACGATTTCACCGCCTGTTCATTGGTGACATCGAGAGGATAGAATTTTGAGTTATCACCCAAATGTTGTTTTAATGCATAGCCCAGTTCCTGATTCATATCGACAAAAGCAACACGTGCACCAGCATGGACTAAGAATTTCACTGTTGCTGCACCTAAACCTGATGCACCGCCTGTAACCACAAATACTTTATTTTGAATTTTCATTTCCCTGTCCTATCTTTTTGCAAGTTCATACTCGACTTTAGCTGCAGAGTAAACACTGTCAAGCTTGAGTACAATTTCCAAATATTGCATTCTTCATGATGGATTTGGACAGTTTTATGTCAGGCAATTTGGAACAGCATGTGAACGAACAACAATTAACCTATGACAAAAGCAGTATTTCAATTAGTCTGGTACATGAAGCCATTCTTGCGGCACATCATCAGGGCATGAATATTCAGGAAATTCTGCACCGAGCAGGCATTCAGCCCGAACTAATGCTGTCGAGTAAAGCCCGGGTCTCAATTTCACAATACGCGCAGCTGTGGATTGAGCTGGCCAATAGTATGAATGATGAATTCTTTGGCATGGATCAGCACGCCATGCGCCGCGGGAGTTATCAATTTATTTCTAAAGCAGTAATGCAATGTGAAACCTTAGAAAATGCACTCAAAGATATTCTAAAATTTTTAAATTTCATATTAGATGATTTTCAGAGTGAGCTTTGTCTGGAAGACAAGCTTGCTCGTATTGTCATTCACGACAAAAAACAGCCCAAGCGCATGTTCAGTTATGCCACCTATCTCATGTTGGTACACACCTTAATTTGTTGGCTAAGTGGGCAACGCATTGTTTTAAATCAAATTCAACTCAAATGTGAAAAACCTTTAGATGATGAAGATTATCGTGTCCGATTCTGCTCCAACATTCATTATCTTGCCACGCAAAATAGTGTCGAATTTGACCGTGAATATTTAGACATCAAAATTAAACAGGACAAAAAATCGTGGTATGCCTTTATCTCTCAAACACCACATAATCTACTGGTTCGCTTTAAAAATCCCAATGCACTGAGCACCCAAATTCGCAAATACCTTTTACAAGTTCCACCTGCGCAATGGATTGAACTGAATGCTTTGGCACAACAACTCAACATGTCAGAAGCCACCATTCAACGCCGCCTAAAAAGTGAAGGTTGTAGTTACCAACAATTAAAAAATGATATCCGCCGCGACACTGCAATTGAACTATTAAGCAAAACCGATAAACCCTTACATGACATTAGTGACGAGCTGAATTTTCATGACCCGAGTGCATTTCATCGTGCCTTCAAAAAGTGGACGGGACTCAGCCCTGGCACTTACCGTCATTTAAAGGACTAAACCCGTCTCATCATTTCAAGCCATGACTGCGAAGTTTTGCTCGACTCCGCAGTCATCCGCTTTCATTGCATCTTTTCGCGATTTAGTATATTTTTCAATCAATTTAAAGCATGCATTCATGCTTATTTCGGCTGTACTCCTCCTGTTTTATCACCTTTATATCAAGGTCAATGTTATGTTCAAGATGATTGATGTACTCGATCAAAATCTAGTCCAAAATTTCACAACCTCCCTAAACTCTGCAACTGAATTAGATGAATTATTCGGACAAAGTCTTTTAGACTTATCTGAGATTGAATTGCAAAATGTGATTGCACAATTTTTTGCACAAAAAGATGCACTGGCCAAGGCCAAGGCTCTCGATATCAGTGATGAAGCGATTGCTCAGTTGCAAACAGGCGAACACCTGACTCAAGCAACGTCGCTCACTCAAGCCTCTAAAATTATCGCGTTATGCTTGGCAGAAGAAATTGATGCCTTTGCTCAGGTCGAAGTTTCAGACATTTCTGTCGACTATTTTGTCTAATGTTCATCCCACCATTCAAGTTTAAAAAAAGACGACAACCCTGTCGTCTTTTTTAATAGGGATGCCAAACGCACCTCTTGCATCGCCACATTACCCTATGAAACACTGTCTCTGTTTTACAAACGGTAAATGAAAATGATTGTTCGGGATAAAAATAATAGCTTTACTCTACTTTTTGCTTGGTCGGGTACAATTTTACCTACGGTATTACCTGCACTTTTAATTGTCGTATTGATTTCGGCAGTTCTGGTTTATCTATCTTCCCAGCATTTTTTTACCGTCCCTGCTGTGCCGGCCATTGGTTTTACCATTTTTGGCGTGATTCTTTCCATTTTTTTGAGCTTCCGCAACAATGCCTGTTATGAACGTTGGTGGGAAGGTCGCAAACTCTGGGGAGCGCTCATCGCCAATTCACGTCATATTTCCAGAGATACGCATATCTTGAATGATGTGCAACGTAACACCTTAATGTATCGGGTCATACTATTTACCCACTTACTCCGTGACCGCCTAAGAGCACAACAGCAGAATTTCGATTTTTATCGGGATAAAGTCGGCTACACTCCTGAACAATTTCAACAGTTAACTCAAAAAATTAATGCTTCACAATTTGTCTTAGAAAGCATTCAAAAAGACTTGGTGCAAGCCCTTCGTCAGGGACAAATTTCAGATATTCTCTATAACGGGCTGAATCAGCACATTGTCGATTTAGGCAATATTCAAGCTGGTTGTGATCGTATTCTCAGCACGCCCTTACCCTTTTCTTATTCGGTGTTGTTGCATCGTACCGTCTATTGTTTTTGTCTAATTTTACCCTTTAGTCTCGAAGCCAGTTTGGGAATTTGGACCCCGATTTTAGTGGGACTGATTGCCTACCTATTTTTAGGTTTAGATGCGCTTAGTGCACAAATTGAAGAACCATTTGGCCTACAAGACAATGATTTACCACTCGATTCAATTGTCCGTTTAATTGAACGTGAAATGTCGGAATCCCTCGGTGTGGAACTCCCACCTGTCATCCAACTAGTGAAAAGCAACTTAACCTAATCTCAAGGCAAATTGGCAGCATTTTTAGGGTGACAAGTCCGCCTAAATAAAAAAAGCACAACCTAAAAGTTGTGCTTTTTTTATGATTCGTTCAAGGGTCAATGCAAGACCTGTTAAAACTTGCCTGATGACTCAAGCAGTTGAGCCAAGGTCACGCGATCATTGCCGCCATAGTCCTTAATGGTACGAATATGGCTAAATCCTGCATCGGTAAATATTTGCTGAACAGCACAGGCTTGCTCATAACCATGCTCAAGGGCGATCCAACCTTGAGGCAGCAACCAATCTTTACCTTCGCGAATAATCACGTCAATATCTGCTAAACCTTGCTGTGCAGCAACCAAAGCACGTTCTGGTTCTCTGGCCAATGCAGCCATATGTGTATCATCTGCCGCAATATAAGGTGGATTAGACACAATTAAATTAAAGCGTTTATCTGCACAAGAGGACAACGCCGCATACCAAGCGCCATATGCAAACTGCACATGCTCCAAGCCATGCGCTATAGCATTTTCTTGTGCCACAGCTAAAGTAGGTGGGTAAATATCCGTTGCTATGACTGACCAAAGTGGTCGTTCACTCGCCAAAGACAAGGCGATTGCACCCGTGCCTGTGCCTAAGTCAATCACTGTAGCATGTGCAGGCAGATCTAGATTCAAACAAGTTTCCACCAAAATTTCGGTGTCAGGACGGGGCACTAAGGTATCGGGTGTCACTTTCAGATCGAGTGTCCAAAATGGCTGAGAACCTAAGACATAAGCCAGCGGCTCACCATTTTCAATGCGCTTCAAACCCTCAAGATAAGCCTGCTCTTGTTCGACCAGTAACTCCTGATTCAAACGAAAGCGTAATTCTAAAGCTGACATCTTAAGCAAATGCTCAAGTAACCATGCATTCTCCTGACGTTCGTAGCTATCAACTTCACCACGAACCGCCAACGCCTCAGCAATATTCATTAACCACCATTCTGCTGTGCAAGCAACGCCAATTGATCAGCTTGATATTCACGATGCAGACTGTCGAGTAATTCCGTTAAATCCCCTTCCATTACAGCATCCAACTTATATAAAGTTAAGTTAATACGGTGATCCGTCATACGTCCTTGAGGATAGTTATAGGTACGAATCCGCTCAGAACGATCACCAGAACCAACCAAGTCACGACGCATTTCTGAAGTCGCGGCATCTGCTGCGGCACGTTTAGCATTTTCTAAACGTGAAGCCAGTAACGCCATCGCTTTAGCCTTGTTCTTATGCTGTGAACGCTCTTCCTGACATTCAACCACTGTGCCTGTTGGAATATGCGTAATACGTACAGCAGAATCGGTTTTGTTGACGTGCTGACCACCCGCACCCGATGCACGATAAGTATCAATACGCAAATCTGATGGATTAATGTCTACGGTCGTATCCACATCAATTTCTGGCAAAATTGCGACAGTACAAGCGGAGGTATGCACACGACCTTGAGATTCAGTTGCAGGTACGCGTTGAACACGATGCGCACCACTCTCGAATTTCAAGCGACCATAAACGCCTTCACCATTGACTAAACAGATTACTTCTTTAAAGCCGCCATGCTCTCCCTCATTTTCAGAGAGGATTTCAATGCGCCAGCCCTGTGACTCGGCGTATTTACTATACATCCGGAATAAATCACCCGAGAAAATTGCCGCCTCATCACCACCTGTTCCGGCACGGATTTCCAAATAAGCGGAGTTTGCATCATTTGGATCTTTCGGAATCATCAGAATATTTAAATCAGCCTCAAGCTGCTCAATAATCGATTTGTTTTCCTTAATCTCTTCTTGTGCCATTTCTTTAAAGTCTGGGTCAGACAACATCGCTTCAGCAGTTTCAATATCTTCCTCTGCCTGTTTATATTTCGCCCACACTTCTGTAATTTCAGTTAAATCATTATGTTCACGTGATAATTGACGAAAACGTTTGTTATCTGAAATAACTTCAATATCAGCCAACAAAGCTGTTAATTCTTCATGACGGTCAGAAAGTTGATCTAATCGTAAGCGCAACGATTCTTTCATTGTTTAATCAATCTCAATAGCTAAAGCAGTCCCAAATCAGGCTGCACAATTTCAAAATTGCGCATAGTTTACCGATTCCGCTATTGAAAAGACATCTTTATTATAGATGCCAAATCAGCTCACAATCATTTTCAACTGGCACACTCGAGAATCCATAAAGTGTAGAAACAATAGTGGTTACAGAATAACCACTCAGCGCAAAATAACTCATTAAATCGCCAATTTTAATCAAACTTATACAAAGCACTCACCGAACCGCACAACATTCAGTGCTGCTCTCCATATTTGCGAAGATGCCTTTTGTTACATTTGCCGCATCAAAAATATATTACGTCCGTAGTTTGGACATGGAGAACACCATGAAACTAAATGTTGTTTTATTAAGTACGGCATTGGCTGCCTCATCAATGATGACCATCAACGCACATGCAGACAGCACTACACGCGTTGCCGCGGCAAGTGCACTCGGCAGTGTTGCAGGTACAGCTGTAGGTAAAAGCATGGGTGGAAACACAGGTGCAACCATTGGTGCAGCACTCGGTGGTGCAGGTGGTGCGGCTGTTGCAAGCGATAAACGTAACCGTACAGAATCAGCAATTGGTGGTGCTTTAGGCGGTGGTACAGGCTATACCGTCGGTAAAAGCATGGGGGGTACAAGTGGTGGCTATATCGGTTCAGCTCTTGGTGCCGCAGGTGGTGCCGCATTAGGTAATAAAATTTCCAAAGATAAAGCTGAAGAAAAAGCCAAATCTTCTCGCAAATGGAAAAAACGCCACCGTCATTACCATTAATGCTGCAAAGCATCAATCAATTCAAGCACCTTAAGGTGCTTGTTTTGTGCTGATCTCACAGACGGCCGTAACCAAAATTCGGTAAGACTCTCCTACTTTTAATGATGAATAATTAATGAAGACAACATACAAAGTCATTACACAATCATCATTCATCAACACACAGTCTTGCGTTTTCAGTCACTGCAATTGTTTTAAATAAGCCTTAAGCACAAAACGAAATCAAGAATGGAGTTTGTCATGAAATTAAATCATTTTATTTATGCCACGTGTATCGCAACTACCTTAATTGGAACCGCACATGCGGACAATGGTACTCGTGTAGCAGCGACCTCAGCTTTAGGCAGTGTGGCGGGTACCGCTATTGGTAAACAACTTGGCGGCACAACGGGTGCAATGATTGGTGCTGCTGTCGGTGGTGCTGGCGGTGCAGCAGCGGCAAGTGACCGACACAATAGAACTGCAGCCGCAATCGGTGGGGGCTTAGGTGGTGCTGGCGGTTATACCGTGGGTAAAAACATGGCAGGAACCAATGGTGGTTACATCGGTGCAGCTGTCGGTGCAGCAGGTGGTTCAGCACTGGGTCGTAAAGTTTCAGAAGATCGTCGTGATGATGAGCGTTATGATAATCGCGGTTACCGTTCTGATCGTAATTACCGCTACAGTAATGCACGTTATAATGATCGCAATTACCGCCATGATAATGGCCGTCATCTGGGTCATTACAAGAAAAAACGTTGGGATGATTAATCCTGTATGAGAGCATCTTCGGATGCTTTTCTTTTCACTGATGCCAATATATCGAATATTAACGATATACAAAGCTCAACTTATATCGTATTATTTCGATATATGATTTTTGAGTTCAGTTAATGAAAACACTTCAAGAAACTAAATTTTCCATTCTGGAGCTTGCTCCAGTCCGTGATGATAAAACCATTGCCTTTTCACTCCATCACGCACTCGAATTGGCTCAGCATGCAGAAAAACTAGGTTTTGAACGGTTTTGGTTGGCTGAGCATCACAATATGGATGGCATTGCCAGTTCAGCCACCGCTGTGCTGTTAGGATACATACTGGCCAACACGCAAACACTTAAAGTCGGTTCAGGCGGCATTATGCTACCCAATCATGCCCCTTTGGTTGTGGCAGAACAATTTGGTACATTGGCAACACTCTACCCTGAGCGCATTGAACTAGGCTTAGGACGTGCGCCAGGAACAGACCAAGTCACCATGCGTGCCTTACGTCGAGGTCGCCAAGAAACTGAGGACCAATTTCCTCAAGATGTTGCTGAAATTTTGCAATACTTCAAAGCACCAGAACCACAGCAGAAAATTGTCGCCACACCAGGACAATCAACACATGTTCCAGTATGGCTTTTAGGTTCAAGTTTATTTAGCGCACAATTGGCTGCACGCTTAGGTCTTCCCTATTCTTTTGCCTCACACTTTGCACCAAGAATGCTTGGCCAAGCGATTCAACTGTATCGAGATAACTTCCAGCCATCCGAGTACTTGGAAAAACCTTATGTCTCAATGGGTGTTCCTACGGTCATCGCAGAGACTGATGAAGAAGCACAATATCTAGCAACCAGTGCTTTTCAACGAGTATTGGCATTAATGCGCGGTCAAAGTTTAAAATTAAAAGCACCCGTAACCAGTATGCAAGAGCTGTGGTCGCCTGTAGAAAAGATGTCGGTGAATAATTTCTTTGCTCTGGCTCAAATTGGATCTGCTGAAACCGTAAGACATGGTCTAGAAGATTTACTGAAAACCTATGAAGTCGATGAATTTATCTTTACCTGTGATATTTACGACACAGAAAAACGCTTAGACAATTTCAGCTATTTAATGCAAATCAAAAATAACGGATAAACCATCCTTAGTTGCAAGCGTCAAAGTACCTCACGTATTTTGGCGCAAACTTAAATTACCTCCACCCAATTGAAAAAAATAAGATGACTCTCGAGTAGCTGAATCAACTTTACGCCTTAGACAAATTCCGATTCAATTTAAGCCAACCATATACTGACAAAATCCTGACAATAAAAATGATTAAGGAACAATCATGCGATCTTCCAATAGGCTGAACATAAGCAGCTATATTTTTCAAAATCGTACTCAAGACTATGCGGCCTTTCATGGTCATATTATTTCATCCCAACAACTTGAGCTGAATATTTGCGCAATGCAAAACATTGCAATTATTGGTCTAGATCAACATATCGCTTCAAAACTGGAAAAAATAAGACAACAGGCTCATTTAGTCCAAGTTTTTCAAATTCAGCCAAGCTTTGTACTGCCACAAAATGAACAGAAATTTCATCGAAATGTGCAGCATCCTTTGCTGATTCGGAACAAACGTCAAATCAATACAAGAGTCAAAAGTATATTGGCACTGCGCTTTTTAGATACCCAAATTCAAGACACATGGCTCAAACGGCAACTGATGCCCAATCTGGCCAGTGACAAAAAACAGTTCCTGAAATCGGATGATTATTATTACGCGCTACAGCAAAGCAACTGCCAGTTAATCACTTGGCCCATTAAAAAGATCACACAAGATAGTATTGAGTGTGTAGATGGCTCGATTTATCGCGTAGATCTGATTATCCGCATGTGGACTGACGATTAATTTTTCTGTGAATATAATTCAAAAAAAACACTCAATCAGACGCATCTCATTGAGTGTTTTCTTTTTTACCTTATTACATTATCTTCTTTGAATTATCCAATACGACGCTTTAATCCAGTCATTTGTAATACCCGCGTAGAAATTTCCTCAATCGACATTTCTGAAACATTCAGATATTTAATCCCTTCAGAAATATAAATTCCTTCAATCGCACGTAATTCCATTTGGCACTGGCTAAAACTGGCATAACGACTATTGGCTTTACGCTCCGAACGAATTGCCACCAAACGTTCAGCATCAATCATTAAACCAAACAGCTTATGCTTATGCGCTTTAAGCACTGTAGGTAATCGGTTGTCATCCAAATCCTCTTCAGTGAGTGGATAGTTCGCAACCCGAATACCGAATTGTAATGACAAATAAATCGAGGTCGGTGTTTTACCTGAACGCGACACACCAATCAAAATTAAATCTGCTTTGTCATAATGACGTGTACGCGCACCATCATCATTGTCTAAGGCAAAATGTACTGCATCAATACGCGCCTTATAGGACTCAGAATCAGTAACGGCATGCGTCTGTCCGACCAATGTCGTAGGTGGTGTACCCAGCACTTCAGACAGCTTGCTAATTAAGCCTTCAAATACATCTAAGTTCACCGCATTGGCGGTATTAATAATGTCACGCACATAAGGGTCGACTAAAGTATCAAATACCAAAGGCTGTTGACCATCCCGTTCAGCACGTTGATTAATTTCAGCAACTACATTCATTGCAGCTTCTTCAGAGCTAATATAAGGAATAATGTGAATGTCAAAATCTACATTTGGAAACTGAGCCAGCAAAGAGTGTCCCAAAGTTTCTGCTGTAATCGCAGTTCCATCCGAGATAAAAAACACACTTCGCTTTATTTGTTTACCTTCTGACATTAAAATTCCCCTCGAATATTTGTCTAAGTGCTATATAATCATTATAGTAAACTGATCTTACATGACTGTCGCTTGGTAAAATTAAAATACTGAGTAGATTTGTCTTAAATTCATGCCAAGATAGTGATTAATACTGCAAAAGTGGAGTAACAACTTTGGAAGCGCGCGTAATTGGTCTAGAAAAATTAGGGAAACACGACGTTGAGCTCGTGGGTGGAAAAAACTCATCTCTAGGCGAGATGATTAGCCACCTAGCAAATGCAGGTGTATCAGTACCTGGGGGCTTTGCTACTACAGCTGCTGCATATCGTGAATTTCTCGAGCAAAGTGGCCTTAACGCTAAAATTAACGCGGAACTTGCAGCATTAAATGTTGATGATGTAATTGCACTTGCTGAAACTGGTGCAAAAATCCGTAAATGGATCGTAGATACCCCGCTCACAGCGGAATTGGAAAAAGAAGTTCGCGACGCTTTCGCTACTCTTTCAAACGGCAACCCTGATATCGCGGTTGCCGTTCGCTCATCTGCGACAGCAGAAGATTTACCAGATGCTTCTTTTGCAGGGCAACAGGAAACCTTCCTCAATATTCGCGGCATCGACAATGTATTGATCGCTATCAAGGAAGTATTTGCTTCACTTTATAATGACCGCGCAATTGCTTACCGTGTACACCAAAACTTTGCCCATGACATCGTTGCATTATCTGCGGGTATTCAACGTATGGTTCGCTCTGAAACGGGTGCGGCAGGTGTAATGTTTACGCTAGATACAGAATCAGGCTTCCGTGACGCTGTATTTATTACTGCTTCTTACGGTTTAGGTGAAATGGTCGTTCAAGGTGCAGTAAACCCTGACGAATTCTATATTTCTAAGCCATTACTTAAAGCTGGCAAACACGCGATCTTACGTCGTAACCTTGGTTCTAAACACCAAAAAATGATTTATGGTGAAGAAGGCGCTGCAGGTAAATCTGTTGTTGTTGTAGACGTTGAAAAAACTGAACGCCAACAATTTGCATTAAATGACCACGAGCTTCAAGAATTAGCTAAACAAGCGCTTATTATTGAAGAACATTACCAAGCACCAATGGATATTGAATGGGCGAAAGATGGTGACGACGGTCAAATCTACATCGTTCAAGCGCGTCCTGAAACTGTAAAAAGCCGTGAAAATGTCGGCACAATGGAACGCTACTTGCTCAAGCAAAAAGGCACTGTTGTGTGCGAAGGCCGTTCAATTGGTCAACGTATTGGCTCAGGTAAAGTTCGTATTGTTACGTCTATTAAAGAAATGGACAAAGTACAAGAAGGCGACGTACTTGTTTCAGACATGACTGACCCGGATTGGGAACCAGTTATGAAGCGTGCTGCAGCGATTGTGACTAACCGCGGTGGCCGTACTTGCCATGCTGCAATTATTGCACGTGAGCTTGGTGTTCCGGCAATTGTGGGTTGTGGCAATGCAACTGAAGTATTAACTGATGGTCAAGAAGTGACAGTTTCTTGTGCAGAAGGTGATACTGGCTTTATCTATGAAGGTGCGTTAGATTTCGAAATTCAACGCAATTCAATTAACTCTATGCCAAAACTTCCGTTCAAAATCATGATGAACGTAGGTAACCCTGACCGTGCATTTGACTTTGCTCAAATTCCAAATGAAGGTATTGGTCTTGCACGTTTAGAGTTCATCATCAACCGTATGATTGGTGTACACCCTAAAGCATTATTGAACATTGATAGTTTACCGCGTGAGACGCGTGCTGCAGTTCTTGCACGTACCTCTGGCTATGCTTCCCCTATTGAGTTCTACGTTGAGAAGTTAGTTGAGGGTATTTCAACTCTTGCTGCTGCATTTGCAGACAAACCAGTTATTGTGCGTATGTCTGACTTCAAATCAAACGAATATGCAAACTTGATTGGCGGTAAGCTTTACGAGCCAGAAGAAGAAAACCCGATGTTAGGTTTCCGCGGCGCAAGCCGTTACGTATCTGAAAACTTCCGTGACTGCTTCGAATTAGAATGCCGTGCATTGAAAAAAGTTCGTGATGAAATGGGCTTAACCAACGTCCAAATTATGATTCCGTTTGTACGTACTGTCGCTGAAGCGAAACGCGTTATTGAATTACTTGGACAAAACGGTCTTAAGCGTGGTGAAAATGGCCTGAAAGTCATCATGATGTGTGAATTACCAACTAACGCTTTGTTAGCTGAACAATTCCTTGAACATTTTGATGGTTTCTCAATCGGTTCTAATGACTTAACTCAGTTAACTTTAGGTCTAGACCGTGACTCAGGTATTGTTTCTCACCTGTTTGATGAGCGTGATGCTGCGGTTAAAGCATTACTTTCTATGGCAATTCATGCATGCCGCAAAGCGGGTAAATATGTGGGTATCTGTGGTCAAGGACCATCAGACCATCCAGACCTAGCAAAATGGCTCATGGAGCAAGGTATCGAGTCTGTTTCACTTAATCCAGATTCAGTTTTAGACACTTGGTTCTTCCTTGCAGAAGAAAAAGCTCAACAAGCTTAAGAAAACATGTTAAAAAAAGACCCATTAGTTGGGTCTTTTTTTCTCTTACCTTTTTTGAGATATTATTTTTATGCAAATTTACTTGGCACGTAATAATCAACAAGCTGGTCCATATACTTTAGAACAGTTGAATCAAATGCTTGCCAGCCAACAAGTTTTACTAACCGATTTGGCTTGGCATGAAGGTATGACCGAATGGAAAGCTTTAGGTGAATTAACCCAAGGGAAACTTGTATACATGCCGACTGGCTATGTAGCTCCTACTCATGCTCCGTTATCTAACCCTACCATTAGCCAAATTAAAGTAGAAACCAAAACAGCGAATCCAGAACTGGCTTCAGTCAATATTCGTGGCTTAGCTAAAGTTATTGACTTACTACTTTGGTTGCCTGCTGCGGCAATTCCTTCTTTTTTCCTGAATGCTGATCAAGTTAATGAACTTGCAAGCATTCAAGAAAAAATGCAAACCGCAGACTCATCCACTCAAGCCATGCAATTACAGCAACAACTTTTTGCACTGATCCCGCTAGAAGCTTGGCAGACCATGTTTGCATACATCATTATTATGCTTGCCATTCAGGCCTTCTTTTTAGCAAAATCAGGGCAGAGCATTGGCAAAAAGTTAACCCGTATTAAAATTGTCGATGCAGACAATGGCGAAAAAGTAAACTTGACTCGTATCTTCCTGCTTCGCAGCATTGTCTTCATTATATTAAATATGTTGTTCATGCCCTTTATTACAATTGCAGATTATTTATTCGCATTTGGAAAAAAACGCCAAACATTGCACGATAAACTCGCAAAAACCATTGTGGTAAAACAATAGTAGAGACCAAAAACAAGGGATGAACGCTTCATCCCTTTTTTCATACATAAGTTTGATATTTCAATAAAAAAAAAGTAAAAACTTAGAATTCCGACCTTCAAAATCAGGTTTTATAACAGTCATTTAAAGCAACTTTATATATAGCTTAGTTTAACGATATCAGGCATAATGCCCTACAACGTAGCGGTGCCAGATGCTTGAGAAGTTTTTTTGCGTAAAAAATCAAAATTCTCAAACATGCGGCACTTTAATCGCTATCCCATATTATATAGGGAATGGGACTCTTCACCGAGGTTGTAAAATGAGACAAACGATTTTAGCTGTATTGTCTTTATCAACGATTGCTGCACTCTTAACTGGGTGTGGTGGTGATATGGTACTTCTAAACTCTAAAGGTCCAGTTGCACAAGGTCAAAGTGACTTGATGATGACTGCGATCTATTTAATGTTATTGGTCGTTATTCCTTCGATCTTAATGGCATTATGGTTTGGTTGGAAATATCGCTCGTCGAATAAAGATGCAGACTATAAACCTACATGGGCACATTCAACTGCAATTGAAATTGTAGTATGGGGTGTTCCTGTTATTATTATTGGTATTCTAGCTTGGTTAACTTGGTGGGGTTCACACAAGTATGACCCGTACCGCCCAATCGAATCTGATAAAGCACCTGTAACTGTTCAAGTTATTGCTGAACAATTCAAATGGATCTTTATTTATCCAGAGCAAAACATTGCGACTGTTAACGAAATTCGCTTCCCAGAGAAAACTCCGGTGAACTTGCGTTTAACGTCTAACTTCACAATGAACTCGTTCTTCATTCCTGCACTTTCTGGCCAGATTTATACCATGGCTGGTATGCAAACTCACCTGCACTTATTAGCAGATGAAACTAGCCCAGCCGAAGGCTACCGCGGTTTCTCTTCTAACTATTCAGGTTATGGCTTCTCGCAAATGCGTTTCCGTGCGCACTCTGTGACTGAAGCTCAGTTTGCTGACTGGGTAGCAGCTGTGAAAGCAGGCAACGGTACTTCTATTAACCCTGAAGCAATTCAAAAAGGTATTTTAGACCAAGCTGAATTTGCAACCTTGCGTGATGGCAACCGTTCGCATCATCAGATCGAAGTTCTTATCGCTAAAGCGACAACTCCAGAAGAAAAGGCTGCTGCTGAAGCTATGAAGCCTTATCCAACTAAGCCACATCCAGTGACTTACTACTCTTCTGTAGAGAAAGGCTTATTTGAATCAGTGATCAACAAATACATGAGTAACTATCACGGTGCTGATCATTCAGCTACTGCGGGTGCTCACGGGGCTGCTGCTGACGCACATGCCGCAGTTGAAACTGCTTCATCGGCTGTAGGGGAATAAGACATGAGCTTCTTAGGTAAGTTAGGTCCAGACTCGATTCCACACGATCCTATCGTGTTGGTAACGGTCGCACTAATGATTTTAGGCGGTATCGTTGCTGTAGCAGGTATCACCTACTTCAAAAAATGGGGCTACCTGTGGAACGAATGGTTCACATCGGTAGACCATAAAAAAATTGGTATCATGTACATCTTGGTATCTGTAGTCATGTTACTTCGTGGCTTCGCAGATGCGATCATGATGCGTTTACAACTTTTCCTCGCTCGTGGTGGCGGTGAAGGTTATTTACACCCAGAACACTATGACCAGATCTTCACCGCACACGGTGTAATCATGATCTTCTTCGTAGCGATGGGTCTTGTTGTAGGCTTAATGAACATCTCTGTACCTTTACAGATTGGTGCTCGTGACGTTGCCTTCCCATTATTAAACTCACTCAGTTTCTGGTTATTTGCTGGTGCTGCAGGCTTAATGATGGTTTCACTTGCTTTAGGTGAATTCGCTGCTACAGGTTGGATGGCTTACCCTCCTCTTTCTGGCATTGAATACTCTCCTGGTGTTGGTGTTGACTACTATATCTGGGCACTTCAGGTTTCAGGTCTTGGTACGCTTTTAACGGGTGTTAACTTCTTTGTTACCATCATCAAAATGCGTGCGCCTGGCATGAAACTTATGGATATGCCAATTTTCACTTGGACTGCACTTTGTACAGCGGTTCTGATTATTGCTGCGTTCCCAGTGTTAACAGCTACAATTGCAATGTTGTCGCTAGATCGTTACTTCGGTTTCCACTTCTTTACCAATGAGCTTGGCGGTAGCCCAATGCTTTACGTAAACTTGATTTGGACTTGGGGTCACCCAGAAGTATATATCTTGGTATTACCAGCATTTGGTATTTACTCAGAAGTTGTATCAACTTTTGCTCGCAAAACGTTGTTCGGCTACAAATCAATGGTGTATGCAACAGTCGCAATCACAGTATTGTCATTCGTTGTATGGCTTCACCACTTCTTTACCATGGGTGCAGGTGCCAACGTTAACGCGTTCTTCGGTATCATGACTATGGTTATTGCGATCCCGACTGGTGTGAAAATCTTCTCTTGGTTATTCACCATGTACAAAGGTCGCATTACGTACACGACTCCAATGCTATGGACACTTGGCTTCCTTGTGACTTTCGGTATCGGTGGTTTGACTGGTGTATTAATGGCGGTTCCACCTGCGGACTTCCTTGTACACAACTCTTTATTCCTTATCGCTCACTTCCATAACGTAATTATTGGTGGTGTAGTATTCGCAATGTTTGCGGGTATCATTTTCTACTGGCCAAAAATGTTTGGCTGGAAGCTAAATGAAGCTTGGGGTAAAGCAGCATTCTGGTTCTGGTTCTTCGGTTTCTACTTTGCATTCATGCCGCTTTATATCCTTGGTTTCATGGGTATGACTCGTCGTTTGAATACATATGACAACCCAGAATGGGATCCGTACATCACAATCGCATTGTTTGGTGCTGTATTAATCGCAATTGGTATTGCATGTTTCTTAATGCAAATCATCGTTGGTTTCTTACAACGTCATGACAACATGGACCTTACAGGCGATCCATGGGATGGTCGTGTACTTGAATGGTCTACGTCTTCACCTGCTCCGTTCTATAACTTTGCTCACCTTCCAAAAATCAGCGGTATCGATACTTTCTGGAATGACAAAGAGAATGGTGTTGCTTATGCACGTCCAACGTCTTATGAAGATATTCATATGCCGACAAACCGTGCTGCTGGCTTTGTAATCGCAATGTTCATCACTGTTATGGGCTTCGGTTTAATCTGGCACATTTGGTGGTTAGTTGTCGTAAGCTTTGTTGCTGCAATCATCAGCTTCATCGTAAGCTCTTTCACTAAGGAAGTTGATTACTATGTTCCAGCTGCTGAAGTTGAGCGCATTGAAAACGAACGCTATGCGATTCTTGAAAAACACTTGAAGAAGGACTAGGACAATGGCTGAAGTACTTCATCACGATAACCACGGACACGATGAACATCATCATCACGATGATACAGACATCACTGTCTTTGGTTTCTGGTCATACTTGATGAGTGACTTGATCCTATTCGGTACACTCTTCATTGCTTTCGTTGTATTAAGTGGTCACGTTCCACCAGGTACGCCAAGTGCAAAAGATCTTTTCAGTGAGTCTTTAGGTTTCGTATTAACAGAAACTTTTGCTCTCTTGATTTCTTCTGTGACTTTTGGTTTTGCTGTTCTTGCATCATACAAAAAGAATGTTAGCCAAGTATTATTTTGGTTAGCTATTACTTGGGTATTTGGTGCTGCCTTCATTGGCATGGAACTGTACGAGTTTAATCACCTTGTACACGCTGGTCATGGTCCAAGCACAAGTGCGTTCTTATCTGCGTTCTTTACTTTAGTTGGTACGCACGGTATTCACGTAACTTCAGGTTTGGTATGGATGATCGTGTTAATGGTTCAAATCAAGAAAAATGGTTTGACATTACCGAATACACGTCGTCTTGCTTGCTTGAGCTTGTTCTGGCACTTCCTTGACATCGTTTGGATCTGTGTATTCAGCGTAGTTTATTTGGCGGGAGTTCTCTAATGGGTCATGATAATCATGCTTCTGATGCAGCTCACGGTACCGTGAAGCAATATACCATCGGTTTTATTGTTTCTGTGTTATTAACCATTGTTCCATTCTATATGGCAATGAACCCAGAAAACTTTGGCCGTGGTGCAACGCTTGCAGTAATTGGTATTACTGCTGTTGCTCAGGTTCTTGTACAGTTGATTTTCTTCTTGCACATGAACTCTTCTGCAGAGCAACGTTGGAACGTAATTGCATTCATTTATACAATTCTTACAATTGCCGTTCTTTTGATCGGTTCTGTATGGGTTATGAATTACCTTCACTTCAACATGATGCTCTAAACTGGTTGTCATGTTGAAAAAGTATTTATTCCTGACTAAGCCAGGAATTCTCTTTGGTAACTTCGTTACCACTTTGGGCGGCTTCTTCTTAGCCGCCCAAGGTTCTGTAGATTTCCTTTTACTTCTGATTACGCTTCTGGCTACAACTTTGGTTGTTGCATCAGGATGTGTAGTTAACAATGTCATCGATCAAGACATTGACCAGAAGATGCAACGTACGCAAAACCGTGCACTTGTTAAAAAAACCATTAGTCCAACTGTTGCACTTCTCTTTGCAACTGTCTTGGGTCTTTTAGGTTTTGGCATGCTGTGGTTCTTTGTGAATGCTTATGCTTTTGGTTTCGCTGTTCTTGGTTTTGTTGTTTATGTCGGGTTTTATAGTCTTTGGAGCAAACGTACCACCATTCACCAAACGGTGATTGGCAGTATCTCAGGTGCTAGTCCTCCTGTGATTGGGTATACCGCTGTTTCGAATGAATTTGATGTCGCTGCCTTGCTGATTTTTTTAGCATATGCACTATGGCAAATGCCTCATTCTTGGGGAATTGCAATTTATCGTTTCGATGACTATAAAAATGCAGGTATTCCTATTTTACCGGTTGCACGTTCAATTTTACGTACCAAGGTCGAAAGCCTCATTTACGTACTATTATTTGCAGCAGTATTAAATGGTTTATATTGCTTTGGTTATACAAACTTATTCTTCTTAGTCACTTTTAATGCTTTATGTGCTTATTGGGTGTATTTATCCATTATTGGTTTTAAAGCTGAAAATGACCAAGTTTGGGCAAAACGCTATTTCTTATATTCAGTGATTCTGATTACTGCTTTGAGTTTTAGTTTTAGTTTTAGCTATGTAAGCCCTGCCCCACATTTACCCCTGTTTTAAAAGATAGAGACCTCCTCTCTATCTTTTAAAGCTGGTCTACTTTCCATACAAAGTAAGTAACTTTCCGTAAGTTCATATCTATTCCCCATCTTATCAAATCCACATATTTTCTTATCTCTAAGCATAAATTCGATATTGCTTGAATTTTGTTGCTAAACCCTCTAAAATTCACACCTCGCATCTAATGCGACACAACCTTGGTTGTGACTCCTTGCTTCTAGCAATTACGTTAGGGGCTGTATAATCCGTAAGGAGCTGACAATGCGTCACTACGAAATCGTACTTCTGGTACACCCAGATCAAAGCGATCAAGTTGTGGGTATGGTAGAACGTTACCTCACTCACATCAAAGAAGCTGAAGGTCAAATCCACCGTCTTGAAGACTGGGGTCGTCGTCAATTGGCTTACCCAATCAACAAGATCCACAAAGCTCACTACATTCTTATGAATGTTGAGTGTGGTCAAACTACTCTTGATGAGTTAGAAGAATTGTTCCGTTACAACGACGCGATCCTTCGTAACTTAATCATCCGTCGTGAAAACGCAATCACTGAAGAGTCTTTATTGGCTAAGAGTGCTGAAGAAAAGCGTGCGCGTAAAGCTCAACGTGAAGAAGCACAACTTGCTGCTCAAGACTCTGCTGAAGCATAAGGAGAACATCAATGGCACGTTTTTACCGTCGTCGCAAGTTCTGCCGCTTTACAGCTGAGAACGTTACGTACATCGACTACAAAGATATCGACACTTTAAAACAGTACATCACTGAAAACGGCAAGATTGTTCCTAGCCGTATTACAGGTACTAAAGCTCGTTACCAACGTCAATTAGCGCTTGCTATTAAACAAGCTCGCTACTTGTCTTTGATCCCTTACACTGACAATCATAAGTGAGGTTGAGCTGTGGATATTATCTTATTACAACGCATTAAAAACCTTGGTAAATTAGGCGACAAAGTATCAGTTAAAGCTGGTTACGGTCGTAACTTCTTGATCCCTCAAGGTAAAGCTGTAGCTGCAACTGAAGCAAACACTGCTGCTTTTGAAGCTCGTCGTGCTGAACTTGAGAAACAAGAAGCTGAAGTATTAGGCGCTGCTACTGCTCGTGCTGACCAATTGAACGAAGTTAACATCGTGATCACTGCTAAAGCTGGTGACGAAGGTAAACTTTTCGGTTCTATCGGTACTCGTGACATCGCTGATGCTTTAACTAATGCTGGTCTTGTTGTTGACCGTGCAGAAGTTCGTTTACCGAACGGTGCACTTCGTCACACTGGCGAATTCAACATCGCAATCCAATTGCATCATGATGTTGTTGCTGAAGTTCTCGTTACTATCGTATCTGAGTAATTTCTTGCAAGAAAAAGGGCATGCTCACGCATGCTCTTTTTTTATGACTAAAAAATATAAATTGATTAAGTATCAATCATTAACGTTATAATGATTTGTCTTAGACTCATGATGCTAAAAAAATCGTTTAATTGCTTGAACACTCGCCCTGTTTTTAGGACCCTTCGGCTTTGATCGTCTCTACCTTAGAAAAAAAGCTAGTTTTTTCAACTGTTTACTCTTAGTGGCTTAGACATTTGGTGATTCATTGATTCAGCCCTACTTCTCATAGAGGCTTTACTTTATTCTTTAGGTAAAAATGTTGGCTTTATTAAAGATGCAAAGAAAAATAATCTTCGCTATGGGCTTTCTGCTTAGCGTTTAAAAAATGGTAAATTCGTAACAGACGGGTTCGTAAAGTCTTAAGCATTGTTCTAGGTTCTATTCAGCATAAGCTACACACAATCTGATGCAATAGCAGCAATACTATCGATTATGCGATTGCATCACCTCTACAATTTTCCAGAATTAAATTATCCAGAACGGCTTCATTTGGATTAAGATAGTCAACCGGTTATGTTTTATCTTTTTATTAGGTCTTGTTATGTCACAGGCGAATGCCAATTTTACAAAAAATTCTCCCAATACAGAGAGTAAAGTGAGTGACTCAGGTCAGCTAAAAGAATTTCGTACACCACCGCATAATTTAGCACTGGAACAGGCCGTGCTTGCTGCACTGATGACTGTTGCTGAATCATTTGAACAAGTCAGTGATGTACTAAATGAACAAGATTTTTATGCAACTCGGCATAAATATATTTACCGTGCCATTGAGAAACTGGCACAAGATAACTCACCCTATGATGCAGTCTTGGTGAATGACTGGTTAATTAAGCAAAATCTACTCGAAGCAATTGGTGGCGAAGAATATTTAATGCAGCTGATGGCTGATTCCCCTTCGAGTTTCTATAACCTAGAAACTTATGCCAATAAAATTAAGGAGTTTTCTACCTTACGAAATATGATTAAAGTCAGTTCGGAAATTCTCCAGAATGCCTATGACACCAAAGGGCGGAGTGTCAGTGAAATTTTGGATTTAGCCGAGACCAATATTTTCTCGATTGCCGAGCAGCACAATAACAATAAGAAAAATGCTGGCCCGAAAGCCATTAATACCGTTGTGGCAGATGTATTTGATAAATTAAACGAGCTTTCGCAACTGGATGGCAATATTACCGGTTTAACCACGGGTTTTGTCGAGTTAGATAATAAAACCTCTGGGATGCAAGCAGGCGATATGATTATTGTTGCAGCGCGTCCGTCCATGGGGAAAACCACCTTCGCAATGAACTTGGTTGAAAGTGTGCTGTTTAATTGTGATTTGCCCGCACTGGTGTTCTCTATGGAAATGCCCGCTGACTCGATTGCGATGCGTTTAATTTCTGCCTACGGCAAAGTGCATCAAGGCCATTTACGTTCAGGTAAATTGGATGGGGATGAATGGTCAAAAGTCACAGGTACGATTTTACAGCTACAAGAAAAACATCTGTATATTGATGACTCTTCTGCCCTGCCGCCAACTGAATTACGTGCTCGTGCCCGTCGTATTGCCAAACAGCATGGGGGTAAACTGGGCTGTATCATGGTCGACTACTTACAGTTAATGAAAGTCCCTGGCATGGGCGATAACCGTGTTGGTGAAATTGGTGAAATTTCCCGTAGCTTAAAAGCATTGGCCAAAGAAATGCAGTGTCCCGTCATTGCCTTATCACAGCTCAACCGTTCTCTAGAGAACCGTCCGAATAAACGTCCTGTAATGTCTGACTTGCGTGAATCGGGTGCCATCGAGCAGGATGCCGACTTAATTATGTTTATTTACCGGGATGAGGTTTATAACAAAGAGTCGAAAGAAGCTGGTACTGCCGAAATTATTATTGGTAAGCAACGTAACGGACCAATTGGTACTGTACGACTGGCTTTTGAAGGTCAATATACCCGTTTTAGTAATTTGTCTCCTGAATACTACAGTCAATACGATGACGAAGAATAAAAAACGGGCTTGATGCCCGTTTTTTATTTGTGTGCTTGGGGTTATCTGCCGTTATACAGTTGACCCTTTGGCCTGTTTAAACCTTAGGCTTAATCGAACAAATCCTAGGAATAATCTTTTTAAATAGAATAAAGCCATGAAATTAGATGAGTATTTGAATTTTATCGGTCTACAATAATTGACACATTTTGTGAATGTGCTGCTTAAGCATCTTCACATCACCTCTCTTTCATTCTATGACATGAAATAAAGCAATCGTTTTAATCTTGCCATTCTCTGTTCCCAAAGGAGTCATTCGGGTGCGCCAAGCAACAGTTTATATTGATCAATCAGCACTTCAATATAATTTAAACCGTGTCAAACAACTTGCCCCTACGGCAAAAGTCGTCAGTATGGTCAAAGCCAATGCTTATGGACACGGCATCAAAGACTGTCTCGCAGCCTTAAATGAGAGCGATGCTTTTGGTGTCGCCTGCCTACAAGAAGCACTGGAAATTCGTGCCTTAGGCTATCAGCAGCCGATTACCCTAATTGAAGGTATTTTTTCTGCGGATGAAATGCAGGCGGTCATTGAACATCAACTCGAATGTATTGTTCATCATCAACAGCAAGTCGACTGGTTACTCGAGCACAAAACTCAATACAATGCATTAGGCTTAAAAGTTTGGGTTAAACTCAACAGCGGCATGAACCGCTTAGGCTTTAAAGTCAATGAAATTATTGATGTAATTCAAAAGCTTAAATCTGAAGGTTTTACCTGCGTGCTGTCTATGCATTTTGCCAATGCCGATGCAGACCATCCGTTAAATGATCAACAAATCGCACAGTTTTTACACGTGAAAGAAAGCTGTACGCCTATTTTGGCATCGTGCTGTAATTCTGCTGCGATTTATCGTTGGCCTGAATTACATTTTGACTATGTCCGCCCTGGTATTATGTTATATGGGGCAAGCCCTTTTGCAGACCGAACTGTTCATGACTTAGCGCTGCAACCTGTCATGACCTTCAGTGCTGAAATTATTGCGCTCAATCAGATTCGACAAGGGGAGCACGTGGGCTATGGCTCAACATTTACCGCCCAGCACGACATGGAATTAGCCATTGTTTCGATTGGTTATGGGGATGGCTATCCACGTGCCTATATCCAACAAAACTACGTAGCAATTCATGATCATACCGTGCCTGTTGTGGGACGTGTCGCGATGGATATGATTGCGATTGATGTCACCCAGTTAAACTGTAGCATTGGCACTCGCGTAGAACTTTGGGGTAAACAGCGTTTGGTTGATGATGTCGCAGCAGCGAATGGAACTATCGGCTATGAATTGTTATGCCGTTTAAGTCAGCGTCCAACACGTAAATTAGTTTAAACGCCTAAATTTTAGATGACGACTTAAGTAAAATATTGAGTCGTCTTCTGAATATCAATGATTCAATCAAACTCAACGGATTGCTCTGGAATACGATACAACAGTTGCAAAAATTGTTTTAATGTCTCTGGCTCTAGCTTTTCTGGTGCAAACTGAGCCAACCCCAGTTGCGCAAAAAACTGGTGTATGTCCGAATGTCGTCCGATATATTTCATACTCCAATCCTGAAAATGCACTTCCGCAGAGACATGCTGTTGAAACAAGATGCTGACCGCAGCATGGCGCGGATCTCTTTTGATTTTCTCTAACAAGTTGGTTACTACTGCTTGATCGCCTTCTAGACATTGGAAAAAATGACCATCGGCATAGCACAGTACCCCATTTACTTGTTGCCTGACATTAAAGTCTCTGGCTTCAGACAAAATATCGCGGAGGTCTTGTAAGAGCAGATTGGCATCTGATGTAGAGCGACTGGCATAACAAATTTGATAAATCACCACTACCCCCATTATTTTATTATTCTGATTATGCATGCATAAAAAGAATAGCGCGAATTTTCGCGCTATTGATAAAATTTATACCTAAATTTTACTTAAAATAATCTTCAGAAGGTTTTGGCAATGCCTGTAAACCGCTACGGAGTGTATCAGACCATTGTTTACTAATGCTTTGGAAATAAGGATCTTCTTCCGTGATTCGCTTCCCTGCGGGGATGCTTAAACTATCTTTATGATAGATTAACGCATCGAGTGGCATGCCCACTGATACATTGGAACGTAAGGTCGAATCAAAAGAAATTAAGCTACAACGCAAGGCTTCACTCAGTGGCATATCATAAGTCAGTGCGCGATCTAAAATCGGTTTACCATACTTGCTTTCTCCGATTTGGAAATACGGCGTATCGCTGGTGGCACAAATGAAATTGCCTTGCGGGTAAATATTGTAGAGCTGCATTTCAGCTGCACCAATTTGCCCCCCTACCAACAGACTACAGTAATAATTGCTCTGTTCCTGCGTATTTTCGGTCACATCCGAAATGACTTTCTGCAAAGTATGTCCAACCAATTCGGCAACTTCAAACATCGAGTCTACACTGAGCAGATTCGGTTCACGTTTTAAATCAATCTGATTCTGCAGGTAGCCAATTACCGCTTGTGTTGTGGCTAAATTCCCCGATGTTTGAATGGTAATAAAACGTTCGCCTTCAATCCCGAAAGTATAGAGTTTTCGAAATACCGAAATATGGTCCACGCCCGCATTGGTACGCGTGTCACTAATAAAGACGAGTCCATCCTTTAATCGTAGCGCACAACAATAAGTCATCTTTTCCCCTTAAAGCTTACATTAACATGCAAGCACCTGAACAATAGAGTGCATCGATTCAATACCCCCTTTTTCGCGCACTCCACGAATTGGGGCAACATCCCAGTAATCACGACCCACCGCGACATAGACATGTGCATTGGGGCTATAAATCTGATTGCTAATATCGAAACAATACCACGTGTTTTCTAGATATACCTCAGCCCAAGCGTGACTGGCAAGGTGTGATGTATTTGGCACAAATAAATAACCTGAAACATAGCGTGCTGGCAAGCCTAAAGCCTTACACATCGCAATAAATACATGACTATGATCCTGACAAACCCCTTGACGATCTTGAAATGCATCGATGGCTGAGGTCCGTACTGAGGTGAGATTGGGTAGATACGGAATATAGTCTAAGATCGCTTCGGAGAGTCTGACTAAATTGCTATGGGTCAACTCGGGTACAAAACGATGCGCAAACTCCTTCATTTCTGCATTGCATAAGGTGGTGGGCGTCGGTTGTAAGAACAAATTGGGGTTGAGATGATCGGTCAATGACAGCGCAAAGGGCTTTTCACTCAGTTCGACAATGCCTTGCGCCATGATGGTCATTTGCGCATAGGCATTGCGCTGAGTACTGGTAATCCAGACATTGTGAAAAGCATCCTGCTTAATACAACGTTCACCCGGCACGCTAACATCCCAATAATGGACTTTTTGGTGCAGATTATTCAGCGGTGTCATTTTAATATACTGAATGCTATTGCAAGCTTGCTCAGTATATTGGTAATGCGTCTGGTGGTTAATCATGAGTTTCATGCATTCACCTCAAACATGAACTGAATTTGATCACTAAAGTGGTAAAAATTCATTTGATCGGGCTGTTGTTTCAGCTGCTGCCAAGCGTCATCAATACTTTCCCAGCCCATGTCCTGCAAAATCTGCATGAGTCCGGTAATTTGCGCTAAAGTCTGTGCATGATCGTGCTTTAAACGGAGCTGAGCATCTAATTGTTCTATACACTGTCCTAAGGAATAAAATAAAAAGATATCTTCAGGCTCCGATTCCAGCACTTCACAACAATCTGCAATCACATCACAAATACAGGTCGAATTTTCACAGCCATTACGAATAAATTGATTTAATTCGGCATAGGTTTTTGCAGAAAACACTCCTCTTAATTCCTGAATATTATCTTTTGCATATTGGAACTGCTGAATAAATGAATAAGGCTGCTCTGGGTCCAAAATCAGTTCATTTAGAGAACTGGCATCAAAAGCAGGCAAACAAAAGGCATGGGCATAGGTCAGTGCTTTTTGATCGTCTGTAAATGGAAACTGTTGGCATAAATATTCAATACGCGTTAAATAACGACCTAACCAAAAAATTTGTTGTGCATTGCTGTTTAATAAAATCATGTAATCGCTCCTTATTTCTTTTCAGTACTGTTCTTATGAATGAAGATGATCGACTACCCATGTATCTTTAATTCCGCCACCTTGAGAAGAATTGACAACCAAAGAGCCCTCTTGCATGGCCATGCGGGTTAAGCCACCTGGCACAATTTCGGTACGGTAAGGGGAACTTAATACGAATGGACGCAAATCAATATGGCGTTCTGAAAGCCCAGTACCTGTGAGCATCGGACATACCGACAAATCCAAGGTGGGTTGAGCAATATATAAATGTGGCGTGGCCAAGATTTTGTCTTTGAATGTTGCAATTTGCTGTGCAGAAGCATGTGGACCAATCAACATCCCATATCCCCCTGAACCTTGCGCCTCTTTCACCACGAGCTGAGATAAATGATCCAGCACATATTCAAGTGCTTGAGGTTCGCGGCACTGGTACGTTGGAACATTTTTAAGTACAGGTTGTTCTGCCAAATAGAATTGAATCATTTTATCTACATAAGGATAAATCGATTTATCGTCGGCAACCCCTGTACCTGGGGCATTGGCAATCACGACATTTTTTTGTAGATAGGCAGACATGAGTCCTGCCACACCAAGGCTGCTGTTGGGCATAAAACACAAAGGATCTAAATAATCATCATCAATACGACGATAAATTACATCAACCCGTTGTTTACCCCGCACAGTTTTGACAAAAACCTGATCATTTTCGACGTAAAGGTCACGCGATGTTACTAAAGGTACACCCATCTCTCTTGCCAAGAAGGCATGTTCATAAAATGCACTGTTAAAGCGACCCGGGGTTAAAATCACAATAAATGGATGATCACAGAAGGCATTCTCTGCCAAAATTTCTTTCAATAATAATGGGTAATGTTCAATGCCTTGTAAGTTATTTTGCTGACACAGTTCAGGCATTAATTCTTGACTAATTTTCCGGCTTTCCAACATATAAGACACACCCGATGGGGTCCGTAAATTGTCTTCGAGCACATAAAACTCGCCATGTCGGTCACGTACAATATCAATACCGCTAATTTGGCTATAAATTTTTCCTTTTAAACTGTGATGACACATGTGCGGTTGGTAAGCTTCGTGTTTAAGTACTTGCAACTCAGGCACAATGCCAGATTTTAAAATATCTTGCTGATGGTAAATGTCGTGTAAGAATAAATTCAGGGCTTTAACCCGCTGCGCACAGCCAAGTGATATTTTATTCCATTGCTTTCTGGCAATGACTCTGGGAATCAGGTCATACGGAATTGTGCGTTCTGTTCCCTCTGCTTCGCCATAGACCGTAAATGTAATGCCTTCATATAAGAAATGCTCTTTAGCGCGTTGATTTAATGCTTGTAATTCATCCAGACTATATTGAGATAACCATTGCTCAATTTTGGCACAGGCAGTTTCAGAAACTGTCGAATCATCGAGCATTTCATTAAAGAAAACTGACTCAGTTCGCTCAAAAAGCAGCTGTGTATTCTCCTGCGGGCTTGCTGTAACCTCCACTTTTGTCGTCAATTGCTTATTATTCACTTCAAGTGAAAAACCGTTGGTATCTACAATCTCTTTTTCTTTAAGCATATGACCCTCTTTATAGTTATCACCAAGCATATTTTTATCTAGCAATAAGGATGCCATTCCTTGCATCGCTTATGCTGTGTCGCTATTTATTCATGTATTTGTGTTGTACTCAATGTCATTTCTGCTTGATCTTCTGTTTAAATAGATTGGACTTTCTTTGCCCTATTGTTTGAGAAATGCTTGCCAATCTGGCTGGGTTTTTTTATTGTGTTGGACACTGTCTTGTAAATTCCAACTTATCTATTTTTATCTGAATTATGTCTGCACAAGAAAAAGAAACATCGAATAGTCTTTATCGACAATGGCAAATCCTGTCTCGCCTTTCTACGGGCAAATGGATGGGCACGCGAGAATTACAAGAGCTCTTACAACGGGAAGGCATTGATATCAGTTTGCGTACCATTCAGCGTGATTTGAATCAAATTTCTCAGCGATTTCCCATCGAAAGTAACAAGACCGTACCGCAAGGCTGGCGTTGGCGTTCTGATGCACCAATTCAAAGTTTACCGCATATGACCAGCTCACAAGCGGTTACGTTTATGATGGTAGAGGAACATTTGAAGCATCTTCTTCCACCCAGTTTACTTGAGGAAATGAATCCGTGGTTTGATCTGGCACGTCGCAGTTTATCGACTCAAAATAATGTGCGCCAATGGATTAATCGGGTACGGATTGTCCCTGCCAATCAGCCTTTAATTCCACCTGTGGTTGATCGTGCAGCGCAACAAGCCATTTATGAAGGCTTATTACAAGACAAACAGTTGGAGTGTGTGTATCAGAAACGTCCGCAGGCGGAAGAAAGCATTTATACATTAAACCCGCTGGCATTGGTGCAAAAGGGTGCAACGATTTACCTGATTTGCACCCGACACGATAAAACTGATATCCAAACCTTTGCGCTGCACCGTTTTAAGTCAGCCAAAGTGCTCGACTCACGTGCACTCCATCCGGTGAATTTCGATATTGATGCATATATTGATTCGGGCGCACTCGGTTTTCGGGTCGACTACAACCGACCGACCGATAATGTTGCATTAAAGCTCACCATTCCTGAATGTGAAGCACATTATTTTGAAGAAAGTCAGCTGAGTAAAGACCAAGTCGTGACCCCTTTGGCAGACAATCTTGTGCAAATTTCGGCAACCGTACCCTTTACCTCGCAACTTACGTGGTGGTTACGTAGCTTTGGCAATAAAATCCAGAAAATCGAACCCGAAGAAGTGGAACGCGCGGTACAGCAACGTGACTAAGCTTTATTGCTTTATCCAAACATAAAAAAAGTCCCAACACTTGGGACTTGATAAATTTATTCTGTTTATCTGTTCTAATTTATAATCTAGCGAGTGAATTGGATTAGACGCTATGCTTTTTTCGCTCCCCATCGCATATTGTCTAAATGAATTGCTTGGTACGCTGCACATGGGAGGGATCAGCAAGCGAGTTCTCCTCGGTTATAACGGATCGATTTAATGGTCATTGTTCAATACTCCAAGTGTGTTTAAGTTCATTCAATATACTGAATCTTTTTCGTCACCTGAAATAAGCAATTATGCCGATCTAAGCATATTTTCTGCTTAAATGAATTTCTGCAAAGCACTTTAAGTCTGCTGAGAGATTGCCTCTAAGAGTCCATGCTGCATGGCTGCCTTGATTTAAAAATAAGAATTTTGTTGTTTTTCAATCCAAAGCTGCAAGCCTTGAAAAGACTTAAACTCATCCACGGCTCTGACGCTACAGTTCGGTTGTCGTTCCAATAACATTTTACTTAATGCCGTTCCCGGGCCTATTTCCAATACGACATCTGGCTGATTTTCTTGGATGGCCGTTAAACACGAATCCCAGTCTATAGCATGATTCATTTGCTCAATCAGGGCATCGACTGCTTCACGCGATTTAAAGTATTTTTGCCCACCTGAACCACTAATGATAGGGATATGCAAACGATTGAAGCTCTGTTGATGTAAAACCTGCTGATATGGTGCTACAGCAGCATTCATTAAAACAGTATGCGAAGGAATGGTGACATTCAGGCGCTTCATAGAGCGAGTCCCCAACTGTTCAAGCTGTTGTGCCAGTTGTTTTAGATTTGCATCATTACCACCGATAATAAAGCTGCTATCACTGATTTTTATAGATAATTCGGTCGCTGTGCTGTGTAAAAGTGGTTCCAGCGTTTTCCAGTTGATTCCCTGAATAGCCATGAGACCACTCGGGATTTTTGCTGCTGCCGACATCAACAGCGCGCGCTGCTGTGCCAAAGATAAACCTTGCGCCAAACTAATTTCAGTTGAACAAATGAGTGCGCTCAACTCCCCCAATGAATAACCTGAAAAACTCATGATTTCATCCAGCATGGGCTTTAACTTTTGCCAACGACACCACTGTAAGGCAAAAATAAAGGGTTGTGCGAAGTCATTGGGATATAAGTCGGCTTCGGTTAAATCAGGATCAAATAATTTCGGTAAATGCTGCTGCAGTTGCTGCGTGACATTTAATTCTGCCGCCATGTCCAATAATTGCTGGACATGCGATAAATTCTGCAAGCCCTGTCCACTAAATATGATTGCGAAATTCATGTTCCACCTTCTGCAAAAACAAGGTCACACCGAGTAAGTCAGCACTCCCCCCCGGGCTAAGACGGTGTTGCACAAAATAATCTTCAATTTTCTGCACATCTTCAATCCAGTTTGTTTGCAATACCCCACCTCGTGCCAGAAATTGTTTTGCCATATCTTGCACAATATATAAAGCGGATAAACCGCCACGCCAAACAATATTGGTATCTTGCAAATGGGCCATCAAAGCAAACAAGGTTTGAATAGAGGCTTTGTTTTGATCGGCTGTTTTTTCATAAATGGTTAAATAATGTGGAAGTGCAACATCCATAACGGTTTTGAAGCCTGAAGCAACTTCTTCAATGGCGCCTGTAATACCATATTGACTGCGCATACGCTGCCCATGACTATTTGGATTACGTTCTAAATGATGCAGTAACTCATCTTGCCATGTTTTTTTGAGCATCTTACTGACGGCATCGGCATGAATTGGCAAATCAGCCGCCAAACATTTACCCACTGCGGCACTGGCAAAACCTAAATTAAAAATTGCGCCTTTGTGGGTATTGATCCGATTTGTGGCGAGCATCATCTTCTGCTCAGCCTGAATACCGCATTGTCGAATACTGTCAAAACTGACTTCATGATAGCCATTTAAACATTGTTCTTGAAAATAATGAGTGAGTGACTGGATGCTGCGCTCAAACAAGCTAAAATCCATATCTTGATGGCTACCCTGTGACGTTGGGCAAACTAAACCGGGTTTATGTGCCAAACTGACTTCTTCATACAGTGCAGTCCGCGCAAGCAGATCTAATCGCTTCGCATACTGCGAAATATCGAATAATAAATGGTCATGCTTCTGTACAATTTGCATCTTCTAGATTCCATTCTAAGAGTTGTTTTAATTTCAGCATGTCCACACGCTGAATCCCCTTAGCAATAATGCTCTGCTGAACATCAGGGTAAATCATCAGCAATTCATTAAATGACACATGCCATTCAGGATGGATTTGAATTTCTCCATCTAAAGGAATTTGGCTCAAAAGCCGCGTCTTCTGTATAAGCTGTAAAATGTCGGCAAGTCGTGAATGATCCTGTGGATATAAAACCAAGTCCAAATCAGAACTCGCACGAATATAAGTTTCTTTGGTCAGATATTGGTAAGCATAAGAACCATAGACATAGACTTCACAGTTCAGTGCTAATAAAGCTTCTGCAAAACTGCTTAGTGCCGCATCTTGGATTAAATGAGCAGCTTCTTTAAGCAAGGTGTGTAAGCTCAGTGGTCGTGTGATTAACTGAATTTCATCAGCATCGACTAAACAAGCCACACGATATTTTTGCCCTTCGATTAAGCAATTGATCGCTAACTTAACTTGATCTGCATCGATATGCTCCTGCCGACAAATGGTCATAGGCACATGCTGTTGCAGTAATTGATACACTTTTTGTCTAGGAGGTTCAGGTAAGGAACTATCCAAAAACTGTAAGACTGCTTCGGGATGCAGATAAGCTAAGTCATGACGATCCATATGCTTCCTCCTTAACTGTGTGCAACTTTCTCAATCACTTGATTACATAACTGACGACCTTGGCGTTGCTGGCCGACAACACGGCGTTGGTCTGTCATGTAACTTTCGAGATGCTGTTGCTGATTTAAAAGGGCTCGGCTAATCCAGTCAGACTCTAAATCTGGCCAAATAGCATTGATGGCACCCATTTTGTAGAAATTTTCTACACCCGGAGCAAAGATGGCTGAACTTTGCGACAGGTCTTTCAATTTCTCGACTGGAATTTTAGTTACCCGTGCCATCGCATTCAGATCCATGACTTTCACTTGTGAATCACTGAGTGCATAAACTTCATTGGCCATGAGTCCATAAGACAGGAATCCGCCACTCACGGCTTGACCAAAGATGATGGCTAAATTGGCATGGCCACTACGACGCAATAAATCGACACAAGAGGCCAAATGGGCAAAGGTTCGGTTTAAGCACAGCAGTTCATCGGCACGGGAAAGGTCTTGTCCTTGAGTATCAACAATAAATACCACAGGGGTTTTCTGCTGTTGCTGAATCAATTTCAGAATTTCACCTGCAAGTTCAATCGCAATTTCCTGATTGATAGGGGCTGCATTGACCGTACCCAATATGCGCACTGGACCTGCTTCAGTTTCAGCATTGCCTTTAATCACATAACCCTTAATTTGGTAGTCCAATTGCTTGGGAAATAATTGTTTTAAAAGTAATTCTGTATTCATGAGCTTATCCTTGCTTTAACAACGTGACTTCATGCGCAGAGAGCATTGGGATTTGTTCTGGCTGAGCGATGCCCATTTCATGCCAAATTTGCAAGCCATCATTTTTGCCAAACCAGCGCTGCTGTTGCTGTTCCAGTTGTTGTTGCTGTTGTAGCAATTGCTGCAAATCTAGACTTGGCGCGGCTTGATGCAATTGTGCTGCAATCGCATCACGAATATCGGCCACGTCATCTTCAACCAAGACTTGCACATGATTGAGCAAGTAACGATGCTTGCCACCAGTCACACGCCACACTAAAGCACGGTCTTTCGAGTCAAACTCCTCGACACCTTTGACTGTTTCAATCACTTCTGGACCTGATAAGGCCAAACGCCCCTCTTCCGTCATAATAATGGTACTGCTTAAGCAAGCACTGATGCCCATACCACCGAAAGCACCACAAGTACCCCCAATGACGGTAATAATTGGAATACCTGCATGTCGTACTTGCAACATGGCACGCATAATTTCTGAAATGGCGATGAGACCTGCATTGGCTTCATGTAAGCGCACACCACCAGAATCCACAAAAAACACCACGGCATGTGATTGATCCTGAATCGCCTTATGCAACAACCCAACAATCTTTGCCCCGTGAATTTCGCCTACAGAACCGCCCATGAATTGTCCCTCTTGGGCAATGATATGAATTGGCGTTTGACCGATAGATGCTGTACCAATAATCACACCATCATCGAAACTGCCCGGAATATCCAAAGCGGCTAGATGTGGACTGGCTTCGATTTCTGTCGGCTTAAGGATTTCTTTAAAGCTGTGCTCATCCACCACGGCTTGAATACGCGCACGTGCAGTTTTTTCATAAAAACTGTTTTTCAACATCACTAAATCCATGCTTTATTCCCCCTTAAACATAGAGACGGCTTGGCTTAGGCGTAAATTCACCACCGCTGGGGTCGCGCCCATATCATTTAACTGAAACTTCAACCCCGCCACAGCATGACGTTGTGCAAATTCATTCAAGACCGATTGCCATACGTGTTGGAAACCCACTGCTGAGGTCGTGACTTCCACTTGGCACACATTGGCTTGATCATGTTGAGACACCAGCACTTCTAAATTTCCAGAACCGACCACACCGCAAATGACCGGGGCTTTTTCAAGTGTCAAAGGTGCAGACTGTATTTCAAATTTTAACTTTTCCATGTAAATCACCAATTTCTGAAGCGACTTGGAGGACTGTATAAACCGCCCGACCATTTAACTAAATCTTTGACCGATTTTGCTGCGAGCAAATCACGGCTGACCTGTGTCGGGTCAATCCCTAAATCTTCTGGGCGTTGAATAATGCCGCGTTGGCGTAATTCTTCGACCTTGTCAGCATCACGCTTCATACCCACTGGGGTATAACCTGCGACACCACGAATGGCTTGTTCACGTTCTTCTGCTGTACGGCAGAGCAGTAAATTGGCAATCCCTTCTTCCGTGACAATATGCGTGACATCTTCACCATAGATCATGATTGGCGGCAGATCACTTTCCATTTTGTCTTGAAGTTGCCATGCATCTAGCTCTTCAACAAATACAGGATGCATATGCTCACGGTAGGTTTCGACGGTTTGCACCACCAACTTACGCCCTTTAATCAGCTTGCCATCGGTCGCTTCACGACCTGCCTTGGTATAGGCATAACTGGCATGACGACGACCATGCGGATCGGAACCCATATTTGGCGCACCACCAAAACCAGAGATACGATCGACCGTAGCCGTTGAACTGTTGCCTTGTAAATCAATCTGTAACGTCGAACCAATGAACAAGTCACAGGCATATAGACCCGCAGTTTGGCTAAAGGCACGGTTGGAACGCATGCTGCCATCACTACCGGTAAAGAATATATCTGGACGTTCTTTAATATAGTCTTCCATACCAACTTCTGAGCCGAAGCTATGTACAGAATCGACAAAGCCACTTTCAATTGCAGGAATCAGGGTTGGGTGCGGATTCAATGCCCAGTTGGTACAAATCTGCCCCTTTAGCCCTAAAGATTCGCCATAGGTTGGTAATAACAATTCAATCGCGGCTGTATCAAAACCAATCCCGTGATTCAAGCGCTTAATTTGATACGGCGCATAGATCCCTTTAATGACCATCATCGCCATTAAAATTTGCACTTCAGTAATTTGTGCAGGATCACGGGTAAACAGCGGTTCTATATAGTTGTGCTTGGGACTTTCGATATAGAAGTCGACCCAATCCGCAGGCACATCGACACGTGGTAACTTATCGACAATTTCATTGACCTGTGCAATGACAATCCCACTCTTGAATGCAGTCGCTTCAACAATTGCAGGGGTATCTTCCGTATTCGCACCGGTATAAAGGTTACCTTCACGGTCTGCTGCATGCGCAGTAATCAAGCAAACATTTGGGGTCAGATCGATAAAGTAACGACCATACAACTCTAAATAGGTATGAATTGAACCAATACTGATTTTTTGCTGCTGAACCAACTGTGCTAAGCGCAAACTTTGTGGGCCTGCAAAAGAAAAATCGACTTTAGAGGCAATGCCCTTTTCAAATACATCAATATGGCTTGGCAAAGCCAAAACCGATTGCACGATGTGTAAGTCATTCACCTGATCTGGATTACATTGACTTAAGCATTTTGAAAGGAAATCCGCTTGTTTCTGGTTATTCCCTTCTAAACAAACTCGGTCACCACTGGCAATCACCGTTTCTAAAAGTTCAATTACACGCGCATGTTCAACTTGTTTGCTAAAACCTTTTTGTTGTGCAAGATCTAGCTTCGCTTGTCTGCGTGTGCGCTGCTTATCCCATAAGCGCTTCTTAACCATTTGGTTCATGTTGACACCTTTATGCTTTGATTAACCGAAAATGGCATTGATCGTAAGGAAAAACACCGATGGAGCGAGCAAACACCCCAAACCTGTATAGAATGTTGCAACTAAGGCACCATAAGGCACTAGGCGTACATCTGTACCCGCTAAACCTGCTGCTGTACCACTGGTTGTGCCCGCCAAACCACCAAATACCATGGCAGAACGCGGACTTTTTAAATACATGAATTTTGCGAATATTGGTGTGCCAACCATAAAGAACACTGATTTGATAAGACCAATTGCAATTGATAAAGCAATCACTTCTGAGCTTGCACCCACCGCTGTGCCAGTTACCGGACCTACGATATAAGTCATTGCACCAGCTCCAATTGTGGTCATAGATGCTGGATCTTTATAGCCCATGAACCAAGCCACCATGGCACCAATCACAAAGGGAATCACACAACCCAACATCAATGCGATCATGCCGACTTTGCCCGCTTTCTTCACTTCTTTAACATCAACTTCAAATGCGGTAGATGCAATCGCCAAGTCACGCAACATGGCGCCACCAAGCAAGGCAAATCCACCAAAAATTGCGATGTCTGAAATACCTTTTTCGCCTTGGGTATACACCCCTGCAAAGTACGCCAACACCAAGCCCATCGTAATGGCAATAGCTGAACTTTGAAGTTTGCCTTTGGTGAAATATTTAGAAAGGAGATGCGAGACATACATCATCAACCCTGTTACCGCCAACGCTGTAACCAGCGCGTTTTTCGTCAATACTGTGACTATTTCTTCCATTACGTTTCTTCCTTGTAACCCGACCAACCGTTTTTATTCTTTATCCATGCCTGACTGGCTGTTAGACCGCTTTTTCTGCTGTTTCAGTTGGCCATTCATAGGTTGCATAATCACCGCTAGATTTGTTTAACCAGCGAATGACTAAAACCGTACCAATGAGTGAAGCGACAGAGACAATCAGTCCCAACATACCGCCAGATAAAGCAGCAACCACGTTCTGTCCTGCGGACATGGCAACCACAATCGGAATGTACATACCTGACCAATACAACACACCAAACTGAGTGACTTGTGGCAGGTGTCCACGTTTTGCTAATAGCTCCTTAGAAATAATCAATAAAATCATGGCAATGGCTACACCACCGACATTGGCTTTAACGCCGAGTGCCATACCTAGAATATTGCCTAGATAAACACCGAGTAGATGGCAGACTGCCAGTATGGCTGTTCCGTAGATAATCATCGCTGAATCCTCCCTGGATCATGCTGTGCTTCTAATAATCTGACTTATAATTTGCTATAGTTATAGCTTATATGTATTCAGTGTACAATATTTTGTACTCAAATAAACATAAATTGTATACAATTTTTTTTGGTGATGTATGACTTCAATTGCGGAACTACCTTTATCCCTACAAATTAGTAAAAAACTAGAGGACGATATTATCTATGGTTTCTTCTTGCCAGGAACCAAACTGGATGAACAGGAGTTATGTGATCGTTATGGCGCTTCACGTACCCCAATTCGTGAGGCACTCAAGCTATTGGCCGCAGAAGGTTTAGTCGAAATTCGCCCGCGTCGTGGGGCGATTATTCCAACCATTAACCCACTGACGTTATGTGAAATGTTTGAAGTGATGGCTGAATTAGAAGCTATGTGTGGCAGACTGGCCGCTCGACGTATTCAGCTGGAAGAAAAACAAGAATTACAGCGTTTACATCAACTGTGTCAGGATTATTTAAATCAAAATGACTCAGAAAATTACTACGAAGCGAATCGTTTATTTCACTTCGCGATCTATCACGCCAGTCATAATACTTTTTTAATTGAGCAAGCCTGCACCTTGCATAAACGCCTGCATCCATATCGTCGTTTGCAACTTCGCGTGAATAACCGTATGAACAATTCTTTTTCAGAGCATAATGCGATTTTAGAAGCCATTTTTGCTGGCGATGAACAGCAAGCAGAAGCCCTACTCAAAGCACATGTGGTGATTCAAGGGCAGAAATTTACCGACTTTATTTCCACTATTGAAAACCTTCAGCCTAAATCTTGATGGATTTGAGCACTCGGGCATCTTCGGATGTCCTAGGGCTGCCTTTATCTGAAGTATTCTCAGGGTTCGTATTGAAATGTTTGAATTTCCGTATGATTTTTTGGTCTTTTAAGCTAGCTGGCAGCCACACCCTAATGCTGCCCCGTTTATACATCTGCTGTAATCTGTACTATGCATTTATAACCGATTGAAACTTTACAGCGAACAAGGCAGCTCGCCATAAAAAAGTTGACCAAAGCCTTGAAAGTAGAAGAAAAGTTAAGACAACTGTGCCGTTATCTTAACGTCTCTAAGCTCTGAACAGCTAAATGACAATAAAAAGGATGAGGCCTGCTAGGAAACCGTCGTGATTTTCGGATGATTGAGTTCGGCAAAACGCTGAATTTTATCAATGTCTTTTTGAATCGAATTCGACACGACATTTGGAAGTACCTGATTCACTTTAACAAAGATTTTTTCAGGATAGCCCACCTGATAATACAACTTGTCGTTTTGCATAAATTGATACAGCTCTGCTGCCACATATTCGGGACTGTCCATTTTCACGCCCAATTTGGCATTCATTTCAACCACGACTGGACTGTTCATAGCAGTATCGGTTGCACGTGGCGAGAAATACTTAAACTGAATTGGGGAGTTGGAATATTCACGCGACAAAGCTTCAGTCGCCCCGCGCAGTGCAAATTTGCTGGCGCAGTAACTCACATAACCCGGATACCCAATACTGCCAAAAGTCGATCCCATATTCACAATCTGGCTTGGTGCAGTGGCTGACATCAATGGAATAATTTTTTGAATTAATTCGAGTGGATAAACCACGTTAATCAGCATCATTTGCTCAATGGCTTCGGCAGATTGATGACTGAACAAAGAAAAATCATTCACCCCAGCATTGTTAATATAATAATTAATGCGAATATTGCGCTGTTTGAGGGTCTGAATAAACTGTGCTCGGCTACTAGGTTCACTCAGATCACAACAAATCGCTTGTAACTTTAACTGTGGGTACTTCGCGGCAAGTTCAGTTTGCATACGCGTCAAGGATTCCTGATTACGCGCAACTAAAACCACATTGATGTGATGCTGACATAAGTTTTCAACAATGGCTTTACCAATACCACCCGTTGCCCCGACAATCACTGCTGTTAAATTTGACATGGCTCTGTCCTCAATATTGTTTGAATAATTGACATTTAAAAGGATTCATTTAGCCCTAAACCCATACTGATATAGAGTTTACGGTGCTCAAGTGGAACTAAAATTTCACGTCGTCCATGCATAAAGCGCTTGTTATCAATAATGGCTATATCACCATCTTGCCACTGAATTTCCTGTGTATAGCGCTCACAAAGTTCAGCCAGATCGGCAATCAATGTTTCACTCATCACACTGCCATCTGCAAAGGTAAATTTAGGTTTTTGATAGTTATAAGAAGGTCCCAAAATAGTATTGGCAAACGCTGGAACACCCTTCAAATTGTCTAAGCGAATCATGTTCATTTGCAAATGGTATTCGACTCCGCCTTCTTGCGCAGGACTGATCGCCTGACCAGGGATCATTTGAATAAACTGGTTCAAGTCTTCCCATGTTACGGTTTCAGCTTGTTCAATATTCAATGCGGTCGCCACATATTTCTGCCAAATCTGTTTGGGTAAATAGCGACTAATGGTCATCGGGGCCGCGAACTTCTGCTTCAGTGATTCAGACATGTTGTTCCAGACTTCATGCCCGTCACAGACGGTTGTTTGCGAGCCTTGAGCAGCACTAACTTCACTAAAAAAAGCAATAATATCGGGTGGTAACGGCGTGGTTCCATTTTCGATATGCAGACCGACTGCCTGTGTACCAGCATCGACTTTTTGCGATTGTTGGGTAATATTTTCACGCGCAGGATCATAGGTCAGTTTTTGGCACAAAGCTGTCATCAGCTGACTAAAGCTATGCACATCATACTGTTGTTGTCTGAGTAGAATCCAACCTTGCTCACGCAAGGTCTGCTTGATTTCAGCATGCGTCGACTGCTGATAACTTTGACTTGTTTTAATATCAAACATCGATGGTTCAATTTTCATATGTACTACTCACTATTTCGCGTGGTCTCGGCTGAGCCGCTACATCCAACACTTCAGTTATCTGGCTAATATCTACGGGTCAGATTAATTGAAGCTTAATTCAGCGTTAAAACATGACCAAATTGCTTTTTAATTTCATTGCGTCTGAGTTTGCCGTTATCTGTAAGCATCTGATTGGTCATTGAAAAGGGTTCAATCGCTCTGCACCACTGTTTAATTTGAGCGTAGTCAGGCATACGGTGATTGGCTTTCTCTATTGCCTGCGCTAACATGCTGTCACTGATTTCAGCGCGGGCATAAATTACTGCCGATAAATATGGTTGTGCTTCACCAAAAATGGCAATTTGATTAATTTCAGGCTCGCTGGCGCCATTGGATTCCACCCATTCAGGGGAGATATTGCGCCCAAAACTACTGACAATAATTTGCTTAATCCGCCCGGTAATAAATAAAAAACCATCTTCGTCAAAAAAGCCTGCATCACCTGTATGAATTAACGGATCAAAAACCGCTTCATTCAAATAACCCTGCATGGCATTACCACGTACCACCACTTCACCATTGGCGGCAATTTGCACATCCACGTGTGGCAAAGGTTTACCTACACTCCCGATTTTGATGGCTTCGGGTAAATTCAGGCTGACCACCGAAGCACATTCGGACAAGCCATAGCCTTCATAAACAGGCAGTCCCAGTTGTTCAGATTGCCTTAATAAATCCAGCGAGACCTTACCACCACCCACAGCAATAAATTTCAGTATTTTCAAGGCAGTTGTGCCAGATGTATGAATATATTCCACAATGGCTTTTAGCATCTGTGGCAGTAAAATCACACTTTCAATCTGATCGTGTTGCACCGTCTGGGCAAAGCGCTCGACATTAAACTCATGGTTCGAGATGAGTCCAAACGCACTCACATTACCGACAACAATGGAGCGTCCCATGTTTAATGCCACATAAATCCCTGCAATATTTTCCAGTAAGGTGGCAAACGGAATCAGGCATAAATGTCGCCCCAAATGACTCGATGCTAAAGCCGAACTCAGGGACTCAGTAATAGATTGAATCGTTTCCTCAGCCAGACAGACTCCTTTGGGCGTACCCGTACTGCCAGAGGTATAAGTAATTTTTGCAGGCGCGATCTGTGCGCTATGTTCAACCACCTTGGTTTTTAATTGAACAAAACTTCCATCCACCACATCCGCCTGAATCACATTCACAATCTGCTGTTGTTCCTGCAATGACTTCAGCCAAGCAACATTGGAGAAAATGCTGGCTTGATTATCATGCATAAATCCCTGCGCCATAAAAATGCTATCAATCTGACTGTCTTGAATGAGGTGTAATGTTTGTTGTGCCGTAAAAAATAAGGGAATGGGTATCACCGTAATTCCCAATTTTGTTGCGGCCAGATCAACGCAAACCCAGTCAATGCTGTTCATGCCCCAAATCGCGAGCTTTTTGGTGTTTAGACGCAATAACTCCTGCGCTAACTGCGCAATCGTTTGATTCAGTTCTACATAACTCAGGACAGCAGCATCGCTAACTATCGCTTCGCGTTCAGGTGTCAATCTTGCCTGCTGTGCGATTGCATCAAAAAGCTTATTCATCTGCTTAGCCCACCTGTTTTACTGAACATTTTTGCTTAAACGTAAAGTGCGGTAGCGTAGCTGCCAAAGCATGTGCCACGTTAATGGCTAAAACCAAAGGTTTCTGCTGGTAATAATTCCCCCACTGCTTTTTCGCTTCCCCCAATACGTCTGGGTCGGCTTTTTCCAAGACTTGAAAATGCAGTCCCATTTGCTGAAGCACATAACGTACCGCGATTGTGCCTGTACACACCGCCCATTCCACTTCTTCAAGGGTTAAATAGAACACCAAAAAAGCCACGATCATTTTGGCGTATTCCATGTTTTGCGATGCCAGATTCCCAATTTCCACAATCTTGTTTCGTGCTACATCTTGCTGGGTTATTTTTTTTAAGGTCTGTTCAATCGGTTGCTCAAGGTATTGTTCCAAAAAAGCTTGATGCGATTGTAGCTGTTCAATGCCAATTGCCACCTGCGTTTGCTGGTTTGCTGTACCAACAAATAACGTCGAGGAGAAATGCGATAATGTAGCTTTGTGCATTTCACGATATTTTAAGCTGATATATTCCTCAACCTGCTGGCGTTCCGGCTCACGTGAACAAACGTCATGTACCGTGAGCTGCATATTCTTTTTCAGCGACACAAGCTCATAGGTTTTTTTAGTCGGTTGAGCCAATAAATCTTCAGGTTTTAAAGCATAGTTTTTATAGATTGGATGATTTATAAAATAATTTAGACGATTAAATTCAGTCGTAAAATTTTTCCCAAAGATGAATGTCGTCATAGTCATCTCGCCATAAATAGATTAGTTAAAAAATAAGTTTTGAAACTTAAAAATTACTTAAATTATTTATGACAATTACATTACACCATGCTGCATACAATTATTTTAATGATTTAAAATCAATAGATTAAACAAGAAACAATAACTTCTAAAGCTTAAGTACAGTTACAATAATATGACTTAAATACGAGGCACAACCAGCGTATTGAAAACTATTATCTTTCGTACTTTAAATACATCTAATATATCGTTTTAAAAATACGTTTGCATGAGCAGACTCGAAATGATGGCTGCAACAAAAAACAGTTAAAATAGTGATTAATTATAAAAATATATAAGGTTTTAAATATGAAGTCATGGTGCTGTAGCCTGTTTTAGCCATTGAACTGAACTAGGGCATATTTGTCTACTGCAATTTGTGATTGATCTTATAAAGAACCCTAACACGAGCAATCCATTACTGCCCCAGCAATAATGGATCATCTCTGTTTCAGCTTAAACGCGACTTAAAGCCGATGCTAAATCGCCAGTACCATCCAGTGCAGAGACTTGCCCTGCCAATGGCTGACTAAACTGAATTCGTTTAATTTTAGCCGCACGTTCTTCAGAAAAAACGGGAATTTGACTCATGGCGAATTCAGAAAGTGCCGTAATGGTCAATGAAGGATTCACCCCTAAGTTACCAGGCACAATAGAACCGTCGATAACCCGTAAATTCTTATAACCAAAAACTTCACCGGTAAAATCCACTACGCCATTCGTGCTGTCACTGCCCATGGGTACACCACTCATAATATGCGCTGTGGTCGGTGTGCCGAGTAAAATCTCCGTCAATGCCGAACCAGGTTCTCCACCCAATTTTTCTGCGATCATTTTCGTGGCTTTTTCTGCAGCAGGAAAGGAGACTGTCAGTGGTGTATCCTCGGGTTTTTGTACCGCAGTAATACTGTTTTTAAACAGTCGATACCACTTACGCCGCCATTCCAAATGAATGAATGCCTCTGACTTTTGCATCACCAACAAAATGATTGAGTTTTTGGCTTTGCCCTTATAACGCAACACTTTATAGGTTTTCCATGGATGCATGAGCGTATTCAACAAGAACTTCATAAAGCGGATCACACCCTGTCCTGTCACCATTGGCACATAGGGAATATAAATCCATGAAGCATCTGCACCTTCGGGAAAGCGAGTCACTTCAATATTGGTATCCGCATCGACCGAAATAAACGAACTGATTGCGACGCCATCGTCCAGTCTTTCGCGCGTGTTATTGGCTGTCGTGAGCGTTTCGGAGTTTGTCCGAATCTCCTGTCCGAGTAATGATGAGATTTTAGGCAAGGTCTTGTATTGATCCCGCATTTTCAACAGCATAGGAACTGTGCCCATTACGCCTGCCGATAATACGATGCCACGACTACGTAAGCTGTACTGGCGAACATTTTTGCCAAGGGTTTCTTTCACAAGAATCTCATAGCCCTCACTGCCATCTGCACTGAGCGGAGTAATTTTAATAACTTCTGAACTTGGGCGAATTTCCACCCCATTGCGTTCTGCGAAATACAGATAGTTTTTCATGAGGGTATTTTTGGCGTTTTTGCGGCAACCCAACATGCAAGCACCACAATACATACACGTTTTACGCTCTGGCCCATCACCATTGAAATAAGGGTCTGAAAAAGCTTTCCCTTGTTGTCCATCGGCTTGTGGGAAAAATACCCCTGTCGTTACCGTTTTAAAGGAATTGGCGTAGCCCATTTCACCCGCCACTGCTTTTAAGGTCTCGTCTGCCACATTGGTATAGGTATTGGTAGCCGTACCCAACATACGCTGTGCCAAACCATAAAATGGCTTGAGGGTTTCTTTCCAGTCCTTACGAATTTTAGTCCAAGCCTCGGACTCAAACACGGCATCAGCTGGGATTAAATGTACATTGGCATAAATTTGCGAACCACCCCCTACGCCTACGCCATGCAGAATGGTGGTTTTACTGGTGAAGGTAAATTGCATGGTGCCTTTGAATCCCAATTCAGGTAACCACAAATAATTTTTGGTATCTAAATTCGTGGTCGGAAAATCCTGATCTTCACGGCGCAAGCCTTTTTCAAGAATTAAAACCTTATAGCCTTTTTCGCTTAAACGTAAGGCACTCACCGATCCACCAAAACCTGAACCAATCACAATTTGATCATAATCAAAATGTTTATTGTCCATACTATTACTCCTTTAATAGTTGTTATTTGTCCCTGTGTAGCAAGACTATTGCTTAAGCCTCAAAGCAACCTGTTTGAGGCGCTACAGTTCTCTTCAAGTTTAACAATCTGACGATTAAGATTTTAACCGGATTAAAAAATTCAATACCCATGTCGCGAACTTGCCATATGGCGGTGCCAAGAATTTCAAGCTGGAAAAACCGGCCTGATAAAATACTGGGCGCATTTTAGAGAAGGTTAAAAAACCTTCATAACCATGATAATGCCCCATACCACTCGCCCCCACGCCACCAAAAGGCAAATCGTGCTGCCCGACATGGAATAAAGCATCATTCACAGATACCCCACCCGACATAACACGATTGATATAGTACTCAACCAAAGTTTTGTTATGGCTAAATGGATAAAATGCCAATGGTCGATCACGCTGCACAATATAGTCCACCACTTGTTCAGGCGTTTGATAGGTTTTCACCATCAAAATCGGACCAAAGGTTTCCCGCGTATCAATTTCCATCTGATCATGACTATCTAAAACCAACGTCAGCGGAATTTTTCGTGAAGCAGCATCAGGCTCTTGCTGATTCAGGTTAATCAGCTCGGCCCCTTTTGCTTCAGCATCTGCCAAACTTTGAATCAAGCGATGATAGGCACGATCATCAATGACCGACGTATAGTCTTTACTATGAATATCAGGCACATGTGCTTGAACCCAAGCTGTCGCTGCTTGAATAAAGGCTTGCAACTTCGACTCATGTACAAATAAATAGTCGACATTGGTACAGATTTGACCCGCATTAAACTGTTTCACAAACATAATCCGTTCCACAGCTTTTTCTATAGGGTAGTCAGGATCGATTACCGCAGGTGATTTCCCGCCCAACTCCAAAGTGACTGGCGTCAAATTCTGCGCAGCGGCAGCCATCACTTTACGCCCCGTCGCACCAGAACCTGTAAACATTAAATGATCAAATGGAATTTTTGAGAAGGCAATTCCGACCTCACCAGTTTCATCAAAAATCTGTAATTTTTCAGGTTTGAAATATTTCGGGATAATTTCAATCAACAGTTTTGCCAAATGACGTGAATTTTCAGAAAGCTTCACCATAGCCCTATTACCCGCAGCAAATACGGCGGAAAGCTGAGAAAACATCAGATTAACCGGAAAATTCCACGGCACAATAATGCCGACTACGCCTAAAGGTTGCGGAATCACAAGGTTTTTTGCACCAAAATACATACTATGATCAACTTTACGTTTCTGCACTTTGGTCCATTGTTTTAAATGCTTAATGCTACTGTTAATGTCATCTGTAGCAATAATAATTTCTGCCAATAGGGTTTCATGCCGTGAACGATTACCATAATCCTGATTTAAGGCTTCAATGATGTCTTCACGGTGCTGATTGATGAGTGCTTTTAAATTCAATAAATGTTGCTTTCGTTCTGCGTTTGTTTCTATACCCTGCTGTCTAAAGCTGGTTTGTTGTAATTGAAAGCAGTCGTGTAATGTCTGTTCAATAACTGTTTGCTCGATATGAGACTGAACTGTAAGTTGCATAGACTTTCCTTATAACGGCCTAAACGATGATTCAATCGTTCTTTGATGCCTTGCTGGAGCTTATCTCTCATTCTACTTTATCAAATTACTTGAAATTAGCTTGATTTTTTAGGACACTAGATTGATCTTTTAGGACAATTGGAGCATCAGCATGGCAAGCTATATTCGTGCAGCCAATCTCGGTGGATTTGAAGAACTGGTCCGTAGTTACGGGCTTAATCCAATTGAAATCTTAAAAGATGTCGGCATATTGCCCTCATTACTCCGTGATCCAGATGCTTTTATTCATTATGAGCATTATTTAACTTTATTAGAAATTGCTGCTTTACGCTGCCAAGATGATTGTTTTGGGGTAAAACTTGGCGCATTACAAAATATTAGCACCATTGGCCTGATTGGTGTCTATATGTCCCGACAGACAACCATCTTAGAAGCCTTAACGGTGGCACAAAAATATATCTATCTGCATGCCGATGGCGTTGCTTTTCAAGTGACTGCCGTAAATGCTCAACTGTGTAAACTCACATTCGTGCGCTTAAGTGAATACAATATGAATGTGCCACAAAAATCTCAATTGGCAATTTCACTGGTGGCCAATATTCTGAAGGATTTAATTGGTCCGGTTTGGCATGCGGAGAAAATCCAGCTTAAACAGCATGCCCCTAAAAATAATGCAGAAATTTTTAATCAGCTTTTTGCTTGCGAGATTGAATTTGATGCCAATGAAGACTCACTGTATTTCCCTGCCAGCTTCTTAACGCATAGGCCCTATTTATTTAATGAAGCTTTCGTCAATCAATTAATTGTGCAGCAACTTGAAACACAGACCAGCACCAAAACATTTGACAATACGTCACTGATTGAAAGTTCAGTTCGCATGCTGTTAGCCACAGGTGACTGTAGCATTGAAAATATTGCCTTATGCATGGGGATGCATCGCAAAAAACTGCAACGACTGCTCAAAACCCAAGGTACAACCTATCGGGATTTACTTGAAAATGTCCGCAAAAAAGAAGCCCTGCGTATGATTGATACGAGCAATCTCAGTCTGACCGATCTGGCCTTACAGTTAGGCTATGCCGAACTGTCAATTTTTAGTCGTAATTTTAAGCATTGGTTTGGCATGAGTCCTTCAGAATGGCGTGAAAAACATAAACAGGCGTTGGCGCATTAATGGCTGCTTGCTCATCCCCGATTTACTGTGTGGCAAAGCACTACGATTGGTTTCATTTTAAATGTTGCTTGATAAAGCAACATGCCTGAATCGGCACAAAACAAATAGTAAAATTATATAAAACAATAAATTAAAACACCAACTCCAACCCCAAAATTAATATACAAACTTATAATATATAGAGTAAAAAATGTGCTAATTTAAAGCTATAAAGTCATAAAAAAAGTAGGTGAATCACCATGCGTTATACTGAAATTACCCAAGAAATTTCTGCCAATATTAAAACTATGCGGGAACAATCACCCGATCTGATTAAAAGCTTTAATGCCCTGTCTCAAGTTGCCATGAAAGACGGTATTTTGGATGCCAAAACCAAAGAGCTGATTGCCCTAGCCATTGGCGTTGCCAACCGTTGTGATGGCTGTATTGGTTTTCATGTCCGTACCTTGGTCAAAATGGGCATGAGTTTTGATGAGTTGAATGAAGTATTGGGCATCGCCGTCTATATGGGCGGTGGACCATCGTTAATGTATGCTGCTAATGCGGTTTCAGCTTTTAAAGAATTTACCCAAACCGAATAGCTCTATGCAACCATTTAATAATCCATGGGATGAACGCTACGCACAACAAGACCATCTATATGGTCAGGATGCAAATGCGTTTATCCAACAGATTGCCAAGAAAATAGCAGTTTCAGGTAAAACATTGGGTCTGGCAGAAGGTGAAGGTCGAAATCTGCTGTTTCTGGCCAAGCAAGCACAGTTACAGCATCGCTCTTTCAATGCTGAACTCTGGGATTATTCACAAGTGGCCTTAGATAAAGCACAGCGTTATGCCATTGAAAAAGGCATTCACCTGCTAACGCGCCACATCGACTTAAGCCAAGCCACGTGGCAGCCGAATACTTATGACAATATTATCTGTGTATTTGGGCATTTTGACCCCAATACCCGTCAGCATGTACTCAAGGGTGTGCGTGAAAGCTTAAAACATGACGGTTATTTCATCGGTGAGGTTTACTCGACTGCACAACTGACCTATCACAATGGAGGACCGCCAAGCATAGACATGCTTTATGATCCTATCCAATTTCTTCAATATTTTAAAAACGATCATTTGATGCACTTCTTTGTCGGTGAAGTTGAGCGTTTTGAAGGTCAATTGCATCATGGGCTTTCGCATGTGATTCAATTTGCAATACAAATAAATAAGTCGGCAGAATAAAACACAGCAGTAACCTAGCAACTTTTTAGAGGACTATGTTACTGCTTTAAATGGGTTGAAGCGGATGAAAAACTATTCCGTGCAAAGATAGGGTAACTCGCTTAAGCCAGTGCTTTTAGCAGCATAGACAAAGCAACCACAATCACTGTCACGGCAAAAATCTTTTGAATGACATTTGATGGAATTAAATGGGTTGCTTTACGCCCAATCAGCATCCCCGCTATACAAGCAAGCACAAAGGTGGCTGAAATACTGATGGGATATTGAAACCCATCTAAAACATGAATAGAGATGCTTACTCCGCCAATTAAAAAAATGATCATCAGCGAGGTTGCCACAATACTGTTCATGTCTAGGTCAGTTGCTTTACGTAAAGCAGGTACAATCACAAAACCTCCACCCACTCCCAGCAAACCGGTTAATAACCCTGCCACCACACCAATCAAGCCTAACACTGATGCTGTTTTCACATTCCAGATTAAACGCCCTGTAGATTTATTGACTTTACAAGGTGGATTGTCCAAGTCATTAACTTTATTAAAAAAGACCCGATAGGCCACCACCAGCATGACCAGACTAAAAGCAATACTCAGCCAAACCGGTGAAATCACATTAGACAACTGTACCCCATAGCGTGCCGAAGGAATACTAATCACGGCAATCCAAATGGCTGCACGATAACGGACAATTTTTTTGATTAAACCCTGAATGCTTCCCACAAATGCCGACAAGGTGACAGCCAATAAACCAACTGGTGCAGCCTGTGCTACGCTCCAGCCTTGACTCGCCATTAATGCCGGCACCGCAAGAATGCCACCGCCTGCCCCTGTTAATCCGAGCAAACAGCCTATTGCCAAGCCTTCTAACACTAACAACCACATGGTGAGTACCTCTTAAACAGAATGGCGGATTATTTTTGAAGATAAATAATCCCTCTCCCACCTGTACGTATACAGGTAGGTTATTGTCTTGAAAGGAATTAAGTAAAAACTAGCGTTTGGGTTTGACTAACCACTCATGCCCTTTGAGCATGCCATCCCAGTACATTGGAGGTAAAATTTGCTCTTTAAGTAGCCAGGCCAGTCGGGTTGGTTTTTCGCCATCTAACAGCCATTTCGGGAAACTTGGCAGCAACTTGCCGCCATAACCAAACTCGGCCAGTACAATCTTTCCACGCTCTACGGTTAATGGGCAGGAACCATAACCATCGTATTGCGCAAAGTTGCTGCCACCTTGCAAATATTCGAGTACATTGACCGCCACAATCGGTGCTTGTTTACGTGCCGCTGCTGCCGTCTTGGCATTCGGTGCATTCATCACATCCCCTAAAGCAAAAATATGCGGGTATTGCGTATGCTGTAAGGTGTTTTGATCGACACTGACCCAACCTGCTTGATCGACCAAATTACTGGCTCGAATAAAATCCGGCGCCTGTTGTGGTGGAACCACATGCATCATGTCAAAATCTGTTTCGACAATACTGCTGTTTTCCCCTTTCGTGTGTTTGAACCATGCCCGTTTACGTTGCCCATCTACCTTCACTAACTGGTGATTGAAATGTAAATTTGCGGCATAGCGATTAACGTATTCCATTAACGCAGGTACGTAGGCCGCTACGCCAAACAACACGGCACCGGTGTTGTAAAAATCAATCTGGATATTGTTGAGCACCCCTTGTTTTTGCCAATGATCCGCAGACAAATACATGGCTTTTTGTGGTGCTCCGGCACATTTAATCGGCATCGGTGGCTGGGTAAATACGGCTTTACCCTGTTTTAACTCACGCACCAACTGCCAGGTATACGGTGCCAAGTCATAACGGTAATTGGAGGTGACACCATTTTTTCCTAAGGTTTCGACCAGCCCTTCAATACCATGCCAATTCAGTTTAATCCCCGGACAAACCACCAAGGCTTCGTAGTTAAGCGGCTTACAGCCCTCGAGCAGCACTTGTTTATTGTCAGGGTCGAAAGCCGCAACAGCCGCTTTAATCCATTGCACCTGCTTTGGAATTAAACTCGCCATTGTGCGTACCGTTTTTTCAGGCTTGAAGATTCCACCGCCAACCATAGTCCAACCCGGCTGATAATAATGAATTTCAGCAGGATCAATAATGGCAATATCCAAATTTGGCTGACGAGACAGCAGACTTGATGCCACAGAAATGCCAGCTGCACCACCTCCCACAATCACCACCGTGAATTTAGGAATATTTTCTTGACCATGACTGTGTTGTTGCAAAATTCGTGGCACCACACCTTGTAAGTCATAGCCCAATGTTTTAGCCGTCAGCAGCATTTGCTCAAGTGTTTGATTGGCCACTTGTGACAAGGCCCACAAAGTCATGGAGCGTGTACCTGAGCGGCAATAAGCCAACAACGGTTTTTGCGCCTGTGTGTACAGTTGCTTAAACTCTTCGGCTTGTGCATCAGTTACTTTGCCGCTCACGACTGGCAAATACTGGATTTGAATGCCATAAGGCTGTAAAGCCTGTTCAATTTCAATCACATTCGGCTGATCAGCCCCTTCACCATCGGGACGGTTACAAAATATGGTCTTGATGCCGCGGCTGGCAATCTGTTCAATATCTGGTACCGTAATTTGGTCAGCAACCCAGAATTCGGCATTCACTTGTTTTAATTGCATGTTGCTCTCCTTTACTGACCACATGCTTTATTGGCAGGTAAAGCAATATCGATTTTTTTTGGATAAGGTAAGTTCAAGTTTTGCATAATCTCTACAAACTCTGCCTTGGTGCGCCCTGCGCCTAAACGTGAATTATGTAAACGCTCTTGCTCAACAGTCGATGCTAAACGACCTTTATAGTCATGCCCCGGATACACCACGGTTTCATCAGGCAGGGTAAAGATCTGTTGATGAATACTGTCATACAAGGTTTCAGCATTGCCTTCCTGAAAGTCAGTACGACCACAGCCATCAATTAATAATGCGTCCCCAGTAAAGACCATACCTTCAGCCACATAACTGGTACAGGCATTGGTATGCCCTGGGGTATAGCGTGCTTCTATGGTAATTTCACCAATGCGAATGGCACTACCATCCGAGATAAAAATATCGCCACAACTGACCCCTGAATTACGATGCAAAATAGTTTTACAGCCAAACTTTTCACGTAATACATTTGCTGCGGTCACATGGTCAGCATGTACGTGGGTATCAAGGCTATACACCAGTTTTAAATCATGGGATTGTAAAAACTGGCTATAAACGTCAATTTCAGATGCCACAGGATCGATTAACACCGCTTCCCGAGTGTGCTCTGAAGCCAAGAGATAGGTATACGTTGAGCTTTCTACTTCAAAAAATTGATGAAAAATCATGTCGGCATATCCTGAATAATGCATTTCTTTATTCTTAATTTGCAAACTCAATGCCAACTTTTATCTCATTTAATTATATTAATAAAAAACAATATATTATAAATAGATTTATGATTACAAATCACAAATCATGTTTCACACTTGTTTCATATTATGTTTCAATTAGAACCATATGAATCATCAGGTGAAACAATATGGCTATGCTTACCTTTGCCCAGCAAGCGCAGTTTGAATTGTTTTTAGAACAAATACAGTTGCTTATAGATGATTGCTTCTTAATCATTCGAGACAATCAAACTGCTCAAATTATCTATACCTATAGCCAAACAAAATACAAAACCACCCTGAATGCATTAAAAACCTTAGTACAACAACATCCGCTAGAAGCAGCAAGCCTTGAACTGTCAGAGCTAGCATCCCAATATGTACTGACACATAAAAAAATCCGTGTTCAAGATCAAGAATTTGCAGGCGAGATTTATCTCTTTCAGCCGATGACAGGCCAGCGCAAATATGGCATCGTGCCAAAGCAAAAAACCTCGCTACAAGACACCTTTCATAGTCATTCAAGTGCCATGCAACATATGTTTTCGATTATTGAACGGGTTGCGATAACTGAGTTTCCTGTTTTGGTTCGCGGTGAATCGGGAAGCGGCAAAGAATTGGTCGCACACGCCATTCATGCGCAGAGTCAAAGAAGCCAACACCCGTTTATTGCGATTAACTGCGCGGCCTTAAATGCTAGCTTATTAGAAAGTGAATTGTTCGGGCATGTTAAAGGGGCTTTCACAGGGGCCATTCGGGAACATAAAGGTGTATTTGAACGTGCCGCAGGGGGCACGCTGTTTTTAGATGAAATTGCAGAAATTCCACTAGAACTGCAAGCCAAATTACTGCGCGTACTGGAAATGGGTGATTTCACACCTTTAGGCGGAGAAAAGTCGATTAAATCCAATGTGCGGATTATTGCAGCAACGCATCGTGCGTTACGGGAAGAGGCCAAACATGGGCGTTTCCGACAAGACTTACTGTATCGATTACGCGTGATTCCAATATTTGTTCCACCTCTGCGTGAGCGGAAAGAAGATATCCCGTCCATTGCACAATATCTGCTGCATGAGCATCGAACTGCAATGCAAAATCCAGTTTTGTCCGATGCCGCAATGACAGCCCTGATGCAATATGACTGGCCTGGTAATGTCCGAGAGCTGAAAAACACTCTGCTCTATGCACTTGCCATGGCGCATGGCCGATCTGTAATCGACATCACAGATTTACCAGATGAGATTGTACATGCTGAACCAGAATCGGAAAATCTACGTCAAGCTGAGCAAAGTTTTACCGTGGCTGTTCCGCTAAAAATCGATGCCTATACCTTACAGCACACCTTAAACAAATATCAGCATGATTTGGCACTGACAGCACAGGCGCTTGGCATCAGTCGGACCAGTTTATGGCGATATCGCAAGAAATTTGGTCTTTAACCGCTAGGATTCACTGAACATGGTGCGAGCAAACACAGTTTGCACGGTCAGGTTCAGCTAATACCTTGTAGCTCTTCGATTAATTTGAAAAATACAGTCGTAGACGCTCCGTGAATCCTTGCTCGGACTTGTTGAGCAACCTACAGCTATCACGCTGAGCCAATTCCTGCATATACGCCAGCCAGACTTGTCGTTGCGATAGGCTTGAACCACGAACAGGACCTAAATAATGGGTCTTGACCCTACCGACCCCACAAAATTTTAAGGTGGTGTCTTTGAGCTGTCGTGTACTAGGTTCGCCAAAATACCATTTATAAGTCCAACCCGCCTGATCTAGCGTCGTGATAATTCTGGCACTTTTATGTTTTAAATGCCCGCGAATACGATTGCTTTTTCCGACATAACTAAATGCTTGGCGAGGTAAAAATACGCGATCGATAAACCCTTTACTGACTGCAGGTAAGCCACCCCACCAAACGGGAAAAATCCACACCAGATGATCGGCAACTTTAATTTTCTCCCAAGCGGCCTGTAAATCCGGTTCCAGCGGCATGCGTTGTTCATAGCCATATTTCAAATTCGGTTCAAAATTCAATTTGCCAATTTCAATCAGCTCGACATGTAGATTGTCGGCTACTGCATCCACATAAGCTTGAGCTAATGCCTGATTAAAACTCGTCGCTGAAGGATGTGCATTGATCAGTACAATTTTTTTCATATTGGAGTGGTTCATTTTATGCCTTGTTATTCTGTTGAATTTTTCAAATAACAGTTGAGATCTGAAATAAACATAGCCAAAGTAACGGATAAAAATTAAGATATCAAGTGATATCTGAAATTTAGAACCCCGGATGAACCACAGTAAAATTTCACGTGAAGAACGACAGTTACAAACACGACACCATTTAATTCAAGCAGGTTTTCGCCTGATTTCAGAACAAGGCTATAGTGCGGTATCCATTCGCAATATTTCAAAATATGCTGGCTACACTCAAGGTGCTTTTTACTCTAATTTCATGCACAAAGAGGATTTTCTCCTGCAGTTGATGAAAATTCAATTTGAACGTGAAAATGCGCAATTACAAGCCATGATTCAACACAACCATGCAGAACCTTCTAGCTTGGTCCCTGCACTGGAACAGTGGTTAATCGACTTTTTTAAAAATGATGAATGGCTCAAAATCTCAATTGAATTGCAATTATATGCCGCTCGGGATGCTCTTTTTGCGGCCGAATATAAGCAAGTTTGGCAGCTACATCAGGCACAGATTTTGGAGGTTTTATTAGCACTGATTCCTGATTTTGCTACTCATGATGCAGCACATCGTGAAAGCAAGCTGCTAGAAATTATTGCGCTCAGTTATGGTTTAGCCCTGCAATATATGATTTTTAAAGATGACTTAACTAAATATATCCATCTAATTATGCAGCAACTGATTCCGCAAAATTAGTTGGCATAACCCTCTTTAGGCTTGTGCAGACCGAAACCATTCCTTATCTCGCCCCTTGCGAGGAAAGCTGCACAGACTGGATAAACATCTGGAAAAAGTGGATAGAGCCCAGTGCTTAATCGCGTTTCAATCAATCAAAAGCTGATTGACTGAAGGATTAAGCAGATGACCACTTCAAATTTACAACAATGGAATGACTTGGTGGATGGATGTATTGACTTCCGCCCTCAGGATGGTGTTTTTCGCGTTGCTCGTGACATGTTTACCCAACCTGAACTGTTCGATTTGGAAATGGAATTCATTTTCGAAAAAGTCTGGATCTATGCCTGCCATGAAAGCGAAATTCCGAATAACCATGATTTTTTAACGGTACAAATTGGTCGTCAACCGATAATTGTCAGCCGCGATGGCCAAGGTGAATTACATGCCATGGTCAATGCCTGTGAACACCGCGGGGCAACGCTGACGCGTGTCAGCAAAGGCAATCAATCTACGTTTACCTGCCCATTCCACGCCTGGTGCTATAAGTCTGATGGACGCTTAGTCAAGGTCAAAGCTCCGGGCGAATATTGTGAAGATTTTGATAAATCCACCCGCGGGCTCAAACAAGGCCGTATTGCCAGTTACCGTGGTTTTGTATTTGTGAGTTTAGACACCCAAGCCACGGACACTTTGGAAGAGTTCTTAGGTGATAGTAAAATTTTCCTCGATTTAATGGTCAATCAGTCGCCGACGGGTGAACTTGAAGTCCTGCAAGGTAAATCCAGTTACACCTTTGCCGGCAATTGGAAATTGCAAAATGAAAATGGCCTAGATGGCTACCATGTCAGCACCGTGCATTATAACTATGTATCTACCGTACAGCATCGCCAACAGGTTAATGCTGCTAAAGGGGCTGAACTGGATACACTCGACTACAGTAAATTGGGTGCAGGTGATGCGGAAACCGATGATGGCTGGTTCAGTTTTAAAAATGGCCACACGGTACTCTTCAGTGACATGCCCAATCCGACAGTGCGTCCTGGCTATGACACGGTTATGCCGTATATGGTGGAAAAATACGGGCAAAAATATGCTGAATGGGCGATGCATCGTTTAAGAAATTTAAACCTCTATCCAAGCCTGTTTTTTATGGATCAGATCAGCTCTCAATTACGGATTGTGCGCCCTGTAGCATGGAATAAAACCGAAGTCATTAGTCAGTGTATTGGGGTGAAGGGCGAATCTGCTGAGGCACGTCGTAACCGTATCCGTCAATTTGAAGACTTCTTTAATGTATCAGGTCTGGGTACACCTGATGATCTGGTTGAATTCCGTGAACAGCAAAAAGGCTTCCAAGCCCGTCTTGAACGCTGGAGCGATATTTCTCGTGGCTACCATACTTGGGAATACGGGCCAACCAAGAACTCAATTGATTTAGGCATTGCGCCTGTGATTACAGGCCGTGAATTTACCCATGAAGGTTTATATGTCAATCAACATGGTCACTGGCAACGCCTCATGCTGGATGGCTTCAAAAAGCAATCTTTAAAAATGCTGGATCTTACTTTTCAAAATAATACCGTGATGGATGAGGTGTAACCATGTCACAACAACTTCAATTTGCAGTATCTCAATTTTTATACAAAAAATCAGAGCTTTGCGACAAATATGACTGGGATGCCTATCTTGATCTTTATGATGAAGACAGCGAGTACCATATTCCGCAGTGGATTGATGAGCATAACTATGTACAAGATCCCAATCAGGGCCTGTCTTACATTTATTATGCTGACCGTACTGGATTAGAAGATCGGGTCTTCCGTATTCGTACGGGTAAAGCGGCCTCTGCAATGCCTTTACCCCGCACGTTTCACAGTATTAACAATGTTCAAGTCAACACACGTGAAGATGGCTTGATCGAAGCCAAAGTTGCTTGGCATACCCTCTATAACCGCCAAGGTTTGGAAGGTTCATTCTATGGTCATGCCACTTACCTACTACGCCCAACCGAACACAGTTTCAAGATTCGTCGTCAGCACAGTATTTTACTGAATGACAAGATTGATTCCGTGCTCGACTTCTACCACGTGTAAGGAGCATCCAATGGGACATTCTGTTGCACTGAATTTTGCCGATGGTAAAACCTTTTTTATCTCTGTAAACCAAGACGAATTGCTGCTTGATGCAGCAGTCCGTCAGGGCATTAAGTTGCCCTTAGATTGCCGTGAAGGTGTCTGTGGCACCTGCCAAGGTCAATGTGAAACTGGCAGCTATGAACAAGACTATGTTGATGAAGATGCATTGAGTGAACGCGATTTGGCAGCCCGTAAAATGCTGGCCTGCCAGACTCGAGTCAAATCGGATGCCGCTTTTTATTTTGACCACGACTCTAGTATTTGCCATGCAGGTGACAGTCTCAAAATTGCCACCAAAGTAACCGCCGTAGAACTGGTTTCGGAAACCACGGCCATTTTGCATCTGGATGCCAGTAGCCATAGCACCCAGCTGCAATATTTGCCGGGACAATATGCACGCTTGCAAATTCCAGACACGGATGACTGGCGTTCTTATTCTTTTGCCAACCGCCCGAATGCCAGCAACCAGTTACAGTTTCTGATTCGGCTCTTACCCAATGGGGTCATGAGCAATTACTTGCGCGAACGCTGCCAAGTAGGTCAAACCTTGCTTATGGAAGCACCGCTGGGCAGTTTTTATTTACGTGAAGTCGAACGTCCATTGGTCTTTGTAGCTGGGGGCACAGGCTTATCGGCATTCTTGGGTATGCTCGACAATCTGCTAGAACAGTCCAACCCTCCTCCAATTCAGCTTTACTATGGCGTCAATAGCGAATCTGACCTGTGCGAGCAAAATCGTTTACATGCTTATGCTGAACAACTTCCTCATTTTAGTTATCACCCGATTGTGACCAAGGCTTCAGCTGAGTGGCAAGGTAAAGCAGGTTTTATTCATGAACATTTAAACAAAGATCAATTGGCAGAACAGGCTTTCGACATGTATTTGTGTGGCCCACCGCCAATGATCGAAGCGGTAAAAAGCTGGTTAGATGAACAGGAGTTGCAGGATTATCGACTGTATAGCGAAAAGTTTTTACAAAGTAATACGGCTCGAAGCTAATTGCTCAACACTCGGTTAATCATTCAGAGGGACTCGGGTAGCTGAAATAACAACAGCAAGCAGCTACCCATACATACACATACTGCAGGAGATAGAGTATGGACCGTCAACACATTGATGCTCTCGTTAAACAAATGAATGTCGACACTGCACAAGGACCTGTCGATGCACGCATTCAACAAATTATTGTGCGCCTGCTTGCCGATCTGTTTCAAGCCATTGAAGATTTAGATATTCAACCTTCAGAAGTTTGGAAAGGTTTGGAATATTTTACCGATGCCGGTCAAGCCAACGAATTGGGCTTATTGGCCGCTGGTTTAGGTTTAGAGCATTATTTAGATTTACGTGCTGATGAAGCCGATGCCAAAGCCGGTGTAACCGGTGGCACGCCACGGACTATTGAAGGGCCGTTATATGTAGCGGGGGCACCTGAATCTGTCGGCTTTGCACGTATGGATGATGGCAGTGAATCGGACAAGATTGATACCTTAATTATTGAAGGCATTGTCCGTGATGCGGATGGTCAGATCATTGAGAATGCCAAAGTAGAAATGTGGCATGCCAACAGCATGGGCAATTATTCTTTCTTTGATAAATCACAATCTGAGTTTAATTTGCGTCGTACTATTTTAACCGATGCGGAAGGCCAATATACGGCTTTAACCACTATGCCTGTGGGTTATGGCTGTCCACCAGAAGGCACCACGCAAGCCGTGTTGAATAAGCTTGGTCGCCATGGTAACCGTCCTTCGCATGTACATTATTTTGTTTCTGCACCAGGTTTCCGCAAGCTTACCACTCAATTCAACATTGAAGGTGACCAGTACCTTTGGGATGACTTCGCTTTTGCAACCCGCGATGGCTTAGTGGCAACTGCAATCGATGTGACTGATCCTGCTGAAATTCAACGTCGTGGTTTAGACAAACCGTTTAAACACATCACCTTTAATATTGAATTAGTGAAAGACGTGGCTTCTGCACCTTCAACTGAAGTTGAGCGTCGTCGTGCGGTGGCATAACACCTAAAAGTTTAAATATGAATGAGCCAAGCATTTGCCTTGGCTTGTTCTATGTCTGTTGCACATATACTTGATCTAAACATTTAATCCTTCAACTTGAAATGAGCAACGCCGGCAAATAAAAAAACTGATAAATCCCAAGATTTATCAGTTGTACTCAGCTTAAGCGACTCCAGCAAAATCACGCAGCATGCTGATAAACGCCTCTTTTTCTTGCAGCGGATATTTTTCGAAGACATCATTCTGATGACTATCGGCAATTTCAAACAGGTATTGTGCAGTTTGTTTGCCTTTTTCGGTCAGTTGATACATCTGCTGATCATCCATCAAAAGTCCTTCACGTTTCAGGATGTCTGCGGCACGCTCGACTTCTAGCATGGGCATGGCAATATCACGTGGTAAATCTTCTTTACTCGATGCTGTGCCACTGGCCAATACCAATAAGAGTCGAGATTCGCTGGTGCGAAAACCCGATGCCAGCTGCTTGGGAATATAATCTGTTTGATAAGCCTTGAATGCACGACTCATTAAATAGCAAACATTGTTATATAAATGCCCTTGCTGCGGAATCTCGCTAGGCTGTTCTGTGCTATGTTTCAGTTTTAAGCTGGGATGTGGCATGACACAAGAATAAGCTCCTTGGTGATAAACCAATGGGCTACGGCCCTGATCATGAAATTTCACCACTTTACCAATAATAATCCAGTGGTCGCCCCCTTCAATAATCTGATGTCGCTCACACTCAAACACCGCAGAACAGTTTTCAAGCAATAAACTCGCACCTTCACCTTCCTGATAATGCGTGCCCTCAAACTTATCAATATTGCGTCGGGCAAACTTATTGGATAATTCAATTTGTGAACCAGACAAAACATTCACCGCAAAATGCGTCGCTTGCTCAAACACCGAAAAACTGGAGGATTTTTTGTCGATGCTCCATAAAATCAGCGGCGGATCCAGTGACACGGAGTTAAAACTGTTTGCCGTCACCCCTACTTTTTCACCTTGTTCATTCTGAGCAGTCACAATGGTTACGCCTGTGGCAAAATTGCCCAATGCACGTCGGAATTGCAAAGGATCTATGCTCAACGGTTGTACTTTTTGTATTACATTCATCTTTTTCTCCTCAATTTCCATATCACAAGGCAAAGAATCAAATATCTAAAACTAAACGGGCTGATTTTGAACGTGAACAGCACACCAAAATCTGTTCATTACTGGCTTTTTCTTCGTCGGTAAAATACACATCACGATGATCAGGTTCACCCTCAATCACATCGCACATACAAGTGCCGCAGACGCCTTGCTCACAAGACATTTCAATGTTGATGCCTTCTTTGGCAAGAGCCTGCAAAATGGTTTCACCCGCATCGACTAGAATGATTTTTCCACTCCGCTCTGCCACCACCTCAAAGGCATCTCCTGAAGTATCAGTTTCCACTTGGAAATACTCTTTATGAATCTGTTCTTGCGGGAAATGGTGAGCTGTTGCGAGGTTAATGACCCAATCCATGAAGCCCACAGGTCCGCAGGTATAAATATGGCTGTCAGGCGCTAGATCTTTGATGGCCAACTCAAAGAACTGACGATGACTGGCACCTTCAGACTTAAAATGAAAGGTGGTAAATCCTGCCAGTATCCCATTTTGAATTTCATCAACAAAGGCACAACGGTCTACACTTGCCCCACAGTAATGCAGCTCAAATGAAGCGCCTTGATGGGCCAATTGATACGCCATGGTAATCAATGGGGTAATGCCGATGCCCCCGCCAATCAATACCGTATGTTGGGCGGCTTGAAGGGGAAACAAGTTCTTGGGTGCACTAACCTGAAGTTGCATGCCATCTTGAATGTCTTCAAAAGCCGAGATTGAACCACCGCGGGATTCTGCATCTCTTAAAATTCCAAGTCGGAACTTGCCTACTTGCGCTGGATTTTGGCAAAGCGAGTATTGACGCACCATCCCGTTTGGTAAATGCACATCAATGTGCGCTCCCGGTTCGACTTGTGGCAACACAGTTGCAGTTGCCGATTCAAATTCAATTACGGCAATATTACCGCCTTCTACATGGCGGTTTTTCACGACAACATCATAAAGTGTAGTCATTGTTATTTCTCCTTGTTCATCCATGAAGCTCTAGGCTTAACGCATGAATAATCCACCATTAATATCCCATGTCGCCCCAGTTACGAAGCCTGCATTTGGACTGGCCAGCAACGCACAAGTTTCGGCAATGAATGACATGCTACCTAAAGCCTTGACGGGAATATTTTGGATAAACTGTTCCATTTTTTCATCAGAAACGACGCTATGGACAATCGGTGATTCCATGGGTCCCGGGGCAATGGCATTGACCGTAACACCCTTAGCCGCAAACTCTTTGGCAAAGATTTTGGTTAAAGTCACAATCGCACCCTTACTGGCTGCATAGTGTGCACCCGTAGCCGTACCGCCATTTTGACCCGCTAAAGACGCCATATTAATAATGCGTCCGTAGCCTTTTTTTGCCATATACTGCCCAATGATCTGACAAGACTGGAATGTCCCACGCTGATTTACTTGAGTAATCCAGTCAAAATCTGCTGCCGTAATATCCAATACAGGGGTTGCCTTCGTGACGGTGGCGTTATTGATCAACACATCCAGTTTGGTAAATTTTTGCTCAATCCACTGCACCACCGCATGAAAATCTGCTTCGACGGAAATATCCAATTTCACAGGGAATATCTGCTCAGCATATTGGCTCTGTGCTTTGGCTTTCTCGGCTTTTTCTAAAGTACTGGCAGATAAAATCACCTGATGACCTTGACTGGCAAAATACTCTGCAATGACATGACCCAATCCCGACGCAGCACCTGTCACTAATACAACCTGTTGCATACCGATACTCCTATAGAATGTAGCTAATACCGGCCAAGGTATCGGTAGAGTTAATCAAGTTAATGATTTTACGGTTAATTTTAAAACCAGACTCAGCATCACGGTTTAAGTGATAGGTCACATCTGCGGTATAGTGTTTCAGGTTCTCTTTACGGAATTCGCGCAAGTTTTGTGCACAACGCAAAACGATTTCGCCTTCTTCATCTTTCAGAATGCGGACACGTGAAATACTGCGTACCGTGTTGGCTTTTGGTGAGGTTGAAATGGCTTCACCATTTTCCAGACGTGCGACCCGCATTTTGCGCATATGATGATCGTCATAAGCATAGTTCAAATTATTTTCATAATCGGTTAAGCTTGGATCAATGGGAATGATATACACCCCTTTTTCATGCCAAAGATTGAGCCAAGCAGCATGCTCCGAGTGATCCAACATATCGGCTTCTGCCCAAATAAAAGCCGTCACTTCATTTAATAAATTCAAATCAATTTTCATGTTGTTCCCCTTAAGCCGTCATCAACTTTTTCCATTGCTGATAGGCTGCACGCATCCCTGTTTCAGCACTGACATCACTTTTTAAACCATCTTCAGTTTTCACTTCACCCGGTAAACCTCGGTTCAACATGATCCAAAGATCTTCACCCGCTGCAGCGCCTTTTTGCACACGCTCCCAAGCTTCAGCATCATCTGGCGTACCAAATCCAAACGGACCTTGGAAATGTTCATGTAAACGTAAACGGTATTGGTTGGCGATTTGTGGTCCGCCATCCATAGTAATCACGGAGTGGTGAATTTCCGTTTTATCAACCGAAATGGGTTGCATGACGCGGAAAAATGCCATTGAGCAAGCGATATTCGGGAACAGGTTTAAGTTAAAACCCGAACCACCGACTGCACGCACAATACGACGGACTTCGAGTTCTGCATGTCCTTCATCACGAAGTGCTTGCGCTAAATCTTCAAAGCGCTCCTGAATTGGACGTTCCATTAATTCTTCGTCTAAATCGACCAATTCTGGAATCATCACCATCACACTGTGACCATTGCCCAAGTCTTCGACATAACCCGGCTGATTTTCAAAGTTGAACAACTCTTCGGTTTTTTCATCGACCGAATTTAAGAACGACTTGTGTACCAATGGGAAGTGATAGGCATCAGTGGTATTTTCCAGCTGGATTTTCCAGTTGCCCGGAAAGGTAAAACGGTGCTCACCCAAGACTTTGACTGGATAACCCGCACCTTGTTTCATGAATAAATCAATCCACTTTTTCGCAGGCCCGAGGAATTGCTCTAGAGGTTCTACATCATGGTTGAATGACGCGAAAATCATGCCGTTGTATTCTTCAACACGTAAGCTGACCAAAGGCAATTCAGATTTATCCAAACATTCGCCATAACTTTCTGGTGAAGGCACACCACGCAATGTGCCGTCTAAAGCATAGCTCCAGCCATGGTATGGACAGACAAAACTGTTGGTTTTACCTTTTTTATGTTCACAGACAGTGGCAGCACGGTGACGGCAACGATTCAGCAGTACATGAACTTTTTTCTTACGGTCACGAACTGCGACTACAGGTTGTTTACCTATATTGATGGTTTTATAACTACCTGCTTCAGGAATTTCACTGGCATGTGCCACCCAAACCCACGTGCTATAAAAAATCTTTTCCATTTCTTCATCAAAGATGCGTTCATCTTTATATAAAGAGGTATGTGCGCGGTCATGCTGTACAAGACTTTCGTAATCCACACCAATATTGAGGGTCGAAATCAAACCGTTCATTTCAATAATCCTTTTAAAATTTCAAATTTAATGCTTGTTGGGAACAGGCAGTTCAGCTTCGCTGTGCCAATGGGAAACTGGGCGACTGAAGATATTTTCAGTTTGAAAATGCTTGATTTTCCAATGGCCATTCGCCTGCTGCACAAACTTCACCGTAAGTTTGGCGCTATTTAAATGACTGCGCCCATCGCGGAAGGTTGAGGTTTGCAACATTAGCCAGCTTGCACAGGCCTGTTGCTGTTGTATTTCCATTTGTTCCGAACTGACAAAATGGGCATTCATGACAAAGTGGGATTGCTGCTGGGTATAGCTTTTGAACATGTCGTAAATGGCTTGCCATGAGTCGTAACGCCCCAAGCTTTTTGCATATTTTTCACCAATGCCTTCCCAAATACATTCGTCATCAAAAAGTGCCATGAGTTCATCCAAATTGGTGTTTGGATTCAGCTCATCACAAATTTCCATATAACGATTGAGACAGTTCCGAATGGCATTCTGTGCTTCCAACTGCTCTATACGGGCCAAAATACTTGCCAAGTTCACTGTGTCATCCATGCCATGCACCTTAACGCTGAATAATCAATTCACGCCCAACACGCGCTTCAATCTTGCAGTATTTCCATAATTTAAATGGACCCTCGCCAACCACCGTTGTACGCAATAAATTACACGCTGCATGCACGGTTTCAATGTTGGGTACATCCGCTAAAAGATAAGTCGTCCACGGCCAACCTGAGCTTGGTCCAACCATGCTTTGGTCATCATCGAGATTGCCAAATACATGTACGCCTGGCAGATCATGAATACCGTTCCACATCTCGCCAAATGCCGCCCAAACTGCTTTTGCTTCTTCTGGCGTTGCATCAAAAAAATTCTGATTAATGCCCATGCAGAACAACACTCGTAAGCTTTTTTTCGCGTCCATCTTGATTTCCTTTATCCAAATTTAAACTTATAAATAGCCTGGGCTTGGTTTTAAGCCAAAACTGATTGAGCCTGCATTTTGTAATGTGGCATCGCCCATAAAGGCATGCTGAGTCACCACATTGGTGTCATTCACAAATCGGCTAAATGGGTTATGGGTATAAATGGCGGTCATACCTGCCAGCATTTGCATTTTGCGCGTGACTTTGGCACATACCCGAGCCGCATGTGTGCAAGCCAAACGCATATCACTGATCTGTTGCGTCGTTGCCACGCGTCCTGCTGCAACTTCATGCCAAACAATATCCATGGTTTGGTAGAACCATGCTTTGGCCGCCTGAAATTCAGCTTCTGCTTGGGCAAATTCATATTGCGTTACAGGACGGTTGGCAATTTCTGCACCACCTGTAATCGAGGCTTTACCGGGTGCCAAAATTTGAAATTCTTCCAGTGCAGCCGCTGCAACCCCAATACCGACAACCGTCAGCACTTGGGTCGCTAGGGAAAGCGATGGGTATTTAAAGAAAGGTTCCGGTAATTTCGAAGGTTCGCCGCGAACAAATGTCCAGTGTTTTTCGACCAGCACATCTTGCACCACCAAATCATGACTACCTGTGCCTTTTAAACCCACAGTATCCCAAGTCATTTCAATTTTGGCTTTGTGGGCAGGCATCACCGCCATACGGGGTAAACCCTGCATTTCATTATTTTTAAGCGGTGCAATACCTACACCAATAATGTCTGCCCCCATGCAGCCACTGGAGAATTTCCAACGGCCATTCACCATTACCCCGTCATCGGTGATTTCGGCCGGTTGTGGTGGAAAAATCCCGCCGGCAAATACCACATCAGGGCCATCTTTATACAGTTCTTCCAACGTTGTTTCTGGCAGGCTACCTAAATAGGCAGGACTCATGCCAAAACTCGCGACCCAACCCACCGAACCATCGGCTTTTGAGAGTGTTTCAATCAACTCGCAAAACTCGCGTGGCGAAACCTCATCTCCACCAAAGCGTTTAGGCACTAAGGCACGATATACCCCTATCTGCTTGAGCTTCTCAATGATGTCCTGACTGACAAATGCTTGATTATCAAACTCACCTGTACAGGCTCTGGTTCTAATTTCTTTGCATAAAGCATCTAATTCTGCTGCTTTATCTTGTGACACAAACTCCATTTTAGATAAATGATTCATTACCTAACTCCTTGTAATCTCTTTGTTTTAGCTCGCAATAAACTTTGCGATTGCACATAATTGTTCGTCGTGTTGCTGCTTACAAATAATTTGTAATCCCACCGGTAAACCTGCTTCCGTTTCTAAAGGAATGGAAATCGCAGGATGCCCCGACACATTAAAAGGACGGACCAGACTGGTTAAATTCAAAAATGCGACGGTATTTTCAGCATCTTGAACTTTGGGGGGAATTTGCGGCAGGGTCGGTAGGATTAAGGCATCATAACGATCCAATAAGGCATTAATTTCTTGGGTAAACTGCTCTTTTACCCGTTGTGCTTGCTGAACCTGTTCTAAGCTGGTTGCCGCCGCTTTTAGTAAACGTGAATTCACATCGGCACCAATCAGTCCAGTCTGGGTTAATGCGCCATAAGCCTGCCAGTTTTCATAATTGATAATCTGCATGCCCGCGTCATAAGCCGCTTGAAAAGACTCAACATTTTCACGTGCTAATCCCAGATTGCGTTTGGCCATAAAATCTTCGATACAGCTCCAAACTACATCGCTTGCAGCCACATTCAAAAAAGCCAGTTTAGGCGACTGCGGTACTTGAGCTAAGGGAATAAAACTGGGATCGATAATCTGCATGGCGGTTTCAAGCATGTCGACAGAATTGGCAAAAGGCCCGACACAATCCAAACTGCTCGAAGCAGGATGTACCCCCTGACGGCTCACACGCCCAAAAGTCGGTTTTAAGCCATATACCCCGCAGCATGCTGCCGGCATACGAATAGAACCCCCAGTATCGGTACCTAAGGTGAAATCCGCCAAATGTGCTGCAACCGCCGCTGCCGAGCCACTAGATGACCCGCCTGGAATCAGTTCTGGATATTTAGGATTGGTTGGTGTACCAAACGCATGATTGATTCCCGTAATGCCAAAAGCCAATTCATGTAAATTGGTTTTGGCGATGATTTGGCAATCCGCTTTGAGAATATGCTCAATCACCTCGGCATTGTGTTCCGCAGGTGGTGTATCCAAACACGCTTGACTGCCGGAAATGGTTTTAAAGCCTTGAATATCTATCGTGTCTTTGATCATAACTTTCAATTTCCCCTGACCCAGAGAAATTGATTGCGCTACAATATTCATTCACTTTTCCATGTATTTTTATTACTTAATCTAGATATAGGAAATTTATATGTAATTGTCAAGTAAATTTTCCAATAGTTGTCGAGGCAACACACAAAATTTTGTTTATAATAGAATTATCGATTTTTACTAAGTTACTGCTTAGCCATGCTGAACCATTTAGAACAATTTTTACCGAATAACGAACCTGAAAGTATTAGAAATTTCCCTTTTTTCTGGATTTCTCAAGTGAATGGTAAATATTCCCAACTTATTGAAAAATCAATTAAAAAACTGGGCATTGACAACACTCGTCGTAAAATCATTTTGAGTACCAACGCCTTAGGTGAAGCAAGCATTACCGACATTGCCAACCTCTCCACCCTAAAACTGACCACAGCCACTAAAGCCGTGTATCGTTTAGTCGAGGACGGTATTGTTGAAGTGTTTTCTTCAACCACGGATGAACGTATTTCCATGGTGAAACTGACAGATAAGGGCTTGTCTTTGGTGGAACAGATTAACCAAATTAGTGCCGTGACTTTAGCGGGGATTCTGAATGCCTTTTCGGAAGAAGAGTTACATACACTGAATCATCAATTAAAAAAGCTGTTTGAATTGATGCCTTCTAGCTAAACGCTACTGACGATTGTCCTCAGCAGTGGTAAATCCACTGCTGTTTATCTGCTAATCTTTTCATTTTATTATTATTTTTATCTCATTTAAATTTTTCTTCCAGCTTCCCGTTCATTCCATTTTCCCCTTCTGTCTTCAATCAATGCGGCTTAAACATACTTCGTGGGTATTTTTAAATACTCAAAAGGTAATGGAATTTTACATATAAAAAGAAAATAATTATTCAAGCATCTATGGTCGGCTCAAACTTAATTCTGCATTTAAATGCGATTTCCGATTCAAAAAATATGCTTGAGCCATTCTTAGCACGATCGATCTGAATCAAATCTAATCCTCTATTGCCTTCAATAGAGCGAACAACATCTATTCAGAAATTTTCACCGCACATCAAATTATAAAAGGGACAACATATGGACAATGTAGAAGTCTATGTAGAAAAGGCGGAACATAAAAAAACTCATCTCTATTCATGGTATGTGGTCATACTGTGTATGCTCGCCTATATTTTTTCGTTTATCGACAGACAAATCTTAGCGCTCATGATTGAGCCGATTAAAGCAGATTTGCTGTTAACCGATACCCAGTTTAGTTTATTACATGGTCTTGCCTTCTCATTGTTTTATGCTTTTATGGGATTGCCTCTGGCTTATATTGCAGACCGCTTCTCACGTCCCAAACTCATCTCGATTGGTATTATTGTCTGGAGCTTGGCAACAGCTGCATGTGGCATGAGTAAAAATTTTATTCAACTGTTTTTATGTCGTATGGGGGTTGGGGTTGGAGAAGCAGCGCTTTCGCCTGCGGCTTATTCCATGTTTAGTGACATGTTCAGTAAAGATAAGTTAGGCCGTGCCGTCGGGATCTATTCTGTAGGTGCCTTTTTAGGGGGCGGCATTGCCTTCTTGGTCGGTGGTTATGTGATTAAACTGCTAAAAGGTGCCACGCTGATACAAGTTCCACTTTTGGGTGCAATGAAAGCTTGGCAAGTGGCATTTTTGGTGGTCGGTTTACCGGGTATTTTTATTGGCTTGCTGTTTATATTGACGGTACGTGATCCAGAACGTAAAGGACAACGCTTAAATGCCTATGGTCATGTAGAAAAAGGCGAATTTAAACAATGTTTACAATTCATGCGTAAACATAGCAAAACCATTACTTGTCATTATTTAGGCTTCACTTTCTATGCCATGGCACTTTACAGCCTGACCAGTTGGACACCTGCATTTTACATTCGTAAATTCTCACTTTCCCCGACTGAAACAGGCTATATGCTCGGCACCATCATGCTGGTTGCCAACACCTTAGGGGTGTTCTGCGCGGGCTGGTTAAATGACTGGTTGATTAAAAAAGGCAAACAAAATGCCCCGATGCTCACAGGTGTGATTGGCATTCTTGGATTAATTATTCCTATCTCTCTTTTCACCCAGATCAATCATTTAGGTATTTCTATTGCCCTTTTGGTTCCTGCGATGTTCTTTGCTTCATTCCCTTTGGTGATTTCTGCCACTGCCCTACAAATGCTGGCACCAAATCAGTTCCGTGCGCGTCTCTCTGCTATTTTCCTGCTGGTAAGTAATTTGATTGGTCTCGGCATTGGTACAACATTAGTCGCAATTTTGACCGATAAATACTTTGGCAATCCGCTCATGGTCGGTTCTTCATTGTCAATGATTGGTGGTGTCTCTTGTGTATTCGCTCTGATTTTACTGATCAAGGGCTGCAAGTTTTTTGATCAGAGCATTCAACTCGAAAAATCACATTAATCCCTAACCCCACTGATGCATTTAAGGTCTTTCCCCGCTCTTTTGGGGAAGACACCCTCTTATGGTTTAGATAAGCGTACACGCCTGTTATCGCGTTCGCACATTGGAAATGGAATATGCCAATCACACCACAGTTTAGACAACGCACGCTTGCGATCTCTACCCTTGTTATTCTTAATAGTTTTTACAGTTCTAGTGTATTTGCTGCCGAACCTGATGCAACAGATGAATGGAAATTTACCTTAAGAAATGCCTATATTGACCGTGACTTTGACAATGCCAGTATTCGAGATACTGGAAGCTGGTCACAAGCCGCTTCGCTTTTTTTCAAATCACGCATGTTCGATACCCCACTTCATCTCGCTGATCGCCCGATTACAATTGGTGCGGATGCCTCCGTGCAGTATGCCGTTCGTTTAAGTTCCGATAAACATGTTCCCGACTCCATTCTACCTTTTGACAAAGCCAGTCAGTCACAAGCTTCAGACTTTCTGAAATATGGTGAAACGCTTAAACTCGGTTATGCTCATTCTTTATTACGTGTGGGTGAGCTTTGGTTAGACCTCCCTGTGACCTCGGTAGACACCAGTCGTCAACTGTTAACATCCTATTGGGGGACGAACCTTAGGTCACAATGGACGGATCAATTCCAGACCGAAATTGGTCGTGTAGAAAAAGTTTCCCCGCGCAATGAAGAAGATTTTCGTAAATTTTCCTACACTACAAAAGGGCTCACCCATTATTCAGATGGTTTAAATTATCTCGATTTGCGCTATCAATTTAGTCCAAGCCTTAAAGGTGAATACTATTTTGGCAATCTGGAAGATCTTTATAATACGCACTATGCCAGTCTAGAACATACATGGAAACAACCGAGTTTTTCGATTAATTCCAAGCTGAAGTATTTCAATGCTAAAGATCACAATGATTCGCTCACTGTAGATGCACAAAACATTGGCGTGCTGGAAACGCTCAAAGTCAGCAATCACGCTGTGGGGCTGGGCTATCAACAGATCATTGGGGATTCAGCTTATCCACTGTTGGATGGCTACTTACCAGAAACCTATTTTATTAACTGGAATGTCACCGGCTTTGCCAAACAAGATGAAAAATCATATCACTTTATCTATAGCTATGATTTTAAGAATTTTGTCCCGGGTTTAACTGGCGCTGTAAAATATGTCTATGGTCATGATTTCAAGTCAGCAACAGGTGCAGACAATCGTGAAACTGAAGCCAATTACGTGCTGAATTACGCATTGCAACAACCCTATCTAAAAGGCATCAGCCTGCAATACATTCATATTGACTATGACGTGAAATATGGCAATGATTTTGCCGAAGACCGTATTTTTGTGAATTACATGAAAAAATTCTAAGCTGTATTGGTGTCTTGTATTACACAATGCCTCATCCTTATGAGGCATTGGTTTGGTATGACATCCCGTTATAAATTCAGGTTTTTGGAAATATTTTCGCTACGATAAATCTCTTCAATACAATCCAGTATTTTAGGAATATAACTGCTCTGGTCCATATTACGTATAGATAAGGAAATCGGACTATAGGCTTGCTGATCGAGAATATCGAGATAGGCGACATTTTTCATCCCAATATCACAGGCACTTTCCGGAATAAGACACACGCCCTCTCCCGATGCAACCAAACCCAAAGCCATATGAATTTCGCGTACCTCTGTCCATTTGGTTGGAATTAAACCCAATTGCGTAAACATGGCCTGAATCGTGGTAGAAAAATTCGGCTTAGGCGTATTCGGATAAGAAAATAAGGTTTCATTCACCAACTGCGATAAATACACTCCAGTTTCCTGATAGGCATTTAAAGGGTGCTTTTTATAGATCGCCAGTTTTAATTTTTCTTTACGCAATAAAATTCGCTTGATGGCAGGATCACTAATCGGTAAGCGACCAAAACCAATATCAATTTTACCCAGTTTTAAGGCTTCAACCTGATCTCTGGTACTGCATTCCAGCAATTCCACCTGAATCTCAGGATTTTTCTGCCTGAATAAATAAATAATTTGCGGCAAAAGCCCATACAGTAACGAACTGACATAGCCAATTTTGACCGTGGTATTCACGGCATTGATCTTTTTAATCATGCTAGTTGCTTGTGCAGCATGCGTTAAAATTTGTACTGCATGCTGATAAAAATATAAGCCGGCTTCAGTGGCTTTTAACGGTCGAGAACCTTTTTCAAACAGATCGATCCCAAGTTCTTCTTCTAGTTTTTTAATTTGGCGAGTTAACGGGGGCTGTGCAATAAACAATTTTTCAGCCGCTTTGGTAATACTTTGCTCTTCAACCACAGTCACAAAATATCGTAAATGTCTTAGTTCCATTAACATACCTTTTTAGTATTTAAAAATACCAGTCCATAACTATTTTAGGGTATTACATTCTTCTATCGTATACAAACAAGTTCGAAACAGTTGAAACTTCATGTATAAAAACATAGAAACTATACTCGTGGATATTCCAACGATCCGAGCGCATCAACTGTCAGTAACGACGATGCGTACACAAACCTTAGTCCTCGTAAAAATCACCACCACTGATGGTATTGTCGGTTGGGGTGAAGCAACCACTATTGGTGGTTTAAGCTATGGCGAAGAAAGCCCTGAAAGTGTCAAAGCCAATATTGAAACTTATTTTGCGCCATTACTGACTTCAATAAAAAATCTTAATGTCGCACAAACCTTAAAACTCATTCGTAAAAATATTAATGGCAACCGCTTTGCCAAATGTGCCGTACAAACTGCCTTACTTGATATTCAGGCGAAACGTCTTGGGCTGCCTATTAGCGAACTACTAGGTGGACGCCTACGGAACAGCCTGCCTGTACTCTGGACACTGGCGTCTGGTGATACCGAAACGGATATCGCCGAAGCAGAAAAAATGATTGCCTTGAAACGTCATAATGCCTTCAAGCTCAAAATTGGTTCACGCCCTTTACAGCAAGATGTGGAACATGTCATTGCCATTAAAAAAGCTCTCGGTGCCGACATTAGCGTACGCGTCGATGTGAACCGTGCGTGGTCAGAACTGGAATGTATTCGTGGTATTCAACAGTTACAGGACGGTGGTATTGACCTGATTGAACAGCCCTGTGCCATTCAAAATACTGATGCATTAGCCCGTTTAACTGAACGTTTTGACGTGGCGATTATGGCGGATGAAGCCCTAACTGGTCCTGATAGCGCCTATCGCATTGCCAAAAGTCATGGTGCAGATGTGTTTGCAGTCAAAATCGAACAATCTGGCGGTCTACTCGAAGCCTGTGAAGTCGCCAAAATTGCAGGATTGGCTGGCATTGATTTATACGGTGGCACCATGTTGGAAGGTCCAATTGGCACAATTGCTTCGGCTCACGCTTTTGCCACCTTCGAGACACTGGCTTTCGGGACTGAATTATTTGGACCACTGCTTTTGACTGAAGACATCTTAAAAACCCCGCTTCGCTATGAAAATTTTGAGTTGCATTTACCTACAGGTGCAGGTTTAGGCATTGAAATTGATGAAGACAAAATTGAACGACTCCGTCGTAAAGACAAGGAAGCTGTAAATGTTATTTCACGTACGCATGGACGTGCATATTCCGCTTGATATGCCACTTGAAAAAGTCAATGAAATTAAAGCGGTTGAAAAAGCCTATTCACAGGAATTACAACGTTCTGGGAAATGGCGACACATCTGGCGTGTGACAGGTCAGTACTCCAATATCAGCATTTTTGATGTTGAGAGTAATGAAGAGTTGCATAACATTTTACAAGGATTACCGCTGTATCCCTTTATGAAGATTGAAGTGATGGCATTGAATCGTCATCCCTCTTCCATCCGTGAGGATGATTCATAGAATCTGAATCACCATTAATCTGTATTTTAAACATAACAAGGACTGTGGCATTAAAACCAAGTAGCTAAATCAATAGCCAATAATAATGCCATCCATAATCTACATACTTCAGGAGTTATAGTATGAACCGTCAACAAATTGATGCTCTCGTTAAACAAATGAATGTCGACACCGCACAAGGACCTGTCGATGCACGCATTCAACAAATTATTGTGCGCCTGCTGGGTGATCTGTTCCAAGCCATTGAAGATTTGGATATTCAAGCTTCAGAAGTTTGGAAAGGGTTGGAATATTTTACCGATGCTGGTCAAGCCAACGAATTGGGCTTATTGGCCGCAGGTTTAGGTCTAGAGCATTATTTAGATTTACGTGCCGATGAAGCCGATGCCAAAGCCGGTGTAACGGGTGGCACGCCACGCACCATTGAAGGACCATTATATGTAGCGGGTGCGCCTGAAACTGTTGGTTTTGCACGTATGGATGATGGCAGTGAATCGGACCAGATTGATACCTTAATTATTGAAGGCATTGTCCGTGATGCGGATGGGCAGATCATTGAAAATGCCAAAGTAGAAATGTGGCATGCCAACAGCATGGGTAATTATTCTTTCTTTGATAAGTCGCAATCTGAGTTTAATTTGCGTCGTACGATTTTGACCGATGCGGAAGGTCAATATACCGCTTTAACCACCATGCCTGTGGGTTATGGTTGCCCGCCTGAAGGTACGACGCAAGCCGTGTTAAATAAACTTGGTCGTCATGGTAACCGCCCTTCTCATGTACATTATTTTGTTTCTGCACCTGGTTTCCGTAAGCTCACCACTCAATTCAACATTGAAGGTGACCAATACCTTTGGGATGACTTTGCTTTTGCAACTCGCGATGGCTTGGTGGCAACTGCGGTCGATGTGACTGACCCTGCTGAAATTCAACGTCGTGGTTTAGACAAACCGTTTAAACACATCACTTTTAATATTGAACTGGTAAAAGAGGTGGCTTCTGCCCCTTCAACTGAAGTTGATCGTCGTCGTGCGGTGGCATAACACCTAAAAATTTAAACTTGAATGAGCTAAGGCATTACTTAGCTCATTCCATTCAGTTTCTAGATAGCGCTGCAATTTTTTAATTTCTTCATCCTCTTTTCGACATTTGATATTTGCACGAATGAAGCAGATCCGAAATCCATGTATGGGTGCTTTATATGATCAATAAATCCTCGACTTCCGTTCACGAAATTTTATCCCAAATCACCGATGGTTCAACCATCATGATCGGTGGTTTTGGTACAGCAGGCCAACCCGCTGAACTCATTGACGGGCTGATCAAGCTTGGACGTAAAGACCTGACCATTGTCAGCAACAACGCCGGCAATGGCGATTATGGCCTGGCGAAACTGTTAAAAGCCGGTGCCGTCAAAAAAGTCATCTGTTCATTCCCACGTCAATCCGACTCTTGGGTCTTCGATGAACTCTATCGTGCAGGCAAAATCGAATTAGAACTGGTGCCTCAAGGTAACCTCGCATGCCGTATTCAAGCCGCAGGCATGGGACTTGGGGCAGTCTTCACGCCAACTGGCTTTGGTACCTTATTGGCCGAAGGCAAAGAAACCCGTCATATCGACGGTAAAGATTATGTCTTGGAATATCCAATCAAAGCCGACTTTGCTTTGATTAAAGCACAGCAAGGCGACCGCTGGGGCAATCTGGTCTATCGTAAATCGGCACGGAACTTTGGCCCAATCATGGCCATGGCTGCCAATGTC
>NZ_JCAXDV010000008.1:0-199145 GCF_059758585.1 Acinetobacter sp. GQ146
TAATGTCGTAATTATAAAGTTTGCCGTATAGTATAAAAAATTAGCGACTATAGCCAGTGCTGATCTTAAATTTAGGGCACTTTGTGACATAAATTGGCAATGAAACTTTTAAAGTTAATCTCAGGAAATAAACATTTCTAGTTAAGAAATAATCGTTTATTACATAATAATTAAATGAATTTAATATTACTTAATCAGTAGAATTTGATGCACTTTGAAGTTAAGAGTAATATTACAATAAAACAAACAACTCTAATACATTGTTTTTTATATATATTTAATTTAAACATGCGTCAAAGTGGTCTTTTTTAAAGCCTTTATTTAGATTGATTATCATTTACTTAGATGTATTTCATGCAATTGAATAACAAATATCAATAAAAGCAATTGTTAGTTCAGTACTTTTTTGCCTAAAATACGTCATGAGTAATTAAAACCATATTTTTAGGTAGCTGTCGCCATGACCTTTGTTGTCACTGAAAACTGTATTAAATGTAAATATCAAGACTGCGTAGAAGTTTGCCCTGTTGACTGTTTCTACGAAGGTCCTAACTTCTTGGTGATCAACCCGGATGAATGTATCGACTGCGCATTGTGTGAACCAGAATGTCCAGCAAATGCCATTTTCTCAGAAGATGAATTACCAGAAGGTCAAGAAGTCTTTATTGAGCTAAATGCTGAACTTGCACAAAAATGGCCAAACATTACTCAAATCGGTGACCAACCTGCGGACCGTGAAGAATGGAATGGTAAAGCAGACAAGTTACAATACTTGGAAAAATAAGCCTTAAAAAAGATCAGCAATTGTGCTGATCTTTTTTTATACCAAAAGCACACATTTGATTGCAAAATTTCCAAATTTACTTAAGTATTTTCGATTAAAATAAGCAACTATATTTCTAAGCATTTGATTTTTCATACATGAAGCATTTTTTCAAGGGTTTGCTCGGCTTGAGTATGATCCCTTTGGTTATGATTGGATGCAGCTCATCTCCTCATAAATCTGTGCAAGGCACTCCTCATGGTAAGCGTATTTACATACCTCAAGAGCGTGTCATTATCGAACGCCCTATTCCACCAAAGATCATTCCTTATACCTATAATAGCTGGGTTGCAGTAAGTAACAACTTAAGAAATGTGCGTGAGTACGAGATTTTCTTAGACAAAAATAATGTCGGGAACATTGTTCCTAGCTTCGAATTGTTAAGAACAGCACGTGACTGGCAAAAATGTGGTCGCTCGCAATATATGATCCCAACACGTGAATTATGGAATAACTTAATTCCGACGCTACGTGTATTTAAATATTTAGTTGCAGCGAAGGTACTCACGGATTTTGAAGTGACCTCGGTGTATCGCGACTTGCCCCTCAATCAATGTGCTGGTGGTGCGAGTTCTTCTCGTCATCTATTCAACTCCGCAATCGACTTTCGTATCGGACCTGAATACCCACAACCTGAAGATTATGCCTATATTGAACATACTAAATTTAAACTCTGCCAGTTCTGGGAACAGCACGGTCAAAGTTTAAATATGGGCTTAGGCTTATACTCATCTGGACAAATTCACATCGACACTCAAGGTTATCGTACTTGGGGACCAGATTTGAGCCGCTACTCATCCATGTGTAATTATTAAATGCTGAATTTCGCAGAGGTCTTTGACCTCTGTTTTTATTTTCATTGATTAATTTAGACAGAGAATTGCACTCTGTCTAGAAAAGTTTAAAATGCACTGATTCAAATTTTAGGCGCCAAGATTATGCAAAAAATGTGGTCAGAGATCGATAATTTTATCGATACACATTTAATTCCAGAAGATCCTATTCTTTTACAAACACTTGAAAATACAGCTCAAAAAGGCTTTCCTGACCACCTTGCTGTTGCGCCAAATCAAGGAATGCTTTTACAAATGTTGATTCAGATGAATCAATGTAAACGTGTGCTTGAACTCGGAACCTTTGCCGCTTATAGCACCATGTGGTTAGCGCGCGCCTTACCTGAAGATGGGTATATTCTCACCATTGAAGGTCGAGATACACATGCCGCACTCGGTCAAGAAAATATTGACCGTGCAAATTTACCCCAAACGGTTGAATTAAAAGTCGGACGCGCAGCAGATGTGCTTAAAGCCTTACCTGCGGATTTTGAACCTTTCGATTTTATTTTTATCGATGCAGATAAACAAAGTTATCCTGAATATCTTGAGCTGAGCTTGAGTTTATCGCATTCCGGTACGGTGATTGTACTCGACAATGTGATTCGTGCAGGCGACATTATCAATCCAGATAATCACAAACCAAGTATCGAGGGTTTACGCGAAACCTTTGCACGCCTTCAAAATCATCCAAAACTCTTGTCTTGCACTGCGCTGCAAACTGTAGGGAGTAAAGGTCATGATGGTTTCGCAATTGCGATTGTAAAATAACCGATAGCGAGCAAAAAACAACCTTCTGTATTTTCACTTTAAAATACAGACGTTTACATATCCTATCCATATAGTTATCCACATATAATGCGGATAACTATATTCAACACTCAATGTTTCAATATTTACTTCGCTACTAAAAGCGGTACTGTTGAATTCCTGAATATAGTGGTGGTAATACTGCCTAAGAAGAATTGATGAAGCTTGCTATGGCTAAATGCGCCCATGACAATTAATTTAATATCATGTTCTCGCTGATAATCCAAGATGTTTTCTGAAACATCACCATAACGATATTCAACCACTACATCTAAGCCAGCATCTCTTAAATATTGTGAAGGGTCATTTAGTATTTCAGGATGATCACCCACATACAGTAAATGACATTGCAATAAGCGCAATAAATCACTTTGTGCAATGCGATGCATCATCTTCACACAAGTAGGCGAATACTCGTAAGCAAAAATAAAACGTGTCGGAGGAACAAAGTTTTCTCCTACTGTTAAAACGGTACTACTCACACCACGAATAAAGTTTTCGACATTGCCACCGATCGGTTTGTTACGTTCTGCTGAGCGCTCCCCTACACGACCAATAACCGCAATATCATCCTCTTGGAGCACATGAAAACTTTGTTCTAGGAAATCCCCTTTTTCTTGTATATGGGTTGCTTCTAGGTCATATTTTTCTTTGACCATTTCAGAAATGTGGTTGAGTAAATTATTACTGTAATCCAGTGCCAATTGGCTTTGTTTTTGTTCAAGCTCAGCGAGTTCTTTCAGTAACATGGCATTACTTTCAAAGCCAATCACCCCACTGATTTCACCTAAATGGTAGCTTGCGGGATAGTAATCTAACACTTGTAATAACACGAGTTCGCGTTGAGTTTGTTTTGCGATCCAAGCCGCGGCTTCAGCGACCGCATTAATGCAAGGAGAAGAATCTATACAAGCTATTACCCGTTTCATTGTATGCCTCTCAATTAGCCTCTGGGGACTATAGGTCTAGTTGTTGACTCTAAACTTAGCACATCTATATGAGAGTTGGCATCTTTTGTGTAACCGAGAGTGATGAAAAATAAACAATTATTCTATTCACGGTAACGAATAAAGCGAGCTGGGTTACCCGCGACAATCTCTCTTTCCGCAACATCTTTGGTGACCATACTTTGCATGCCGACTATGGCATGATCCGCTATATTCACCCCATCTTTGACCCCAACGTGAGCACCGAGCCAGACATCTCGTCCAATTTCGATCCCTTGCGAACGTACGGGTTGCTGATAAATAGGCTGATCGAGTTGCATCCCATGATCAAATGCATACAAGTGGCTATATGCAGCAATACGAACCTGATCATGCAATTTAATCCCTGCACGCCCACCATCTAAAATGCAATGATGATTGATGGCGACTTCATTGCCGATGTCCAAAGGACCATGCAAGGTACAATCTGCAGCAATAAAGCAGTTATCACCAATGCGAATGGTCCGCCCACGTTCGGCAAAAATATGTGCCAAGGGAGAAATAAAACAGTTTTGACCAATCTCTACCGTTTCCATTTCTCTTAAATATTGTTGATATTCATTCTGCCATTGCTCCGCCCAAGCACGGTGTTTCGGTTTTAAACTCCAGTACAGCCAAGGCATGTAATTGAGTCGATGCTTATGCTGCTCACGATATTTTAATAATGGATCTTGCTCAGTCATGTTGCTCTTCTACCACCTTGAGTTGCTCTCTGCCACGGGTCACATCACGAATTTTATCCATTAATTCTGCAATCTGATGAACCTGTAATTGAATTTGTACGCTGACTCCATCTGCGGTGTATTGTTCCTGATAGTCAATGCTTTGCTGATTTAACTCGTATTGAAAAATCGGCCATTCTGAAAACTGACAGGCAAAATGCGCTACTTTCTTTTCAATCAGTTCAATTTTCTCTGCCAATAGTAGCGCTTGACCTGCACACCCACCATACGCACGCACTAAACCGCCAGTGCCGAGTTTCACTCCACCATACCAACGATTCACCATCACTAACACATTGGTCAGCTCATTGCCTTCTATGGTGGCAAGAATCGGACGTCCAGCTGTCCCCGAAGGCTCCCCATCATCATTAAAGCGGACTTGATGCCCAATCTTCCACGCCCAACATTGATGCGTCGTGGTTAAATCACGATTTTCCTCGAGAAAAGCCTTCACCTCCTGCTCGTTTTCTACAGGCACAGCAAACGCTTGAAATCGACTTTTTTTGATTTCTTCTTCATAAGTAACTTGGGCAGCAATGGTAAATGGCATATCAGACAGGAAATAACAGATAGAAAAAAGTAAGGTTCAATACTATATTGAAACACAAGCCTAAGAAAAAACCTCCATTTCAATGGAGGTTTTTATACGAATTATCATCAAACCTTGTGATTAGACCATGAAGTCTTCGCCCAAGTAGACCTGACGCACTGTTTCATTTTCCAAGATTTCTTGCGGTGTACCTTCAGCAATTACAGAACCTTCACTGACAATATAAGCACGCTCACAAATCGCCAAGGTTTCACGCACGTTGTGGTCGGTAATCAACACCCCAATGCCACGATCTTTGAGCGTACGAATAATGTCTTTGATGTCATTGACTGAAATTGGATCGACCCCAGCAAAAGGTTCATCAAGCAACATAAATTTCGGATCTGCTGCCAAAGCACGGGCAATTTCCGCACGACGGCGCTCACCACCCGACACACTCATGCCTAAAGAATCTTTAATATGCGTGATTTTAAAGTCCGCCAATAATTCCACTAAACGCTGTTGACGTTGTTGCTTGTTTAAATCTTTACGGGTTTCCAAAATCGCCATGATATTTTCAGAAATGGTCAGTTTTCTAAAAATAGAAGCTTCTTGCGGTAAATAGCCAATACCCTTGCGCGCGCGCTCATGCATGGCAAGATCGGACATATCCAAATCATCCAGATGAATTTCACCCTTATCCATACGTACCAGTCCTACCACCATATAGAAACTGGTGGTTTTACCCGCACCATTCGGACCAAGCAAGCCCACAATCTGCCCGCTTTGCATGCTAAAAGAAACGTCTTTGACGACCCAACGTTTGCTGTAATTTTTGGCAAGATGCTTAATACAAAGCGTTTGTGTTGCAGTATCAACTTGTTCCATTAATCACGCGCTCCTGGGAAGGATTTAGTACTTGAAGATGGAATCACAATTTGTACACGACCTGATGATGAACCTGTGCTGTTTGGTGTTCCTATCGCTTCAATATCCCCTTTATTCATACTGTATTTCAGGGTATTCCCGCGAATACTCGCGCCATCTTGTTCCAACAATGCACCACCAGACATGGTGATGATGCCTGTTTCAGCGTTATACACAATTTTTTGGGCCTGACCTTTGGCTAAGCCCTTATTGGCATCGAGCTGCTGTTGGAAACGCGCAGGTGAACCCGATGCAGTAATTGAACTGATTTGTTTTTTCTGGTTTAGATTAGCAACAATTGACGCTGCCTGTAAACGCATGGTGCCCTGCTCAATAATGACATTGCCTGAATAAGTGGTGATGCCTGTTTTTTCATTAAAGGTCGCGCGGTCAGCCACCAAGGAAATCGGCTGATTGCGATCTGAAGGAATCGCAAAAGCAGAAGATGCAGCCATAATAACGATACTGAGTACTGCCGCTTTTTTAAGGAAAGCTTTATGAGCTTGAAACTTAAGATTTTGGTTCATACTTTCCTCGAATATTAAAAAATTCGTATTGACCATCATTCAAATTGGCTTTCAATCCCTGACTGATAAATTCTGCCTGAGGAGATTGAACAGTCACTTGATGATCTGTTTCAATGACACGTGTTTGTGGAAATGCTGTCAGTTCATCTGTCAGAAATTGCATTTTCCCTTGCCCTTGATCAAGCAATTTAGTTGCAACAACTTGCTGGGACAGAATGACTTTTTTATTGTCCTCATACCCATTGGCTTGTTTGGCAAAAAAAGTCGCATCAACCGCGCCATTTTTATACATAGAAGCATTCAAGTTTTCGAGCTTAGAGGTTTGCTTTTGCATATCTTGCTCCAGTCGGTCGACTTGAGCACGGACATAGAGATTTCCAGCATCATCGGTTTGGGTTAAATTAATTTTTTCTGCCGAATAGGTCATACTCCGTGCAGATTCAATTTCTAATTTATTTCCCTTACCGCTGTAATAGTAATAACCACCACTTACAGCAGCAATTGCAATCGCCGTGATATATAAAACTTTGGTATCCATAAGTGTGGTTCTTCACTAAAAACAATTATGTACGTATATAAACATTAATGCGGGATTGAAATAAATTTTTCAAGTAGCTCTTGGTAAGTACCTTTTGCCATCAGGAGCATATCGCAGATTTCACGCACAGCACCACGACCACCCATGGCCTGAGTAACCAAGTCAGCACGGCGACGTACTTCAACATGACCATTGGGTACAGTGACTTTCATACCTGCAATTGCAAAAGCAGACAGATCGGGCCAATCATCCCCCATGTACAGACAGTCTTCAGGAGAAAGATTTAATTGTGCACAGGCTTCACGTAAAGCCACACCTTTATCTTCACGCCCTTGGAAAACCAAGTCTACACCCAAGTCCGACATTCGTTTTTCAACAATATTGCTTTTACGCCCAGTGATAATAATCACTTTAATGCCTGACTTTTGCACCAATTTCATGCCTAAACCATCACGAATATCAAAGGATTTTATTTCATCCCCTGTATTGGTTAAGGTCACAAAACCATCACTTAAAATCCCATCGACATCTAACACTAACGCTTGAATATGACGTGCTTGTTCTAATAACACATAAGATGCCATGGATTAATTTACCCCTGCTTGAATTAGGTCATGCATGCTAATTACACCAATCACTTTATTGGCATTATCAACCACCACAAATTGGTTAATTTTTTTATCGCGTAATTTCTCTAAGGCCTGCACAGCACGTGCTTCCTGTGAAATTGTCGCTGGATGTTGAATCATTACTTGCGAAACTGGAAGATTGACATCAAAACCTTGCTGTTTGTCGATGAGACGACGTAAATCCCCATCGGTAAAAATCCCCAATAAACGATCTTCACTGTCTACAACTGTGGTTAAACCCAAACGCTTGTTTGAAATTTCATATAACACTTTATTCATTGGGGTTTCAGGTGCAACCTTTGGCAGCTCATTGCCTGTATGCATTAAGTGTTTTACATGCAACAACAAACGCTTGCCCAAAGCACCCGCAGGATGCGAACGCGCAAAATCATCAGCGGTAAAGCCACGCGCTTCCAATAAAGCCACGGCCAAAGCATCACCCAAAGCTAAGGTTGCAGTCGTACTCGAAGTTGGGGCCAAACCAAGTGGACAAGCCTCTTGAATATTGCCCAAAGTCAGTGCCACATCTGCATTTTGTGGCATAGGCCCTGTATCGTCACCACTGATGGTAATTAAAGGCACTTCAAGATGTTTAATCAATGGCATGAGCATCATGATTTCATCACTCTTGCCCGAGTTTGAAATCGCAATCAGTACATCACCACGTACCAACATACCCAAATCACCATGTCCAGCTTCACCTGGATGCATAAAGAAAGATGGTGTACCCGTAGAAGCAAAGGTTGCCGCCATTTTACGACCAATATGACCAGACTTACCCATGCCTGTCACAACCAAGCGACCTTTGCACTGTAAAATAATTTCGCAAGCACGACTAAAACGCTCATCAATTTGAGTGGCTAAAACGCCTAATGCTTGTTCTTCTATGCGCAAAGTTTCTAATGCGGCTTTTTGAAAATCGATTGGATTCGGCATGGTTTGTAGATTCAACGTTGGCAACCTTAAACTCAATATGAGCTTATTTTAGGGTATTTAATCATTAATCCAATAATGATTTACCCTGTATCAAGTAAAAAAGAATTTTCGCAATTTTATCATATCTATGCAATTCACACGTTTCTAAATGTATAAGTTTTCACTTGCTTATAAAAATAACGCATAAAACTTTGTGAATCATGGACCTTACGTTATGATGAACCATCTTTTTGTTATCGCAATATGAAAGCCCTATGCAACCTTTTGTTCTATACAATTCAGAGCAACGTAAAAAAGTAGAATTTGTGCCACGTAAAGAAGGTCATATCGATATGTATGTCTGTGGTATGACCGTTTACGATTACTGTCATATCGGGCACGCACGTGTGATGGTTGCATTCGACTACATTATTCGCTTTTTGCGTAGTCAGGGCTGGAATGTCAAATACGTCCGCAACATTACCGACATTGACGACAAAATTATTAAACGCGCCAATGAAAATGGTGAAAGTATTACTGCTCTGACAGATCGCTTTATTCAGGCGATGAATGAAGATGCAGAAAACTTGGGCTGTTTACATCCTGATGAAGCGCCACGTGCCACTGACTATATTGACCAAATGCAAAGCATGATTGGGAACTTAGTCGATAAAGGTACAGCTTACCCTGCCAGCAATGGCGATGTGTATTTCCAAGTTGAAAAATTTGCCAAATATGGTCGTCTCTCTGGTCGCAAGCTTGAAGATATGCAAGCAGGTGCTTCAGAGCGCGTCGATGTTGAAGTAGAAAAGAAACATCCATTTGACTTTGTATTGTGGAAACACGCCAAAGAAAATGAACCGGCTTGGGCTTCACCATGGGGTAATGGACGTCCGGGTTGGCATATTGAATGTTCAGCAATGTCGACGTGCTGCCTAGGCAACCATTTTGATATTCACGGTGGTGGTTCTGACTTAATGTTCCCGCATCATGAAAATGAAATTGCCCAAAGTGAAGCTTCGACGGGTGAACAATATGTGAACTATTGGATGCATGTTGGCTTCATTAATGTTGATGGCGAGAAAATGTCAAAGTCATTAGGCAACTTCTTTACCATCCGTGATGTAATGGATAAATTCCATCCCGAAGTGATTCGCTACTTCATTGTGTCTTCACACTACCGTAGCCCTGTGAACTTCTCTGATGTAGCCTTAAAAGAAGCAAAAACGACCTTAAGCCGTTTCTATCATTCATTTAAAGCGTATCAACAAGTTTATGGCAACCATTTAGTTGAACAATTAGATGACACTCTGGTTGAACGCTTTAATGCTGCAATGCGTGACGACTTTAATACCGCAGAAGCAATTGCTGTCCTGTTTGAAATCAACAAAGAACTAAATCGCGCTGTAAAAGAAGAAAATGCTGAACAAGCTGCTGTCTTCTATGCAACACTTCGTCACCTCACCAACATTTTAGGTTTGGTTCAGCATGATGTTGAAGAGTTTTTAAAATCGGATATTGGTCAAGAAGCTTTAGGCTTGTCTGAATCTGAAATTGAAGATTTGATTCAACAGCGCCAAGATGCGAAAAAAGCCAAAGATTTTGCTAAGGCAGATGACATTCGCCAGTCTTTACTGGACCAAGGTGTAGTCTTAGAAGATACCCGTCAAGGTACTGTATGGCGTCGTGCTGATTAATTCAGCAGTTGTGCATATAGAGAGTTGACAGCTTATTAAAACTCTCTATAATGCACATCCATATTGCGGGAATAGCTCAGTTGGTAGAGCACAACCTTGCCAAGGTTGGGGTCGCGAGTTCGAGTCTCGTTTCCCGCTCCAAAATACGAAAAAGCCCTCATCGAAAGATGGGGGCTTTTTTCTTATTGTTTTTTAATAAATTTATTTATCATCAGAAATTCTTACACTCCAAAAAGCAACATTACAAAACTCCCCTTTTTTTAGTTTTCAACTATTCTGCTGGTAGATTGCTTGGCGCTCAACAGCTTTGTTGTACAAAGACTTATAAGCTAAATCTTTCCTATATCACTTACATTAAAGTCAGAACCAGAGGGTGAGATTACCCTAATTCTGTGAATTTATTTAAGACTACAATACCTCACATGCACTTGGTTAATCTGACTTGAAAAGTACTTTGCCAATAATTTATCACCGAATAATCTAGTGCTACTCAAATCAAGACCACAAATTTAAAAAAGCTCTGCTCAAAACCTGTGACCATGCGTAAAGAGAGTCAAAATAGAGATTTGATTACAAGACAGCATTGAATAGCGATATCGGAATAAGTTTGATTACAACCACATCCATTATGGAATAACCAACTCGACCACAAGTTCATTTACAACCACTCTCGCAGCCCTAGCCTCACCAAGTCAAAAGACTAAACCACTACCATTGTCCTAAAATTGGTGTGAATAATTGATTAAAAAACGATGCTGATCCCAATCTTTACGAGTCATACCGTTAATTTTTTCTCCCAACTGCCCTTTTTTAAACTTTGAGTCGTAGTTTAAGTAAGAGTAGCGAATATCCATGTTCTTCACCCAAGGAATGGCATAACTTAACGTTAAATCCAAGAATTTCTCTTTTCCTTCAAGATCACTACTAATATTGCTTTGATGCGCTCCAAAACCGTAAATATATTTAGCTTCTGTTTTTAGACCTTTAATCGTATCCTTCCAATCATACTTAAGCCGAAATGCAATAGCTGTTTCATCATTATTAGTAAAATCAGGTCCAATGCTTGAAGAGGTAGGAAATGGATTTGTACCATGGTCTTGCGTTAAAACATTGGCACGATCAGAAGATGTAGAAAAACTATCTTCCAACCAAAAACCATCAAATTTAGAAATAGCAAATCCCGCCTCAACATTCTGCTTTGACCAATTCAGATCCAAGAAATATCCTCGCCCTCGGTTATCAATCTCTTGCCCTTTAACGCAATCTAAATCAAATTCAGCACCACATTTGAACAAATTGCCATTATCACGAGAAAAAAATGCACCACTACTCAAGCGCCAATTGTTCTCTGCCACCGGAAGTTTGTATTGAAGTATTACGCCATACTTCTCCAAATAGTTTTTGCTTTTTAGATATTCCGCTGCAATACTCACATTCTGAGCCTGATATAATCCACCAATGACGCCAACATAAGAAATTCGTTCATTATTATCTGTGACCAATTTTTCAAAAGAATCCATACTGCGTGGCTTCCACCGATCATAATAAGAAATATAGGTCTTTACCTGATCATTAAGTTTTAACTTCATACTAGCTCCTGAGAATGTATCAGGAACTGCACGATTCGTTGTACTTTTAAGTAGTATTGAATCTTGCATTTGGCGCCCGACTTTAATCTCACCAATCTCTAAAATTTTGGCCTTAAGAAACAGTTGACCCAAAGTTGCAAAATTTTGATCTAATTTTCCATTTGGCTGAAGTTCTAATAATTGGGTTGTAGGTTTACCTGAGTCGAATAATTTCATCACTGCATACAACGATCCATCCATCCCCAACCAGTTTGCCCAGTAGTTAGATCGATAATTAAATTCAGCCCCTAACGCACTTTGCTCATAGCCGACTTCAGCAGGGTGAGCATTATTTAAGGTCGGATGAGCTATCCCTTCATCATTCCAATAACGAGTATTTAGTTTTAGTTCTAATGTACCCAAATGAGATGGCTGTTCTGCATTACTCCATGTACATATAAAACAGCCCACCACCCCACATAAAATATATGGATTCATTTAAAGTTCCTTTTTTTAGGCATGAATGACCTTTTGCCTAACTTTTATCGTTAGGCAAAATTCACCCTAGAGAGTCAAAAAGTTGTTTAAGGAGAGAGTTTTTCGAGCATTTGACCTTTGGTTTCTATGGCAAACCAGAACGTCACAAGCCCACCAACTAATGCAACCACAGCCAAGACACTAAAAACATATTGGATACCATAACCCGATACTACAAGCCCAACCATGAGTGGTCCAATTGCAGATCCCGCACGTAACCAAGCTGTACTAAATCCAATCCCCATGGCTCTTAGTCTGGTTGGATATAATTCGGCAGCATATAAATACAAAGAGAAAGAAATGGTCTGTAAAATTGCATAACTTAAAGATGCCAGAACAACAACCTCTGTAGCTGTTTTCGCCCCAAGTATAGACAGACTCATTAATGGAATGATGGCTAGAAAGAATGCCGCAGTATACCAAGGGCGACGCCCCACTTTATCAATCATTAACGCGCAGATGATCGAAGCAATAACCCCAACACCAGAAGTAATCCAACCGTAGCCTAAACTGGTTTGTAGAGATAAACCAAAATGTTGCTTATAAAGTGATGGTAGCCATGTCACCATTGCATTGTTCACCATATAGACACAAAACCACATACCCCAGAGCGTGAACGTACGCTTACGATAGATCCCTCTAAACAATTCACGCCAATCAGTTTTTGCCATAGATTGTGGATTAATTTCCTTCACAATTGGCTCAGGTAGAACTTTTCCACTTTTTACAGCCCCTTGTTCAAAAAGCGTTACTACACGGTCGGCCTCTTCAAAACGCCCTTTCGACGCTAACCAGCGCGGGGATTCTTTTAAGAAAAATCGTAAAGGAATAACCAACACTGAGGGAATAAGCCCGACGATAAACATGACCTTCCAGCCGTATATAGGCATTAAGAAATAAGCAGCCATTCCTGCAAACATCAATCCCAAAGGAAATAAAACTTCGTACAATAAGAAAAACTTGCCTCGTTTTTCCGCACCAATAAACTCATTAATATAAGCACTAGCGACAGGCACCTCCCCACCCGTTCCGACCCCCTGAAAGAATCGAAAGATTAATAATGATAGGCCACTCCAGGCAAATAAACAGGCGATGTCCATCGCAACAAAAAGCAGGATGGTAAATGAGAGAACTTTTAACCGACCGACCTTTTCAGCCAGTGATCCAAAGAAAACAGCACCAAATAATTGACCAACATATCCAGCAGCAATAATTGCGCCTACATATGCAGGGGTTAAATGCCATTCGCTAATCAGTTGAGGTAAAGCGAAGGCAATTGCGAGCACAGTATAGGCATCAAAAAATGTTGCTATACCAATCGTGACTCGCATAAATTGCAAGCGTCGCGTCACAGGAATTCGTTCTAGTCTTGCAATAATTTCAGCATTTTTTTGTTGATGATGATGAATTAACTCCATGTCTGCTAGATTTGTCATCCTCAATCTCCTTATCAACTACGTTCCTCGTAGTTTCTTTGTTATTCGCTGCAACTACCTGTCACCAGCAATGTCGTACTTTTTAATTATTATTTTTAGTTCATGTCCGAAATTTGCCTCAGGCAGCGTACATGATAAAAGGGCTAACGTAAAATGTTAGCCCTTATAGTATTAAGCAACCGCCTGTTTTTCAGACACTTTAGCAATACCCGCTAATCGCATCGCTTCATGAATCTCTTGCTCTGCTCCTTCTGCTAGCGGCAATAATGGCGAACGTACTGTTGCATGATCCAAAATTCCACGTGCAACCAGCGCATGCTTTAATGCCACCGTTCCTTCCATATGTGAACCACGATGGTAGACATTACGTGTCACTGGCAAAAGTTGATCATGAATCGCACGGGCTTTTGCATAATCTTTAGCCTTACCCGCTTTAATCATTTCAATTAAAAGTTCTGGCGCGATATTGCCATACCCGACTAATGCACCATCTACATCAAACATGGTATGTAATAGATATTCATCGTGACAGGTTAGAATTTGTAAATCTGGGCGTTCACGACGAATAATTGGAATTTCCACATCCCAACGACGCATATTACGCACGCCATTCTTCATCGCAAAAACACCTGGTTGAGCCGAAATATCCAATAAAGTATCTAAGTCATAAGTGGCTTTAGTCGCATCTGGATATTGGAAAAGAATGGAAGGTAGACCGCTCTCTTCATAAATAGCCTTATAACGATCCTGTGGAGCACCTTTTTGATAACCAAAACGTAACCAGCCATGTGATGGATAAACCAGACCAGCAGCGGCGCCAGCTTCAACTGCACGCTTAGCTTCTTGTGCAGCAACTTCAGTTCCTTCTAAAGTAATTCCTGCAATGACTGGAATCTTGTTATCTACCGACTTAACAAAACTTTCAATGACTTGTTGCTGCTCTTTTTGAGAGAGGAATGTACCTTCCCCTGCATGCCCCAGAACAACCAAACCTTTAACTCCATCAATGCTACCAAGCCAAGAACCTAGTCGTTGGATCGCAGCATGGTCAACAGCACCATCACGAGTAAATGGAGTCACAGGGGCTGGTGTTAAACCGCGTAAATCAATGCTCATCTTTTGCATCCTTGTAAATCATCAAGTTAAAGTTATAAAATTAATATAATTCAATAATTTAATTGAATATTTAAACTTTATGATTAAAGTATAGGATGTATCATTTTTTTCGAGAATCCGTTATTTTCTTATTTCAGCTATACTGAATTGGTATATCTCACAGGAGGGATTAAGTGAACTACATGCAATGGAAATTATTCTTAGATGCAAATGATTTAGGTAGTTTAAGTAAAGTGGCTCAGTTTTATAACAGCAGCCAACCGCACATCAGTCGACAATTACAAGAGTTAGAAGATTTCTGTGGTGGACGCTTATTTCATCGTACAGGTCGAGGGGTCACTCTCACGGATTTAGGCTTATTCTTACTTCCTAAAATCCGTCATTGGGTCAAACTCACTGAACAATTACAAAATGATATTCACCATTCGAGTAAGAATTTAATCGGTAAAGTGCGAATTGGTAGCATTCCCTCCACTGCTCACCCACTACTTACAACTGTTAGTCATCGACTTAAAAAGGAATATCCTCAAATCGAACTCTCAGTACGTGAAGGTCAAGGTGTCTTATTAGAAAAATGGCTTGAAGAAGGATCTGTCGATTTATCTTTACACTATCGATTTAATTCCGCTTCACAAAATGGAGATTTATATTTAGCGGAAGTAGAAACTTATTTAGTTGGCAAAAAAGAAGATCCTTTATTAAAAAATATGAGCATCAATTTTGCACAGCTTGATGGATTACCTTTAGTTACTTTTTGCAGACCAAATAGTTGGGTCACTCATTTAGAAAATATTGCACGCCAAAAACAAACCACCCTTAATATTGCTTTTGAAGCCGACTCCATCAGTATGCAAATGCATTTAATTGAAAGTGGCAATTATTATGGCATTTTAGGCCCTCAAGCAATTAAAAACCATGCCCCCGATAAGGGACTTACCGCAGTCAAAATCATAGATCCCAATATTAAACGCTATTTATCGTTATCCATGTCACCACATACTTATTTAACACCACCCTGTCGAAAAGTGATTGATATAATCAAAGATATATTGAAGTCAGGTGACCTCGATTTTTCTAGTGTCAGAGATGATTCTTTAAATTAGTAAAAGAATCTGATTTAAATAGCTCGCTATTTAACTATCTCCCTTAAATTCAAGCACTAAAATTGATGGCCATTGTAGTCAGCGATTGGTGACAATATTCAGCTTGATGTTTTTTATACCCTGCGAAGCAGTACTTCTCATTTTATAAGCAGGAGAAATCCACCACGACTCTTTGGAGATCGAATCGTAATCTCAAGATGCTTTAATCTTTTACAGAAAGAGAAATAATCAGAAGCGCTTCAATTAAATCCACATGATTCAATCAAGCCTTAAACCAAACCATCGACCATACATCAAGACCATCAAAATAAAGCTTTAATCATTAAATACCTTGAATAGCCACATCTAAATAGGTTTGATTTTGACCTTGTTTTCCACCCGATTAGCCACACCACGATCCAGTGGAATCAAACCAAATGCTGATATTCCCATGAGGGATTAGCATTCGGTTGCAAGAAGACCAATTCGCTGTACGGTAAATTTCGATACAGGCTTATTCATTTGAAAATTATATAGCTACATAAGCGTTTATGGACAGGTTTATACAACAAAGTCGAATAGCGCTCATTGAGTTAATTCAATTTTTAATCTTTGCACAATTTTACTGCTATAAACAAACCATTAAAAAGGTGGCAACTGCACATTGCTGTACAGTGCCACCTTGTTCAATTAATGCATTTTTAATTGCGGACGAGAAGACTTAGACAAAATATCTTTTAACATCAAAATACTGGTTTTAAATAAGCCGTGCAGTGCTATTTGATGAAATCTGTATAAAGACATATACATGACACGCGCCAAAAATCCTTCAATGTTGATATTTCCCATCACATGCCCAACACTATTCCGATCACTTAAAGACACCAATGATCCTTTGTCTTTAAAAACAAATTCAGGAAGTGGCTGACCCATTACATATGCATATAATGCTTTTTCTAAAAAAATGGCTTGTTGATTAGCAACTTGAGCGCGCGGTGCCAAAGGACGATCCTGACCGTGTGGGGTAAAGCTTGCACAATCGCCCATAGCAAAAATGCTCTCATCACATGTCGTTTGCAAGGTAGGTTTAACGATGAGCTGATTAATCCGATTGGTTTCTAGCCCTGCAATATTATTTAAAAAATCGGGAGCTTTAATCCCTGCTGACCATACTTTTAAATCGGCTGACAGTTGTGATCCATCATCGAAATAAATATTCGTTTCATCAATTTTCTTCACACGACTCTTGGTTCTGACATAAATTCCCATATTGAGCAATTCAATCTCGGCCAGATTTGAAATTTTTGGATTCAGTGCGGGCAATATACGATCAGTCGCCTCAATTAATGTGATTTGCACATTATCTGGCTCAATACTGTCTAGGCCATAGCGACAGAATTGATGCGCAGCAAAATGTAATTCTGCCGCCAATTCAACCCCTGTAGCACCTGCGCCAATAATGGCAATATTGAGTAAGCTTGGCTTATCATTTTCAATCAAGCTGTTCGCTTGTGCTTGCAAATATAAATTTAAAAACTCTTTTTGCAAGTAATCTGCCTGAGCGCGTGAGTCTAAACGCACACAATTTTCTTTAGCCCCTTCCGTATTAAAATCATTTGAAGTCGAGCCAACTGCAACCACCAAAATATCATACGACAGTGAACGGCTAGGTGCGATTTTTTCACCATGATGAGAACTTAATTCTTCAAGTTGTATCGTTTTATGCGTCCGATCAATATTGATCATCTTACCCAAGAAAAATTCAAAATTATTTTTATTGGCATGCGCAAAATAATTCAGTTCATCTTCATGAGAATTTAAAGTACCAGACGCCACTTCATGTAAAAGTGGTTTCCAGATATGCGTCAAAGCAGCATCCACCAAGATAATCTCGGCCTTATTTTTTTTCCCCAAGCGATTCCCTAGACGAGTGGCAAGCTCAAGCCCACCAGCTCCCCCACCCACAATCACAATACGCTTTCTAGGATGTCCGATTTCTATTTTGTTATACAGCATTGTTGTCGCTCCAATTGTTTGATGAATACAAAACGTACGATTCATATTCATCAAGCAATTGTTTAGGCATTTAAACTCAAGAAGTTGTTTCAAAATGTATCCTACTATAAAAAGATAAAAAAAGATGATAGTCAACATTTTATTTAGAAATAAATGAAACACACAAACATAAAATACTGTTTTTAATATATATTTTATTTAAAAATACTAAACTCGAGACTTGAAATGGGTGATTAACTATTGACATTTAAATTTTTCAATTATTTTTAAGATTTAGAATCATAGGATTCCAAACGCACTTTCTCAGCTCTTGCAATGTTCAATCACAATAAATATCAATAAAATTAAGATTCTAGGCACATGCTTTCCTAACCAAATGGTTAAGAAAGTCGAATAAATTAATAAATAAACATTCAACAATTAAATTTGAATGTTCTCATCTTTGTTTTTTTGAATATTTTTATTTCATATACTTCATACAAAACCGCTTTAAACTTCATGGTTATGATTGATCGTCGAGCAAAAAGACCTTCATGCTCAGAGCTTAAAATGCCTAAGATATTGCAAGCCATTCTCAAAATGAGCATTGAACTTTGAAGTAAAAGTTGAGACTTTAAGGGCTAAATTGAAATGAATAAAAGATAGCTAAATTGAGCAGTTCAGGCCCCATTAAACCCTCTCTGAATAGCCACTAGAATTCTAGACAATAAAAAAGCCCGACATCCTGTTGGGCTTTTTCGTATTGGTTCACTTGGTATAACTCCTGTCATACCTCACGTCCTGGTGTCGCACTTATCATTATTATTTTATGTGTTGGAACATCCTGTTCTCTATATCCTCATCATATAAAAAATCCCCATAGTGGCCTAGACGCAATGGTCTTTAATTCATGTCAGCCTGAGCGTACAACATTGCTCAAAACTTACCCCAAGGTTTATCCGCAGAAATTGCGGATAGTTTCGGGACTGGATGTATTGAGTTATCAGGGAAAAGTTAAAATATGAGTGTTTTTTGATCAACCTTATTGACTGTAAGTAACAAATTGGTTCAACAAAAAGCCGACTTGTTTCAAAGTCGGCTTTTTGGGTATTTTTTAACTTGAGTATAATTTTTAAGTATTTGATATTTATATTAATATACAAGTGTACTTCGTATAACGGCCATTATGTTAAATGGAGAGGTTAGATCCATCTTCCAGTAATAAAATCCACTTGAATTTTTACATTTATTTTCATCTTTCTATTGAGTGCTAAATTTTTTATTTCTTCTCATATAAATGAAAACACCGAGCTCTAAAAGTACGAAATAAGCTAAGTTCCTTAAGATAATTACTAGAAAGCTAGATTCACTCCAAATACTATCTGTTATAAAAAGGCATAGTATTAAAAAGATATGCACAAATAACGCCTTGGATTTTTCTTCTTTAGAAGCACTTAAGGCATTGCAATATCCAATTGCTATCAATCCTAATACTCCGATAAAGGTAGCTATTCCAAGTGGTATATATTCATGTAAATACAGATTTTTATCTAAAATAAAATTGAAAATTCCAGACAAAATACAGAGAGCTAAAAAAGATAGAAGTGAGTTTTTTATATAGAATTCATGGATATAGTATTTTACAGTTTGCATTTTAATGTATGTAATTAAGAATTATTTACAATAATATCAAATTTTAATTACTTATAAAATTTAAGATTCCCTAAAATTAACATAATGCACGTTATACGTAATGCCTGAAATTTCCCTATAAGCATCAATATCTTAGTTAAATCCGTTCCAGTACTCAACATACTGGAACGGTTTTTTAATGATTCTTCACGTTCCACACTTATTTTTTAATCAAATTTCTACTAATTTAATTATGTCTACTAAACAATTCTTAATTACCAACTTCAATGCTTTCTTAACAGTTGCTACTCCGACTCCAAATTCCTTTGCTCCCCTTATGATTGTTCAACTTTCTTCCGGCATCGCTGTATTATTTGAAAATAATCTATTTGATGCTTTCGACCCTTATACAAACCTTTAGTCTTGGCTTTAGCAGTGTCTTCCTTTGGACTTTCCCAAATTATTGTACGTTCAAATTCTGAAAAAGCTGTGAATATCTAAAATATGAATTTATTAATGGCTGATTGAATAACATAATAGCCACCTAAAATTGCTCGCACCATCAATTGATCTTCTAACAACCGAGCCAATAAATGAGGGAAAAATTATTATTCTGTTCTACATTTTCATAAGTCTGCCGTAATTACGAAGCCAAAATCATACCCGTTCAATTCGTTAATGCATTAAATGATTTAGAAATTAACTGCTTGATAATCCGTGTGAGTAAGACTTGGACTGCCACTATGTCTAGGATATTAGGGGCAGTCCCAAATAAGCAGGTATAAATATTTAATACCTGCTTCCCTTGTTAGAAACTATAACTCACTCCAAACTTCGCAGTACGAGGTTGTCCCGGATAAACATAACGGTTAAAGGCGCTGTCATCATACTCTTCGTTAAAGATGTTTTTGATATCAAAGCTTAAGCGTACATCTTTGTTCCAATCATAATAAGATATAAGATCCGTTGTCGCATAACTCCCCATGTTGTAGGTGTTATTGGCTGTTTGCCCTTTACGACTACCAACATAACGTTGGTTAATCCCTAAACCTAAACCATTGAATGTGCCTGATTTAAACTCATATATACTCAATAGATTAAATGAATCCTGAGGAATATTGGCTAAACGTGTACCTTTTTCCAACGTATTGTCTTTGCTAACAGCAGCATCTACATAAGCGTAATTACCAATAATTTTCCATTCAGAAGTGATGTTCCCAACTAGGCTTAAATCCAAGCCTTTACTGGTCACTTCACCCGCGGCAATGCTTTTGGTGGAATCTACTGGATCAAGTGTTAAGATATTTTCTTTCTTCACATAATAGATTGCCGTATCAAATGAAAGCTGATTATCTAACAAGGCATATTTTGAGCCGATTTCGTAAGAAATACCCTCTTCAGGATCAAACCCTTGGTTGTTACGATCTGCACCAGAGTTTGGTTTAAATGACTTACTAATGTTGCTGTAAATTGTGAATTGATCAGTCAAGTCATAAGTCAATCCCACGCGTGGAATAAATGCATTATTGTCCGTAGACCAAGACGTGTTATTCACAAAATTGCTGTAATCTTGTTGGTAGTTTTCAAAGCGCATCGCAATCAACGTATTTAAACGATCTGTGATACGAATTTGATCTTGCACAAATAAAGCTTGGCTTTTTAATTTTTCTCGGTCATGTGTCGTCACATTCACCAATTCTGGTAATGGAAGTGTGTCATACGGTTGATTGATATTGAGATCAAAAGCATCTTTAGAACGGATGATATAAGATTTATAGTCATACTCTTCAAGCTCAATCCCTGAAATCAAGGTGTGCTCTAGATTGAATAAATCAAAGTGACCCACCACATTGGCTTGAAAATTCTTATCAATCCAATCTAAGTTACGCCAATTATAGTTGCGAGTAATGACTTCACCATTGCTATCGGCTTTTACCCCATTGGCCTCAACAGCATAACCATGCAGATTACCATTTAAATATTGAGCACCAACATTCAATTTCCATTCTTCGTTGAGTGCATGTTCAACGCGGAACTGTAGCATGTCGTTATTGTTGTATAAGCGATTTCGATCTTTGCCTGACTCCCACCAATATTCCGAGGAATCAAAAGAGTTTTTTTGTTGTCCTTCATAACGGGTAAAACCGCGATCTAAGGCATGTTGATTACGTAAAAAATCAGCTTCTAATGTGAGCTTGGTCGCATCTGTAGGTTTCCATTGAATAACAGGCGCAATATTCCAGCGCTTAGAATCGACATGATCACGATAAGTATCCCCATTTTCACCCATTAAATTGAGGCGATAGGTAAGACTTTCATCGTCTGTTAAAGCCCCTGTCGTATCTACAGTGCTACGGTATAGACCTTCCTGATCTACACTTAATCCCAGTGTTGTTTTTCTTTCTGCTTGTGGTGTTTTACTGACAATATTAAATGTTCCACCCGGGTCACCACGACCATATAAACTGGATGATGCCCCTTTTAAGACTTCAACGCGTTCCACGGTACTGCTATCAGGGGCATTCGGATATCCACGGTTAATAGGAAAACCATTACGATAATATTCGCCACTGGTAAAACCCCGTGAAGTAAAGGTCGTTAAACCTTGTCCACCAAAGTTATTTGCCCGCCCTACACCTGCGACATCCAGCGCTTCAGATAAACGAGTTGCTTGAATATCTTTTAATACTGCTTCAGGAACAACCGTCACTGCTTGAGGTGTTTCTTTCAGTGAAGTATTGGTTCGAGTGGCTGAACTGGCTGAGCTGACTTTATAAGATTTTTCAGCATCTTCGGAAGAACTCGTCGCTTGTAAGCTGATGGTAGGCAGAGCACTGATTTGATCATTAGCAAATACAGGCATTATACAACTAAGAGGTAATAAGCTAGGTAATAGACGACGTTTAAACACAACAAGTTTCGCTAAATCTTAATGATAATGATTGTATATTACAAAAATCATCTACATAAAGCTATTGATTTGTTCTATATGCTTAACTTATATTTTATTAAAAATAAAATATAATTATTTAAAATCAATTTTATATAAGAATGCAGCTACAAACTCAAATTTAAAAAAGTTTCTTAAAAGTCACCCCAACCACTTTTAGAGTTAATGCTTTTACATTTTTCTAGTACAGCATTTGATCTGTTGATATCTATGTCAAATAAAGCACTATGTTCTAAGCCAAGATTGACAAAAGCCTTTAGAAAAAAGCCAGACACAAAAGAAGCCTATATTCTCTTTAAGCGTAGCGCATCACTTCCGAATTCTTAAACACATTGCTTCACAGAAAATTGATCTCTAAAACCTTACACTCCATTTAACACCACCTCAAAAATAAAAACTATGCGCTTTGGTTTAATTCTTGGTGATCAATTAAATCACCAACTCGCAACGCTCAAGTATTTAAACCAAGAGGAAGATATCATCCTTATGGCAGAAGTCCTCGAGGAAACAACTTACGTTGCTCATCATCCGCAAAAAATAGCGCTGATCTTTAGTGCCATGCGTCACTTTGCCAAAGAGTTAAAAGCACAAGGTTGGAAAGTACGTTACCACCCCTTTAAACGTGAAAGTGACATCAAAAAACTGGTTGATTTTATTGCCGATCAGCAACAACGCTACCCAGCAAACGCGCTGGTGGTCACGCAATGTGGCGAATATCGTTTGCAGCATGAAATTGAGAATACCTGGAGTGCTGCTCTAAAACTCCCAATAGTTTGCTTAGATGATGACCGTTTCTTTTGCAGTTTAGAGCAATTTAAGCAATGGTCGACTCAACATAAAACACTGCGCATGGAATATTTTTATCGAGATATGCGCAAGCAAACTCAATATCTCATGCATGAACAGCAACCCGTGGGTGGGCAATGGAATTTTGATCAAGCCAACCGTAAAGTATGGACAGGTGAACCGCCCTTTATTTCCGCATTAGTCTTTGAACGTGATCAAATAGATCAGGACGTGATTGAACTGGTCAAAAAGGAGTTTGCTCATCATATTGGCAATATTGAGTCATTCCATTGGGCAACCACGCGTCAAAATGCACTGCTTGCTTTAAATCATTTTATTGCTAATCGCTTACCGTACTTTGGTGATTATCAAGATGCCATGATTTATGGCTCAGATTTTATGTTTCACAGTCTGCTTTCACCTTATTTAAATTGTGGCTTACTATTGCCCCGAGAAGTCTGTGATGCTGCGCAACGCGCTTATTACAATGGTCAAGCCCCCTTGAATGCCGTAGAAGGTTTTATTCGGCAAATTTTAGGCTGGCGAGAATATGTGCGGGGAATTTACTGGTTATCTATGCCCGAATATCGCAACCAAAATACCCTCCAGAGCACAACCCCTTTGCCGCAGTATTACTGGACAGGTGAAACCAAGATGGCTTGTATGGCTGAATGTTTCCGCAATACCTTTCAACATGCCTACGCGCATCATATTCAACGTTTAATGGTTACGGGAAACTTCGCACTTTTAGCGGGTGTACATCCACAGGAAATCTGCGAATGGTATTTAGCGGTATATGCCGATGCCTATGAATGGGTCGAATTACCCAATACCTTAGGCATGGTGATGCATGCAGATGCGGGTTTAATGGCGAGTAAGCCTTACGCTGCATCGGGCAATTACATTCATAAAATGTCAAATTATTGCCAGCACTGTGCTTATAACGTCAAGACCAAAACTGAAGCAGACAGCTGTCCCTTTAATAGTCTGTACTGGTATTTTATGCATCGACATGAGACTTTATTTCGTCACAACCCACGCATGGCAATGCTGTATAAAACTTTTGATCGACTGCCAGATAAAGCTCAAATTATCGCCCATGCACAGTCCCTAATGACGCAACTGGATCAATTGTAAAACTATGAAAAAACAACATTTACCAGAAAAAATATGTGCCTATTGCCAACGCCCTTTTCTTTGGCGCAAAAAATGGCAACGCTGTTGGGACGAGGTAAAGTATTGCTCTGAAAGATGTAAACGCCACGCCCGTTCTAACCGGTAAACAGACCGCACCATGATTAGGATAAAGGCAATCAATATCTGGTGTACTACCCAGATGCATAACTAAGATGTGTTGAGGGCATTTCCGTTCAACTTAAGCATGTTTATACTGACGCGAACAGTAAGCCCGACTAATCTCGGGTGATCGTAATTGCTGATGTTTGCTCTTACGCCCAGCCATCCTTTTGCGCCATAACTTAAAGCTGCCCGCTTTCAAATTCTGCCGCATTAAACGTACAACTGCTGCTTCATTTAAACCATACTCCCGCGCAATAGCTTCAAAAGGCGTCCGATCTTCCCACGCCATTTCAATAATTCTAGATAGATCCTGTTCCACAAACTTGTTCACGCTATCCCCTTTTTCAAAAGCCAAATGTTTAACGCAGAGCGCATCTAAACCATTAGATTCAGTCTGGTTTAAGTCTATGCTGCTGCACCTCGAATCATAGAAAGGTCAACATGAATTTTTTGTGATGATTGACATTTCAAAGCTATTTTTTGACTGAATATTTTCACATTCACTTCACATCACTTTATTTAAATTAAATAAAAACAGAGGAAGCGTGTGATGAAAATTTTTACAACACTAATGACCACTGCGCTGGCTGTGCTCGGACTCTCGGCCTGTAAAAGTCTTCCAAGTTATAGCCCGGACTACACTCAAGCAGATCAGAATATCCAAGGGGTTAGCTTGAATGATGAGCTGGCCTACAACATAGGCACTCGCTTTGTCGCTGCCTTCAATACTTTGGGAACACCCGAGTTTGTGACTCAAGCGAGTGCTCTCTATGCAGATCAATTGTATATTAACGACACCTTATCGCAGTTTTCGAATAAGCAGGATTTAATCAAGCATTTTCAAGGAATGAATAACCGCGTCAGCAATGTCACAGTCAAACTCATCAGTGCGACCCATCACCAAGATTCAGCCTATATTCATTGGTATATGGCGTATGACTTCAAGATGTTTGGGCGGAGTAAAACTATGGCGTCATATGGCATTAGCGAAATCAAGATCAATGCAAAGCAACAAATCGTTTTCCAGCAAGATTACTGGGATCCAGCCAATGGTCTTTATCGTTCATTACCAGTTTTTGGAGGTGCTTACAAATGGGTCTTACCATTCAAAAAATCCTAATCTGCGTGGTCGGCACCACGACATTCATGCTGAGTCTTTCAACTGCTGCGGCCAGTTTAGAAAAATGTAGCAGTGCCCCGCTGATTGTGACCAAAAAAAATGTCGGTACGGTGAGCTATTTTGCAGCCAACTGCCAAAAGCCTTGGGAAAAGCAGACCATCCGCTTAGACTTCAACTATAACCACGACATTCCAGAATGGGCATTTAAGCAGGCAGCCACCTATTTCTTAAAGAAAAATGTGGCTAGCTATACTGAAAACTCACAGCTCAACCAAATTACCCAACTCTACCTGCCTGTGAAGCAGGGAGATCACTATAGTCTTTTCTATCAACATGAAAATCAGAGACTTGAATTAAAACTCAATCAAAAAAAATTAGGAGAAATACGTGATCCAAATGCCAATCAATATTTTAAAATCTGGTTTGGTGCTGCCCCATTTAATGCTAAATTAAAGCAACAATTATTAAATTAATCGGCATTTTTTAGCAGATGAGTAATCACTTTATCCTTATGGTCGAAGATCATTTCGAATTGGCGGCAACGGTATGCGAATTTTTGGAAGCGCATGGCTATGTGATTGATCATGCACGCAACCTAGATGCGGCTAAAACTTTACTCAAAACCCAGCACTACAACTTATTATTATTAGATATTAATTTACCCGATGGCTCTGGATATGACCTATGCGAATGGATTCGTAATCAGCAAAATTTGGATATTCCTGTGCTGATGCTTACTGCACGTGACACTCTAGATGACAAACTCAAAGGCTTTGCCGCGGGCACCGATGATTATTTAGTTAAACCCTTCGATTTTAATGAGCTGGTGATGCGCATTCGTGCCCTAATTAAACGCGCTTTGGGTGAAGTTGCCAATCATAAGCTGCAAATTCATGATCTTGTACTCGATAGTGCCACACAAACCGTCTGCCGTGCTGGTCAAAGCATAGAACTCCCCCCGATTCAGTTCAAATTGCTGAAAATTCTCATGCGCAATTCTCCTAAGGTCATTACCAAACAAGAAATCATGATTGAATTATGGGGCGACGAAGAGCCCGAAAGTGATGCCTTGCGCAGCCATATTTATAATCTACGCAAAATGATTGATAAGCCTTTTTCACAGAAACTCCTGCATACCGTTTCCGGTGTCGGTGTGAAAATTTCTATCGAATCTGGTGAGTATTAGTAAAAATACACCACCACAACCAAGCCCGTACTATGGGCTAAATCAAGTTCGGGATGCACAGACAAATAATATTCCCGATCAAACAGTTCGACGCGCCAACCGAGCTGTTTACACAGTTTCTCGACCAGTTGTAGACCTATCCCGTGCCCTTTAATTTCAAACCCGAGTTGCGTGCTATTTAATTGCTGCACTTTGGCATCATTCGGCAGATTGATCCCAATGCCATTGTCTGCAATAAGCAGGCTATGCTTTAGCTGAATGATGTGAATTTCAGACCCTTGCGAATAATTCAGTGCGTTTCTGAGGATATTACTCAGCACCATTTTGGTCATAGATGGATATAAGTTCCTGAGCTGCTCAGACTCATTCTGCTGTACATGAATCTGCATGCCTTTGCTTTGACTGACCGCATGCAATGAATCTACCAAATCCTCAATAATGTCAGACAATAACATCTGCTCTGCTGCCAAATGTTGTGTCGTATTTCGAGCAATGGCCAACAAGGTATCGACCAGCAGCTGCATATCATCAATGGTATTATTTAAGCGGGTAAAAACCTTATCTTGCCCGTATCGAGCCTGACAGAGCTGCACATTGCCTTTTAGAATCGTAAGCGGTGTACGCAATTCATGACTGACATCGCCCGTGAACTCGCGTTCACGTTGTATAAACTCACTCAGCACCTGATGATATTTTTCAAGGGCCTGTTTCAGATATTCTGCTTCCATATTGCCATTGGTATAAATATCCTGAAATGGCGATGCCTGCGTATTGCGATGTGCCCAGTCAATATGTTCCAAAGCATTTGCCAGCCGAGTGATAGGCGAAAAATAGCGTTTGGCGCGTCGGTTTGACCACCATAAAAAACTGTACAGAATGAACAGGCTCAACATGAGCGGTGCCAAACCAAACAGCCAGACTAACTTATTGACGTTACTTTCACCAAACACCAATAAAACATGCTGCCCATTCTGCTCCCCATATACGGTCATGCGTTCTTTACCATCTACCCAAATCCGATGTACGCCTAAATCTAAAGACAGATTTTGAAACTGTTCAGGCGGAGTACTGCTCGTCCAGCGATAACCATAAAGGTTTTTGGTATCTGGCAAATCAGCCTTGGGATCACGCTCTACCCTTGACCAGTAATGGGCCATTTCTTGTTCTAATGCGGTCTTTAACAATGAACCTTTAATCACCCAAGCACTACAGCCAATCCCGATAATAATCGACAGTGCAATCAGGCCAATTTGCAACCAGTAATAACGATTGAAAATTTCTGTTAACGCCTGTTTTTGGAAGTGCGCTTGGGATTTCCGCATACTATTTCCCTAGTTCAGTAAGCCTGCATCAAGTGGTCTTTTTGTGAAATAAGAAATGACCAATGACCCATTCTTGCCCCTGTTCAAAACCAAATAACTCTGCACATGCCATAAAAAAGATTCGCCAGCGTTGCCACCAAGCATCCGCGTCTTTACCATAGGTTTGCTCAAAGATAGGTTTGAGCTCCATGTGCTGTGCATCCATATTGTCTAACCAGGCATTGGCTGTTCGTTCATAATGCTGACCTGACCACTGCCAATGCTGTTCCAGTTCTAAATGCTCCTGAAAATGCAAAAAGGTAGATACCGAAGGCATAAGTCCACCTGTAAAGAAATATTTAGACATCCAATCATATTCAGACTTAATTTCAAACGGATAGTGCAAGAAACGGTGACAGAAGATATGACACCACAATAAACCATCTGGCTTGAGCCACCCATTAATTTTATCAAACAGTCGCTGATAATTTCGTACGTGCTCAAACATTTCTACCGAAACGACCCGATCAAACTGATCTGGACTTAGCTCCAAAACATTCACATCACAAGTCAGCACCTCAATATTCATCAGCCCGCGAATTCTGGCCTGTTTTAAAATATGTTCACGCTGGGTTTTTGAATTAGAAACTGCGGTAATACGCGCATTCGGGTAACGCTCAGCCATCCATAAAGTGAATGACCCCCAACCACAGCCGAGTTCCAAAATGTCTTGGCCGTCTTGCAGCTTGGCGCGTTCACTATACAGTTGCAAGGCAAATTCTTCCGCCTGATCCAATGTGGTCGTTTCATGAGGAAAATAACAGGCACTGTATTTCAGGCGTCTACCGAGTACGGCCTGAAAAAATTGCGTTGGCAACTCATAGTGCTGCTGATTGGCCTTATCGGTTTCTATTGCTATTTCACTCTGCTTAAGCATATTCAGCACATCCATATAGCGCTGTGCTGCCTGCTCAGGATCATAACGCCCCTCTTGAATCAGACGCTTTTTACTTAGGCCACGAATGGCTGCGCGAATCGCCTGATCTGGAATAAAACCACTTTCTACCAATTTTAATGACTTCTGAATTATATAATCCATGTGCGTACCTACTTTTTGGGTTTCCACGGAATGAACATTGATGTTCGTTGTTGGTAATCGAGATAATTTTGTCCCCGATTTTTAAGTGCTTGTTGTTCGCTAAATGGGATGCCAGTGAGGTAATACAAAAACAACCACATCAGCACTGGATAAATCCACAATAGATAGAGTCCTGCTGCCAATCCCAAAATGGGATAAGCAAACCAATGCATCCATTCGAAAAAATAATTGGGATGGCGCGAATAACGCCAAAGCCCCTGATCCATGGTTAGGCCACGATGTTGAGGCTGTTGTTTAAAACGATAGAGCTGCTGGTCTGCAAGGCTTTCCCCTACAAAAGCTAGGATTAAGATGAGTGCCGCAACGAGCAAATACACGGGATAAGCCGGACTCCAATCGTGTTGCGGTGTAGTCAACAATGCCCACATCGGCAGGTAAAACAAGATGGCTAGTCCCGCTTGAAATATAAAAAACAATAGGAAACCGACATGCTGAAATTTACCCATGGCACGGCGCATATTGGCATAACGTGTATCTTCCTGATGTTCAGCAAGATAACGTCGTAACAAATGTGCACTCAAACGGATAAACCAAAGACCGCTGAAAATTGCAATGAACAGGCGGATGGGCATGGGAGCGACATCCACCAAAATCGCGGTCAGAATAATATTTAAAGCCAGACAGCCACTCCAAGCCACATCCACAATACCGACACGACGATTGAAGGTTGCCCAGCCCCAACAACACAACATAATCCCTAGGTTCAAGAGCGTAAGCTTGACTAACATCATCTTCCCCTATGTCGATCTGCCCAATTAGTACGGGCTAGCTTCAAACAACATATGTACATCGCTAATCACGCCTTCTTTGAAGCCGCCTTCGCAATAACATAAGTAAAAGTCCCACATCCGAATAAAATTTTCATCAAATCCGAGCTGTAAAACCTGCTCCTTGGCATTCAGGAACCGCTCACGCCAAGCATGGATGGTCTGAGCATAACTCAGCCCAATATCATCGAGCTGTTTCAAGCGCAACTTCTGTTGCGAGGCGCTCTCGGTGAGCACACTAATGCAAGGAATAAAGCTACCCGGGAAAATATAACGTTTAATGAAATCAACCGTTCTCAATGCTTTTTCATAGCGTGCATCTTCGATGGTAATGGCCTGAATGAGCGCTAGACCCTGTGGTTTAAGTAAATCACGACACTTTTTAAAATAGGTCGGAAGATACTGCTCACCCACCGCTTCAATCATTTCAATGGAAACCAATTTGTCGTATTTACCTTCCAACAAACGGTAATCTTTAAGCTGCACATCAACGCGGTGGCTTAAACCCGCAGCTTGCACACGCGCCACAGCTTCATCAAACTGCGCCTGAGAAATGGTAATGGTGGTGACTTTGCAGCCATAATGCTGAGCAGCATAAATTGCAAAACCACCCCAGCCGCTGCCGATTTCCACCAGATGATCCAGCGGTTTGAGTTGCAGTTTTTGACAGATCAGCTCTTTCTTTAATTCCGATGCAGCTTCAAGCGACATGTCAGCATGTTCATACACCGCACTGGAGTACATCATGGATTCATCAAGAAAGAGCTTAAAAAAATCATTACTTAAGTCATAGTGTTCCGCAATGTTTTTACGGCTGCCACTGAGGGTATTTCTGCGGCTTTTGTACCAGTTTTTAAGGACAAACTGGCTGAGCTGCGCCACGGCATTTTGATTAATTTTATCTAAAACATCTCGATTACGCGCCAAAATCTGAATCAGCTCGACCAGATCGTCACTTTTCCAATCACCGCGAATGTAACCTTCAGCGGCACCTAACACACCTTGTTTAAAGATGAGCTGCATGACCTCTGGATTATGCACCTCAACCACCGCATGTAAATCAGAAACCTCTCCGACCGTACCATTCCACACGCCACGAAAACTGATTTGTCCATGACGTAGTTTCAGTAAACTTCTGAGTAAAAATGGCAGTGAAGCTTGCTCACCATAAAGAAATGCTTTCATCATGACATGTTAATCCTTATTTTTCTTCGGGTGCCGATAAAACGGCACCTTTTTCCACCATAACTGCAAGGCTTGAACATAGATTGAAGCCATCATTTTTAAAGGTTCTAAACTATATCTAAGAGCATAATAATGTTGCTGTGAAGGAAATGTGATGGGACGCAAACGAAAACGCATGGTGGCATCAAATATCTGTTTTTGTTGTTCAAACAGTTGCATATGAATCACATGCATATGCTCTGAAAAGTGGAATCGCCAACGATAATCCAAATTCATCGGCATAAACGGCGACACATGAAATGATTTTTCAAAACAAAACTCGTAGCCACGAAAACTGCTATGAACTTGCGCTGCATGCCGACAGTCATGCAGATACACCTTCCGTTCATTCCAAGGGGTATTGGTGATTTCACTCAAAATAAAAATGGGCTGCTGATGTTGAGAATCGAAAATGAAATAAAACACCACGGAGTTGAAGCGAAAGCCGAGACAGCGAGGTAAAGCCAGAATACGAATCTGCCAGTCAGGCAACAACTCAACCTCGGCTTGCTGAGCCAGCACCTGCTCGACTTTTTGTCTAAGGCTGCCAGAATAGTCGGTTAAAAAATCCGTACTATATAAATTCAGGATATTCCAGTGATGGGCAGACCAAAACGGTGACTGCGCCGTAATGCGTTCTAGTTGATCAGGATCAAACCACAAGTAATTCAACTTAGCTTCAAATGCATGAGCCTTCGGCATATAGCGCCGATGACGGATACTGGCCTCGGCAATCGCAAGCGGAGTATTCAACATCTGCAAGCTCCATGACTCATATCAAGATAATGTCGCTAAATAATCAACCACACGTGCCGCACTACGCGCACCATCTTCATGAAAGCCCCAGCCCCAATAGGCGCCACAATACGAAGTCCGGTTCACGCCCTGCTGCAACTCTTGCCAACGGGCTTGAGCCTGTATCGCTTTTTGGTCAAACACTGGATGACGATAATGTCGTTGCACCAAGATTTTGGCAGGGTCAATTTTCATATTCGGATTTAAGGTGGCAAAAATTTGAGTTTTACATTGCAGATTCTGCAAGTTGTTCATCCAGTAGCTAAAACTATATTGTGTTACAGCTAAATCTACACCAGCTTCTTCATCTGCTGTGACATGGACATGCCAACTCGCCCATTGCGAACGCTGCCTTGGCATAATCGAGCTATCATGGTGAACGACCATGCGATTATCTTGATAATCAAAGTTTTGTAGAATCTCTCGTTCTAAATCCGTCGCATCTTCTAATAATTGCAACGTATCATCAGCATGGCTGGCAAAAACAACCCAATCAAAGGTGTGCAGACCTGCATCTGTTTGCACTTCGACATAATCGGAATGTCGTCTGACGCTGTGCACCGCAAGATGCTCCCACTGAATGCTCGGACATTGCTGATGAATTGCCCGAATATAGCGATTTGAGCCATTTTTAACGGTTTGCCATTGTGGTCTTTCCTTTAACTGCAACATGCGATGATGCTGGAAGAAACTCACCACAAACTTATAAGGAATTTGTCCAACCTGATCGACGGGGGTTGACCACAAGGCACCACACATGGGATAGAGATGCTCATGTCGAAACTCTTCTGAGTAATGATGTTGGTTTAAATAACTTTCGATGGTCAGTTCAGGATCAGAATCAATTACGGATTGGTCTTTATTCTCTTGATAGAAGCGATATAAATCTAACAACATGCGCCGAAACTTTTGATTCAAAAAGTTTTGCGGACGCTTGAGTAGCGACCATTTTTTTGAAGGATTATATTGCAATCCCGTCACAACATTATTGACTGAAAAACTCATATCGCTGCTTTGTTTCTCTACCCCGAGTTGTGCCAGCATTTCACTAAACAAAGGGTAATTAAAATCATTAAATACAATAAACCCACTGTCTACAGCTATGCTCTGACCTTCAATCTGAAAATGATGGGTATCGGTATGCCCGCCAAAATAACTATTTTTTTCAAAGATTGTGACTTGATGCTGTGCAGATAATTTCCATGCCGCATAGAGTCCAGAAATACCCGAGCCTATAATCGCAATCTTCATGAAAAATCTTCCTTTTTTAATTTTTTTGCAACGATGTGAAGCGCTGTGGCATGCCGATGACTTGCTGTATACACACGCGCTGGAATGGGCTTTAAGCCCCAAACCAAACCAAACCACGACATTACTTTTAAAACATAATAAGTCACATCAATCTGCCACCAATAAAAGCCTTGTCGGGTACTGCCTGCATAGTAATGATGATTATTATGCCAACCTTCACCTAAGGTAATCATCGACAGGAAAAAGTTATTGCGGCTCTGATCTTGGGTATCAAAATCGCGTGAACCATATAAGTGCGCTAGTGAGTTAATACAAAGTGTGGCATGAATCAACAACACCGTTGAAATGACAAATCCCCACACCAGCAATTGCGGGCCAGAGGTGGCCAACTGCGGATACGCTACAGCCAGCCATTCACCCAAGCCATAAATAGCTGCCGCCGTGACTAACACCACTGGAAGGCTAAAACGGTCTAACCAGATCAACTCTGGGTATTTCAACCAATCTTTTACCACTTCTTTACGGATGTTGAAGTTCTGATCATTCAAAAACCAACCGACATGGCTATACCAAAACCCGTGGGTAGAAGAATGTGGATCCTGCTCGGTATCCGTAAAGCGATGGTGATAACGATGATGCGCTGCCCACCATAAAGGCCCCCGCTGTGCACTCATTGTGCCAATCAAAATAAATACAAACTGGACAATACGAGAGGTTTGAAATGTTTTGTGCGATAAATAGCGATGAAAAAAAGCCGTGATCGCAAACATTCGGATTAGATAGAACCCCAACATAAACAGTACAGCAAATTTCGACACCCCCACCCAAAACACAGCAAGACAGGCAAGATGCAATAAAATGAAAGGCGAAATACGCAGCCATTGGATGTTTAAGTCTTTAGGAGGACTGTCTGGCTGCACGGTTAGAGTTTTTGCATCACCCGACCAGCTGTCCATCCAGCGTAGAAAAAATTTGAACATTGTTTCTTCCGCATTTTGAGTTTTTATATTTGCCTTTCATTTTATGTAGCACGATATGAAATTTATGTGAAGTTCACCCATAAGTTGATCGTGCAACAAGAAAATCTCAATGGCCTTGAATGAGTGAGTTGGAATGAGGTGTGCGTACGAGTTTAGTCACATCATAACCATATTGACGCGCAGTTTGTAGGTAAGATTGATAGGTTGCTTCGTCAATTTGTGGACTACGCGACAAGATCCATAAGTATTTAGTACTTGGTCCACCCACCAATGCAACCTTGTAGTCAGGATCGACTCTTAAAACCCAGTAATCCCCTTTTGTGAAAGGAATCCATCTTAAGCCTGCAGGTAAAAAACTCACCTTTAACTGACTCTTCCCTGCATTTTGCGCATAAGCAACCCCCTGTGATGAAATCGTTTCACCAGTTTTGGTCTGGCAACTATTCACAACGCTCAGCGTCTGATCTGAATTGAGTGCATAATTTGCCTTGGTGTTACTGGCACAATGACGTTGAAAGTACATGGTCAAATGTGCGATTTCATACCATTGCCCGATATATTGATCAATCTCAATTTGACTGACGGCTTGTGGCTTGGATACTTCTGCTTGAGCCGACCATGATGAAAATAAACTGAGACAGGCTATCGCAGCACAACCTAAAGATTTTTTAAAGAAATTTGGCATGACTCAACCTATGGCATAACTGTTTAGTCAAACATACAGGAGCCACTTGTGAATAAAGCGTGAATTTCAATGGGGCTGAGCATCACTGCAACAGCATGCTTCAACCCTTTGAACATTTTTTAGCTTTATTCAGTATAAATTTAAGCGATTTAGGCTTTTGACCCATTTTTTAATAGGATTGCAATGCAGCAAAAAGGCTGGTTTTACCAGCCTTGGCGGATTGTTAATTGCCTCGGTAAGTCGAGTAGCCATAAGGACTTAACAACAAGGGAATGTGGTAGTGGCTGACACTGCCATCCACTTTAAAAATGACGGGAACTTCTGGGAAAAAAGTACTCTGATTATTCTTTTTGAACCAATCTCCTGTTTTAAACGTGACCTTATATACCCCTTGCGCTAATGGCTGATTTTCAGGAAAAAGTCCCGCAATACGACCATTCGCTCCTGTAAATTGCTGATTCAGCTTCACCCAGTGATTACCCGAACTCTTTTCCAGCACCACCTCAACATCAGCCGAAGGTAAACCGTTTTCTAGATTTAACACATGCACACTTAATGGGTTATTTTGTGCAAACGCCATTGATGCCAATAACAAAGTGGAAAGGGGTAAAAATTTCTTAAACATGATGAAATCCTTAATGGTTAAAACTAGACTGAATGGCTGCTTCAGCGCAATACTGGTCATTTTGGGCACCTCCTGCGCCCGCAACACCAATTGCACCGACCACCTGATTTTCATAACGCACCGGTAAGCCGCCACCTAACAACAGTAAATCTGACACGGTGGTTAAATTTTTTGCATCACTGTTTTCATGGGCATTTTGACTTAACAACAAGGTTGCTGTTTTGGTTGATAAAGCGGTATAGGCTTTCTTTTCGGCCGCGCCCAAATTATGAGGGCCCACACTTTCATGCCTACTCGCCATCAAGGTATTTCCTCCCCGATCAACCACCACCACAGCAATGTTGTGCTGTATTTTTTGACAAGCCGCCACCGCAGCATCTACTAAGGTTTGTGCGGCTTTAGAATCGAGTGAATAAACTTGATTCAATTGAACGGTTTGTGCAAAAGTACTGCTACTCATCAGCATTACTGTTAAAACAAGCCCTGTAAGTTTGTTCATCATGATTGCCCTGAATTAAGTTTTAAAAAATCTTATACAACCTGAATGATTTGAAGCATGACAATCACATTACAAAGTTGTCATCTTCAAAATGAGTCTGAGCAAAATGTGTATTCTGATTATCGAAGATGAAGTGAAGATCGCCTCATATCTGGTGAAGGGCTTAAATGAATCTGGCTACGCGGCTGAATGTGTTCATTCAGGACTCGAAGGCTTGGAGAAACTCAAGATGCAACCTTATACCTTGGTCATACTCGATGTGATGCTGCCCGATATTGATGGCTGGGCAGTGTTAAAAGTATTGCGTCAATTTTCCCAAATACCTGTGATTTTTCTCACCGCCAAAGACCAGATTATTGACAGAGTCAAAGGTCTGGAACTGGGTGCCGACGACTATCTGGCCAAGCCTTTTTCTTATATTGAGTTACTCGCACGCATTAAAAGTCTGCTGAGACGGCAACAGTATGTGCAAGAAAATGAGTTATGGATCGGCAACTTAAAAATGGACTTAATCCATCATAAAGTTTGGCGGAATGAGCAGTTAATTGAACTCAGTAAAAAGGAATTTAGTTTATTGCGCTTTATGCTACAGCACCCAAATGAAATTATTACGCGCAGGCAAATTGCTTCCGAAGTTTGGCATATCAATTTTGATACCGATACGAATTTTATTGATGTGGCGGTACGCCGCTTACGCAGTAAAATTGATGAGGGACATGATATAAAACTCATTCATACTGTTCGTGGCCTGGGCTATAAAATTTCGGTTGAAGCATAATGTTCAAGCGCCTTCGCTCTTTAGAACTCCGATTAACACTATTGGTCACATGGTGTGCTGCCATGGTGTTGTGTGCTGTGGCATTTATGACCTATCTGGGTATCAACCAGATTTTAATTGCCCAGCAAGATCGGGCTTTGGTTGAACGCATTGAGCGGCTAGAAATTTTGCTGCAAGACAGTCGCAATATCGAACAGATTATTGCTCGCCCGAAGCTGTATCAAAATATGTTGGGAAATCAGGATAATTTGTTTTTATTGATTCAGGCCGACCAGATTCTGATTAATATCAATCCACTTGGCATTCCACTGCCCGAATTTACCCATCAGCCCCAGATTCAATTCCGTGATTTATCGGCTCATGCTTACCCGACCCGTATTGCGTGGAAAACCATTCAAATCAATCAGCAACCCTATGTGTTAATTGCAGGCAAACAGTGGTCTGAACGTTTAGCCATTATCTCTCCTTTTCAAAAGCGTCTTTTCCTCTATGTATTTACAGGCATCTTGGCTATTTTCATACTCTGTGCCATAGCTAGCCGTCTGGGATTGAAGGCTTTAAGAACTCTGCGAGAACAAACCCACGCCATTAATATTCAGCAACTCGAGCAGCGACTCAATCTGATTCATCCCCCTCAAGAGATCGAACAGCTTGCATCCGATATCAACGCCATGCTTGACCGTATTGAAATGGGATATAGCCAACTGAATCGTTTCTCTGAAGACATTGCACATGAATTTAGAACCCCACTGAATAATTTAATCGGGCAAACCGAAATTTTACTCATGAGTGAACGCAGTCCCGCACAGTATCAGGAACTCTTGATTTCCAACTTAGAGGATTATCACCGTTTAAAAAGAATGATTGACAGTATGTTATTTCTCGCCCGCGCAGATGCGCATAAAGTTCGTTTAAACAAACAGAAAATTCAGCTCCAATCTTTTATAGAACATATGTGCAGTATTTTTGAATATCAAGCTGAAGAACAAGACTGCCAATTTGTGTTCAGGCTGGAAGCGACTGAACTCTGGGCAGATCCAGAACTGTTACAACAAGCCCTGTATAATCTGATATCAAATGCACTGATCCACGGCGGCAATCACCGAAGCATTTATGTGGTAAGCCAACGAAAGATGATCAATAACATGCATATGATTGAATTATCTGTGATCACCAGTGGCTTAGAGATTGCCCCTGAGCATTTGCCGCATATCTTTGAGCGCTTTTATCAGTGCAATTCCAGCAGACAAAACCCTCATCAAACGGGCGGTTTAGGGCTGTCGATTGTGGCATCCATTCTGACACTTCATCAGGGGATGTATCAGGTAGTTAATAGTGCAGAAGGCATATGCTTTGAACTGCTGTTCCCAGACGTGTGATCTACATTTGTCCTTATTTCATCTCGTTTTTGGAATCACTCTGAATTTTCCCATCCACCAGATTAATGGTTCGGTCACAGGTTGCCGATAATCTGGGATCATGCGTGACCAGCAACACGGCACAGTCATGTTCACGATGTACTTTGCGAAATAATTCAAACATTTCCGCGGCAGTTTGAGTGTCCAGATTGCCTGTCGGTTCATCGGCCAACAATAGTGCAGGCTTGGTTATCAGCGCTCGAGCTATCGCCACACGCTGCTGCTGTCCGCCAGAAAGCTCATTGGGTTTACGATCCGCAAATTTTTCCAATCCTACTGCGGCTAATAATTCATGGGCATATTGCAGTGCAGATTGATCAGGCTTACCCTGCTTCAGCATTAATGGCATCAGGACATTATTTAAAGCAGTAAATGCCTGTATAAGATGATGAAACTGAAACACAAAACCGATGCTACTCCCCCGCAGCGCAGTCCGTCTGACATCATCCATACCGCTTGTGGCCTGACCGAGCAAGTACAACTCGCCACTGCTGGGCTGATCTAATAAGCCCAGAATATTCAATAAAGTACTTTTACCTGAACCTGAAGGACCTATGAGCGCGGCAAAATCATTGCGCTCAATACATAGATCAATACCGTGCAGTACCTCCACTTCATTGGCTTGCCCAACGTTATAGGACTTTCGTAATGCCTCTAAACGCAGCACTTCCTGAGATAAATCAGACATGACGAATCGCCTCCACAGGGTCTAATGCAGCAGCTCGACGGGATGGGACTGCCGCAGCCAACACACCTGTCAATGTCGCCAACAATACTGCCAAAAGGATGAGCTGGATTGATATTGAAATATGAAACAAACGTGGACCAAACTGATTAAATACCCAGACTAAACCACAACTGACCACACTCCCTAAAATCGAACCGAGCAGCCCAAAAATTGCCCCTTGAAACAAGAACACTCTTAAAATCTGCGATTGGGTCGCCCCCGTCGCACGCAAAATCCCAATTTCCCGCGTGCGTTGCACCACGCTCACTGACATGACACTGGCAATGCCAAAAGCGACTGAAATCGCCACAAAAACAATAATCATGTTAGTCGAAAGGCTCTGAGCGGTAATCGCATTCATGAGTTGGGCATTGGTTTCAATCCAGCTTTCAGCTTTTAATCCCGTCAGGCGGCCGACTTGCGCGGCGATTTGATCGGCCTGAAAAATATCTTGAATCGTCAGATCAATCACGGTCACGCCACCCGGCAAATTAAGTAAAGATTGCGCCTGTTTCAAATCCAGATAAACATAACGCGCATCCAATTCACGCACGCCCAATTCAAATATGCCCGAGATATTCACCACCGCATTTTTCTGCTGCCCAGTATCTAGCCTTAATTTGCTCCCGACTTCTACCCCCAAATCTTTGGCCAATTGACGCCCAATCAAGACATTATCCGCACTGACACGTAATTGACCACTCAGCATATATTGCTTGAGCGGAATAATCTGTTGATAACGCTCCAAATTAATACCGACCAAGGCGACAGATTCAATTGCATCTCCACGCTGTACAAATGCTGGACCAGAAACCACAGGAGAAACAGCCGTCAATACCGGTAACTGATCTAAAGTTTCCGTAATCTGTTGCCAATTGTTAATCGAACGCAAGCGCTGCGCCCGCTTATCTTCTTGTAACAACTGAAGCGTTCCAGCTACTGGTGGCACAATCTGGTTCACCTCATCTGGTGAGAGCAAACGGATATGGGCCTGCGTGCCTAAAGTCCGTTCCACAATATTCGATTGTAAGCCATGAATTAACGCGCTAATGAACACAATCACCGCGACCCCAACGGCAACACCGACTGTGATCATAACAGACTGTGCACGACCCTCTCGCAAAAAACTGATTGCGATGGTCCACTCTGTCCAAAGTCGCCCAAAAAAGTTTTTCAATCGAATTTCACCGGTAATTCATTTTTGCTATCTGTCTGATCAGTTTGATGCTGCAATCCACGTTGCTTTTGCTCTACGCGGACTCGGGTGCCATCTTTAAGTGCTGATTCTGCATCGGCAAGGACTTGATCATCTTCTTTTAATCCAGCAACAACTTCCGACATGACCAAACCACGCAACCCCAGAGTGATAGAATGACGCTGAATTTTTCCATCTCTTACCAAAATAACCATGGCCTTTTTTCCACTGATACTGCTTAAAGCATCATTCGGAATGACCAGTGCTCGCTCACGTTTGTTGGTTTCAACATTGACCGATACCGTCATGTCTTGACGCAAAAAATCAGGGACTGGATCCACTGTTAATCGGACATCGACTGTGCCACGTTGAGCATCAATACTCGGGGCAATAAAGTTAATCTGCGCAGGAAAAGCTTGATCTGGATAGGCATCCGCGATCACTGTCGCTTTTTGTTGTAAAGCCAACAGCGGTAAATTGCGTTCATCAAAGGGGACTCGAATTTCAGTTGCACCATTCAGCGCAATGGTGAAAAGGGTCTGGCTAGGTTGTACCAGATCTCCGGGCTCCACATTCCGCGTTAAAATTGTACCTGAGACTTCTGCACGAATTTTGGTTTTGGCAAGTTGCGCTTGTAATGCGGCTAGTCGTTCACGCAGCATAGTCTCTTCAGCTTGCCCCGGAGCCAGTGCAGCAACTTTTAAGCGAGCCAATTCCAAATTATTACGAGCGAGTCTTTCTGCCTCTATCGATTTCTCTCTTTCCTCAGCAGATAATATGCCTAATTCGGTATTCCTTCTCCGTGCCGCTTCCCGCTCAGCTTGTTGTAACTGCACTTTAGCATTCGCCAAATCGACTTCCGCTTGTGGTCGTTTGGTCGTTGCGAGTTCTTTTAATTCTGCTTCTGCTTGTCGTACCTGCGCTGCAATTTCATCCGATTTGAGTAGCAAAAGCAGATCGCCACGGGAAACCCGATCGCCTTCTTGAACCAACCGCTCAAGGACCACCCCTGTAATTTCACTCCCAATTTGAGCCCGAGATACCGTTTCGACCCGTCCTGAGGCAACCACCGTCTGAACCAGTGGACTAGATACAACCTCATAACCAGATAACAATGGTCCCTGCCACCAGCGATATGTAGTAAAACTGACGACCAAAACCAGTAGAATGATCACGATCAGAGACTTATAGCGGGTAATGTGCAATTGCATTCTCAACTCAATTTTTAAAAAGAACACTACATTTGGTTAAATGTAGCCTCTGTGTCGATTTATCGTGTCTATAATGTCTTTAAGCCGATTGGCTGCTTCACTATTTTTCCTAATTTGATTGTATGTTTAAAGCATGCACCACGAAAATAAAAGCTGAACCCCGTTGATCTTGTGATTTATTTTGCGCTTTTTAGTGCAATGACTTTACTCATTATTCTTTCTGAATTTTATTCTAGCTATATTATGGTCAAACACCAATCTTTTGCAAAGCTGTCTTAGTTTTTTCTAAACCGACTCTAGGTTTATTTTTTCTTTCATCCACATTATTTAATAAAAGTATTCGATACCAATGCAAGATTACACCATCAGCAATCACGCTTTTGCTTCATGTTTCTAGCATGAGTAAACTTTGGAACATGAATTCTAGTCTCACTCTCCTCTCCAATTTTTAAAGGTGCTTATAGAAAAATAAGCACCTTCTCTTATTCTATTTTATAATTTTTATACCCTTAATTTTACCCTGTTCCACCCCTATCTCTTACTCCTTAAAAATCGAAATGTTACAGTCTGACCCTCAAGTTTAAGTCGTTATACAGCGAGATTTAGGCGATTTCCGTCTGTCCTACTTGATGATAAGCACGATTAAAATAAACTAAACTTTGATCTTGCTCACTCTGTTGAATCGCGACAATACGACAGATAAAAATCGTGTGTGTACCCACTTCTTGGATTTGATCAATCTCACAATCAAAATTCACCAAAGCATCCTTTAACACTGGTGCACCCGTTTCTAGCTCAGTCCAAACGCCATGTTCAAATCGCTCTTCAGAACTCATTTTAGAGGCAAATACATTCGAAATTTCCTCATGCTGTGCACCCAACACATTCACGGTTAAAATTTTATTTTCGACAAAATGCTCATGTGAACGCGATGCTTTATTCATGCAAACCAATAGGGTCGGTGGCGTATCAGTAACGCTACACACAGCAGATGCAGTGAAACCATGACGATCAGACATGCCTGCCGTAGTCACAACACTCACTGCGCTGGTTAACGAAGACATTGCATTTCTAAAGTCTGTTGCTTCAATCATCATCTTGTTCCTAAATTAAGTCCTAACTTGTGTTTTAGATTGAGTTCGCTGTGTGATTCGATTACATCTGCACTTGATCTAGACGTACGCTAAGTAGAATATTGTCTTACTATCAATTAAAGCGAGGGTCAGCTCTCGTAGAATTAAAAAACCATCCAATCCGAAAGCTGCCCCTTAAATCATACGAGTGCTTAGTACCCAGTTAGCTCTTTGCGCACGATTTCTGCACCTGCACTTAAGGCATTCAGTTTACCGCGTGCCACTTCACGCGCCAAAGGTGCCATACCACAGTTGGTTGAAGGATAAAGCTTATCCGCATCAACAAATTGGAGGGCTTTACGCAGTGTATTAGCCACTTCTTCCGGTGTTTCAATGCTATTGGTTGCGACATCAATCGCGCCGACCATGACTTTTTTACCACGAATCAGTTCAATTAGATCCATTGGCACACGCGAGTTTTGACATTCGAGTGAAACAATATCGATTTTAGACTGTTGTAATTTTGGAAAGGCTTCTTCGTATTGGCGCCATTCTGAGCCTAAGGTCTTTTTCCAATCGGTATTGGCTTTAATGCCGTAACCGTAGCAAATATGCACCGCCGTTTCACACTTCAAGCCTTCAAGTGCGCGTTCTAGGGTTGCAACCCCCCAGTCATTCACTTCATCAAAGAATACATTAAATGCAGGTTCATCAAATTGAATGATATCTACACCAGCAGCTTCTAATTCGAGTGCTTCTTGGTTCAAGATTTTGGCAAATTCCCAAGCCAGTTTTTCACGGCTTTTATAATGACCATCATACAGGGTATCAATCATGGTCATTGGGCCTGGTAGTGCCCATTTAATCGGTTGAGTCGTTTGGCTACGTAAAAACTTAGCATCTTCCACAAACACAGGTTTTTGACGCGATACTGCACCTACCACAGAAGGCACGCTCGCATCATAACGATTACGGATACGAACTGTTTCACGCTTCTGAAAGTCCACACCATCAAGATGTTCAATAAACGTCGTCACGAAATGTTGGCGAGTCTGTTCACCATCACTGACAATATCAATGCCTGCATGTTGCTGTTCTTGCAATGACAAACGTAAAGCATCTTGTTTGCCATCAAGCAGTTGCTCACCTTCGAGTTTCCACGGCGACCAAAGTTTTTCAGGTTCTGCCAACCAAGAGGGTTTCGGTAAGCTGCCAGCGGTAGATGTTGGTAATAAAATTGCCATTTTAAATCTTCTATCTCTATGTTCTATTTGGGGTAAATTAAGCAGCGTTACGCTCTACGTTATAATTGGCAGCCCATTGCTCAAGAATATCTTGATAAGGCTTAATAAAATTCTCTTCCGTCCATTTACCCTGTTTGACTGCAAGCTGACCACGTTCAACTCGGTCATAGACGATTCGCGTTAATGAGTAATCTGGGTACTCGAGACTGGCTTGATAAACTTGCGCCGCTGCTGAATTTGCATTGTAAATTTCAGGACGATAAATCTTTTGGAAGGTTTCCATGGTGCTAATCGCACTGATCAGTTCAAAATCGGTGTAATCACGCAGTAAATCGCCCGTAAAATAGAATGCTAAAGGTGCAACGCTGCCTTTTGGCATAAAGAAGCGAACCTGTAAGCCCATTTTGTGGAAATATTCATCGGTACGTGAGTACTGGTCTTGCTTATACTCAACACCTAAAATCGGATGTTCATTGGTGGTGCGGTGATAAGTACGTGCTGTTGAAACACTCAGGCAAATCACAGGTTGTTGGTTAAACTCTGCTTTAAACGTGTCCGAGTTCACCAAATATTGATAAAGCTTACCGTGTAAATCCCCAAAACCTTCGGGTGCATATGAAGTTGAGTTGTCTTTATTATGTTCTTTCAGGACTACGCTAAAATCATAGTCGCGGACATAAGACGAAAAGCTGTTGCCAATCATGCCTTCAATACGCTGATTGGTGTGATGATCGATAATGGTGCTTTTCAGCATCTCAATGATTGGGAAAGATTGACCATTACCTTCAATGTCTAAATCAGCAGAAATAATATCAATTTCAAGTGAATAGCGATCGCCTTTCGGATTGTCTGATTGGGCTAAAGCATTGAAACGATTATTAATCATTCGAAGCGTATTACGTAGGTTCTGCTCACGGCTTTCACCACGCGCCAAGTTGGCAAAGTTAGTTGTTAGACGTGTGCTATCTGCTGGCTGATAGTTTTCATCAAAACGAATACGTTTGATTGAACATGCAAACTTTTTACTCATGGTGATGGTCATCCTAATTTTGAGAAATTATCTAAATTGCTTGAATGGTGTAATTTATACCGTATTCCAAACATGAATAAAAATGATTTAGTCTCATCTAAAAGTGAGTAAAATTCATGTTTATAGATTTTATTGTCTGCCGAATAACGATGAGCTGAATAAATTCAGGCAAGTGTATCCTGAGCCCAGTACCATATCTAAGTTGCAATTCAGCAGATTAAGTTAAGCAATAGAATTGTTTTGGATTAAAAATTGTATATCGAAATAAATACGCGCTCGACACTCGTAGAGGGCATTTAAATCATGCCAAACTACATCTTAGGCGCTTGATTAATCCAAATTAAATCATTGATAAAAAAATTATTTTTATAAGCTAAGAATTAAAAAGCAATCATTCCACCCTATGATCCCAAAAACAGCAAGTACAGATCATGTGATGACTCCAGCTATACTAAATGCGTTGTCTTGTAACAAGCTGGAAGATAAAAACCATATAAAAAATATGGAATTGAAGCCGCAAAAACGTTCAGAACTACAATTGCTAAAATGATTGGATCAGCATCGACAAAGTGCCGTTAAAATTAAGCTGCATTGCATTCACTTATAAGGCGATAAACTGAACATAAGTTAATTTTAAAGTGAAATAAAGAAATCCATGCGAGCATCACCCTCTAAATTTACTCAATCAGGTCGATCACTCCTAAGCTAAGTTGGCTCGGAAATTAGAATGAATAAGTAGGTGCCCATTAAAGCCCTCCACTAGAGATATAACGTTAATAAGCGCCCCGAATAATCCTTTATAATGCTGAGCATGCATTCAGATAACAGCACATCGGAGTTAAACTTTTTCCGCCTGAAACTGAATTCAGTGCTCTTAGCAACTATTTCATTAACAAAAATGCTTAGGCTATTTTACTATCAATGATCCCCATCGCCTTTAACTGCAGTAATTCATGCTCTGCTTTAAATTCAGAAAGTACAGACATTGTATGCTCGCCTAATTGAGGTGGAGCGTGATGATATTCCACTGGTGTTTCTGATAATTTAATCGGAGAACCAATCATCTGAAACTCAGCATTAAGTGGATGTGGAAGATTCACGAGCATATCCCGATGTTCAAGCTGCGGCTCTTGTAATGCTTCTGCCACCGAGTTAATCAGCCCCACAGGCACTTTTACAGCATGAATCGCATTCACCCACTGTTCTGCACTGTTCTGTAAAAAATGCGCAGATAACAATTCAATCAATACTTCACGATGGCGTACTCGATCCTGATTACGAGTAAAACGTCCATCATCCAACAGAGCGGTATAGCCAATTGCAATACACAGATCTTTAAACTGTTTATCATTGCCACATGCCACAATAAACTCTTTATCTTTGGCCTGAAAAGCCTGATAAGGCACAATATTTGGATGGCTATTGCCCATACGTTGCGGAGATACCCCAGTCGTGAGGTAATTCATGCCCTGATTGGCCAGACCTGCAACCTGCACATCCAATAATGACAAATCAATATGTTGACCTCGCCCAATCTGCTGACGTGCCAATAGCGCAGCCTGAATGGCAATGGTGGCATATAACCCGGTTTGTAGGTCAACGACAGCCACACCAACTTTTTGTGCCCCCTGCCCTAGACCTTCTTTCTCGCCGGTAATACTCATCAAACCCGACATTCCTTGGATAATAAAATCGTAACCCGGTTCACTAGCGCGTGGTCCTGTTTGCCCAAAACCCGTAATTGAGCAATACACCAGATTTGGATTAATCCCACTTAAAGTCTCATAATCCAATCCATATTTTTGCAATGAACCCGCTTTATAGTTTTCAATCAGTACATCTGCGGTTTGTACCATTTGATGCAATAAGGCCTGACCTTCTTGTCGGGTAATATCAATCGCAACCGAATACTTATTTCGATTTGCAGCAAGAAAATATCCTGATTCATGCGTAGCTTGACCTGCTTCATCTAGCATCCATGGCGGTCCCCACATGCGGGTATCATCTCCACACTGAGGACGCTCGATTTTAATGACCTCAGCACCTAGATCTGCCAAAATCTGCCCGCACCAAGGTCCTGCCAAGACCCGGCTTAAATCCAAGACGCGAATTCCCCTTAATGCACCCATGTTTACTCCTTAATTACATCTCGAATTTTGCTTTTTAGTTTTTTAAGACAAACTCACTTGCAAGATGCCCTAACGAGCATCCTGACTTTAAGCAAAATAAATTTTTGATACGGATTTGAATTAGAACGCTGCGATGCCTGTTTGCGCACGTCCCAAAATTAAGGCATGAATGTCATGTGTACCTTCATAGGTATTCACCACTTCCAAGTTAACCAAATGACGTGCAACTCCAAATTCGTCACTGATGCCATTGCCGCCCATCATGTCACGCGCTAAACGGGCAATATCCAAAGCTTTCCCGCAATTATTACGTTTGATGAGTGAAGTACCTTCAACTGAAGCAATGCCTTCATCTTTCATCCGGCCAAAACGTAAGGCAATTTGTAAGCCCAGAGCAATTTCGGTTTGCATGTCGGCAAGTTTCTTTTGGATCAACTGATTTGCAGCCAAAGGACGACCAAACTGTTTACGGTCCATCGTGTATTGATGCGCAGTATGCCAACAGAATTCTGCTGCGCCCATTGCCCCCCAAGCAATACCGTAACGCGCACTATTCAGACACGTAAAAGGTCCTTTTAAACCACGCACCTCTGGAAAAGCATTCTCTTCCGGCACGAAGACATTATCCATCACAATTTCACCCGTAATGGAAGCTCGTAAACCGACTTTGCCATGAATCGCAGGGGCTGAAAGCCCTTCCCAACCTTTTTCTAAAATGAACCCCCGAATATCACCGACATTACCTTCGGCTGAAACTTCTTTGGCCCAGACCACAAATACATCTGCAATTGGGCTGTTGGTAATCCACATTTTTGCCCCAGATAAACGATAACCACCGTCCACTTTTTTTGCACGGGTAATCATGCTGCCTGGATCAGAACCATGGTCGGGCTCGGTTAAACCAAAACAACCTATATATTCACCTGTAGCTAATTTGGGCAAGTATTTCTGCTTTTGCTCTTCTGTGCCAAATTCGTGAATCGGCACCATCACCAGTGAACTCTGTACACTGGCCATGGAACGGTAACCCGAATCAACATATTCAATTTCACGTGCAACCAGTCCATAACTCACATAGTTTAGGCCCGTACCACCGTACTGTTCAGGAATCGTTGGACCAAGTAAGCCCAGCTCACCCATTTCACGAAAAATTGTCGGATCGGTTTTTTCATGGCGAAACTGTTCCAGCACACGCGGCTGCAATTTATCCTGACAGTAGGCATGGGCAGTATCACGAATCATGCGCTCCTCTTCAGTCAATTGCTGCTCGAGTAAAAATGGATCTTGCCATTTGAACTGCGTTTTAACCGTTTTTTTCGAGTTCACCATTTGATTCATTGCATCCTCTGCGCTGTTTTTTATCTAAATTGATGCTATGACTGAATCCGAATTAATTCAAACGAATAATTTGCATGCAGATATGCGGAATATGCATATCTTGATCCAACTGGCAAAATTAAATAAATTTGGATAGATTGCTATAGATGCTTCTAGGAGATTTTCCTTATAATTCGTACACAAGAATTTATGCATTTTTAAAATATTAAACTTGTCTGGTTGGTTTAAATGAGAAGAAAAATCCCCTCGATTCAAAACTTGATTTGTTTCGAGTCTGCCGCAAAACATGCAAGTTATACACACGCGGCGCAAGAGCTGGTGATGACGCAAAGTGCGGTATCGCGTCAAATCCAACAACTCGAGGAATTTTTACAGACCCAACTGTTCTCTCGTACTCGACATGGCATGGAGCTGACGGTTGCAGGCTCTCAATACTATGCCTCCATTAAACCTTACCTAGTCGGTTTAGAAAAAGTTACCCAAGAAGTTATCTCTCATAAAGGTTTAGCTGGCACGCTTAAATTAGGGGTTGTTCCGACCTTTGCAACACGATGGTTATTACCCAAACTGCATCACTTTAATTCATGCTACCCAGAAGTTACCATTCACTTAGAAACCAGCACCAAGCCCTTTCTTTTTAGCGAACATATATTTGATGCTGCAATTTACGCAGGAACACAGCAGCAAATTGAACACTGGCCAGGCACTCAGGCTCATTTATTAATGCACGAAGATGTGGTGGCTGTCTGCGCACCTTCACTGATTCAACAATACTTTCCCGATGCCCAGCCCTGCAACCATGACACCTACAACCTGCTGCCAGAACAAATTGCACAATTACCATTATTGCAACAGACAACTCGCCCCACTATTTGGCAGGAATGGTTTCAGGCGCATCAAGTCCATCAGCCTAAAGCGGATGAAGGACAACGCCATGAGTTATTTTCCATGCTCGCTGTAGCCGCTTCTCACGCCATGGGCGTTGCTTTGATTCCGCAAATGCTCATTGAGCAAGAACTGAAAAATCAAACATTGGTTATCGCCAACAATAGCCCATTACAAAGCCACCGTTCCTATTATTTGGTTCACTCTAGTCAGGAAACATCACCCATTCTGCAAAAATTTGTTGATTGGATAAAAGATGAAGTACAGTCCATCTCCATCATGAATGCAGTTACTCCCCCAATAAGATAATACGAGGATGCTATGCAAAAACTAGTGGTGTTTTCAGGTGCAGGAATGAGTGCCGAAAGTGGTATTCAAACCTTCCGTGATCATGACGGGCTTTGGGAAAATTATAAGATCGAACAGGTCGCTACGCCTGAAGCTATTTATAGCTTATTTTAAGTTTTGGGGGCTGGACTGTCACCAATTTCCTGAATCCTATTTTTTCTTACTCTAAGCTTTAATCAAAGTATGAGGCAAATATGAACATAATATAATTCAACAATTAAAATAATGTAGATAATATGAAATTGAGTGCCTAAAATACCCTTGCTATCTCTCAAATAAATTCACTATGATTTTTTTTCAAATTGATGCCCTTTATCTTTTTTTGCTACTCATTACATGTATCGGGTTTACTACGACTCTTCTAAGAAAAGTTCAATTTTTACCAATAGAAGTGATCCAACGCTCTTCACCACTCGATGGTTTACGCGGGATTCTCGCTCTTTCTGTACTGGCTCATCATTTCTACATTACCTATGTCTGGAAGACTGCCGGGGAATGGAAAAAACCTGAGTTTGTTTTAATTGATAATTTCGGGGGTACAGCAGTTTCCATCTTCTTTTTAATTACGGGCTATCTTTTTGTTAATAAAATGATGAAAGTAGATATTACTTGGAAACAGGTATATTTATCACGTGTAAAGCGGATCTACCCTCTTTATATTGCAGTATTCGCCTTCATTCTTGCGGTTACAGCATCTAATGTCCCGATTAGTGTTACGAATATTGGCGCATTCGTGAAATGGGTAAGTGATTGGCTTCTTTTTAAAGGTGGAAGTTTTGAAGGCTTTGAAAGTGGGCTCATCATTGCTGGTGTAGCCTGGACTTTAGCGTATGAATGGAAATTCTATTTCAGTCTTCCAATTATCTATTGTATTTACCACAAGAAAATTCCTTTAGCCTTATCACTAGTAATTATTGCAGCGTTACTTTTCTATATTTTTAAGGAAAAGTCCCATTACTACTACGCCCTATTTCTTCTTTCTATTCCTGCAATCAAGTTTAAAGACTGGTTTCAAAACTTTATGCTGGAGTCGCCTAAAGCGTCGAATGTGATTGTAATCGGACTAAGTGTTTTTTCTCTATTCTTTACTGAACCATATACCTTTGCTCAAATGATTCCATTAGCGATCATTTTTGCATTCATTGCAAATGGATATAATTTCTTTGGCGTGCTCTATAACAATGGTCTCAGGATACTTGGAGAAGTGAGTTACAGTATTTACCTTATTCATGGTGCAGTATTGTACTTTTTCTTCTCTATTATGGATGTTATAGACTTCAGCACTACGTCTTTACATACTTACTATCTTTCATTTCCTGCCGTTTTTGGTGTGGTAGTATTACTATCACTTTTAACTTATAAATTTATTGAAAGTCCTTTTTTAAGAAAAAAGGCTCCTGTATCTAAAAGTGATTCGGGATTAGTCAAAAATCGTTAAAAACGCCCTTTCGGACGGCTTTTTTACTAAATCAGGTTATATCTTTAACACAGTTGTTAATTCCACCACGCCTAGAATATTTTTTCTTGCCCGCAGAGTATTTCTATAGATTTGTTTTCATCTATCTCAATATATTCTTTTGTTTTTAAGCGGCGCGGCTCGAGGGTAATTAACAGCCTCCCGAAGGTGGATGCTGAATAGGTATCTAATGACATACGGAAATGTTAATTGTGTCTGCTCCAATGCTCATTACGGTTATTTATAAAGCCCTCACAACTTCGATCAGCGATTTCTTTGAGTATTACTACTCGGAATAATCCTAGATTATTCCGAGCTATTTCATACTTGAGCTATACACCGTATTGCTGTTTTAAATATTTCACAATCTGGGCTGATTCAAACATTTTTACTTGGGTATTCGGATCCACCAAATACGGCACTTGAATATCACGCCCCATCACAGCCATCACTTTTTCACGCTTACCCTCTTTAATCGGGACATATTTTCCTGGCTTTAAACGCAATACCGCAGGTCCCATATCTTGCCAGCGCTCTTTAGCCACATTATGAAATATAAATGGAAGTTCAAGTTCAGTCAGGACACTACGTACAATTCGCGTAAATGGACTCGCTTCAAAGCCCCATAATTCAAGTAACTGTTCTGGAGTCTCTCGATTGGTAACCTGTGGATTGACCCAAATGCCACGTGCACCATTAATCAAAGTCCCAGCAAATGCCACGACCGGTAATTTCGGATAGTGTGCAAATTTTTTCGGTGTTTTCCCTGTACGACCATAATGTTTAAACAAATGATGGATAATGTCCTGAGACTCATACATTTGTGATGAAGTATTTTCATCAATCAAAAAAGGAAATTGTGCTTTTCCACCTAACTGTTTCACCAAGTTGCGATATTTTGTCCCCCCTTTCGGACAAGGATAAACTTCATAATCCAGATTAAGCAGTGTTAACACTTCTCGCACACGGCGACAAAATGGTGAACCCTCAAACTCATAGAGCTTTAATGCTTTTTCAGGTTGTTGAGGAAAAGCTGTACCTGATACCCCACGCCCACCTTCAGTCAAAGAAGATGCCAAAGACTGAATGACTTTAATTTGATGATTCACAATAATTTATCCTTATTTTATAATTCAATCAGTTTATCTTTCGCGACAACAATACCATTGTTATCCGCATAAATATAATCGCCTGACTGAATGGTCACACCACCAAAATAAAGTGGAATATCAGTTTCACCTATGCCCTTACGATTACTTTTTTGTGGAATTGCAGCCAATGCATGTACTCCGAGATCCAATTCAGCAATCGCATCCACATCGCGTACACAACCATAAATAACAACTCCATTCCAATGGTTTTTTACAGCCGATTCAGCAATTAAATCCCCCATTAAGGCACAGCGCATGGAAGCCCCACCATCCACCACAAGGACTTTACCCGTACCATCTGTAGCCAATAACTCTTTTACTCGCGAGTTATCTTCAAAGCATTTGACTGTCACCACCTGACCACCAAAGCTTTTGCGTGCGCCATAGCTTTTAAAGAATTTTCCATCCATCGATGGCGTAACCACCTGAAGTTCTTTTTCTGGATGATCATCAAGCAAATCACAAGTTACAAAAGGTACTGCTGCCACGTCTTTCTCCATTTATTTGGCTTGTTGTATGCGTAAATTATCATAAATTTCAAACTTTTCAGTTTGAGTTTGCGCTGCCACGACCATAGTATGAGCCACTTGTTCAGCTGTCACTGGCTTATATTTAAAAGAATTGGGAACCAAATGAGACACCTTCTGATATAAACGCTGTGTTGCCCCTTCTAGCAACCGCTGTTCAGATCGTTCCCCCAGTAGCAATGAGGGTTGTAAAATTGAGGTCTTATATAAAGCCAACTCTCGAATATGCTGCTCTAGCTCACCTTTCACCCGATTATAGAAAATTGGAGACTTTACGCTCGCCCCCAATGCACTCACCAATAGGTAGTGAATCTCCATTTCCTCCAGCAAATCGGCAAAATGGGCATTGATCTCATAGTCAATATTGTAAAATTTTGCTTTTGAACCCGCTTTTTTCATGGTTGTACCCAAACAACTAAAAGCATGGCTATGACCATCGACGTCTTCATCATTTAAGAGCAGAAAGTCATCCAATACCAATTGATGAACTTTATTCATCTGACTCAACTGCACATCATAATGCCGAACCACAGCAGTAATTTGCTCGCAACTCCTTAATTCATTTAATTGTTTGATTAAAGCTCTACCGACTAAACCTGTTGCGCCAATCACGATGACCTTTTGAATCGAATTTATCATTTTTTGATCATTCTCCGTTGTTTAGCAGTAATCTAACGTTTTCTTTAACATTTTTCTGCATCTAAAATGTTGTCAAAGCATGTCAAGACTTGACTTCGTGGTCATGTTTAATCAAAATATGGCACTTGTTTACGGGCTGGTGATAGTTCTACTGATGTTGGTTTTCAGTATGAATTTCAGCCCGCCCAGACCAATCTAATTCAAGGAGTGCACGAGTGGCAAACTCTGCTCAAGCAAAAAAACGTGCTCGTCAAAACGTTAAAGCACGTAAACACAACGCAAGCTTGCGTTCTATGGTTCGTACTTACATCAAACGCACAGTAGCTGCTATTGCTGCTGGTGACCATGCTGTCGCTACAGAAGCTTACAAAAAAGCTGTTCCTGTAATCGACCGTATGGCTGATAAAGGTATCATCCATAAGAACAAAGCTGCTCGTCATAAGAGCCGTTTAAATACGCAAGTTAAAGCATTAGCTAACTAATTTGTTGTATTAAAAAAAGCCCTTTCGGGCTTTTTTTATATCTGCGATTTCGATCTTTTCTTTCTCCTCGCAATCATGAACAAGCAAAATAAAAAGCCCCTTCACTTTAATGAAAGAGCTTTCTCCTAATTAGTGTGCAAGCAAGAGCAAATTCTTAGGCTTTAAATAAGACAATATCAAATTGTTATTCGGCAATAACGTGGTCCACTTCTGATTTACACCATTAGTACAGTTATAACGAATAAGATCAGCACGATTGTCTACCAGATACCCCTTATTCAAATCAAAACACTGACTGCCTTGGCGGATGGATTGTGTATCTGCGGCCATCGTCCAAACTTGACTGCTTAACTGTGTTGAACAAGTCGCCAATGTAATTTTATTACCACCACCATTACTGGTTAAGCATTGGTCAATAGCCAATTTACTGTGAATACGCCCCAAAGCATCGAGAATCCACTGTTCCGAATCATCCGCCACGCAACCAGTTTGACCACTGATATATGGATTATATTGACCATTCGTCAATTTCTCGACTTTTAAACAATTGGTTCTATTCAATAAAACACTTTGTTCTTTATATAAAGTCGATGTTTCCATGCCCAACTGTGTAATAAACTCTGCTAATGCTGCTTTGGCCGCACTATTTTGAGCGGTTAAATCTTTTGCATAAACATTCATCCAACGATTGAGTCGGTAAATTTTTTGCTGTTGGCTTTCATATAGCGCCAAGACCTGTTGAGCTGCAACAGATAGTCCTGTTGGGTTATTGGCATAAGAGTCATATAACAATTGTGCATTTGGCGATAAGACCACAACCGACTTACCCGCCTGAGATAAGAGTTCCTGTTCAAGCACAGGTAACTCAATTTTAGCTAATGCCGTATAAGCATGATCCCGCCCTATTTGAACCGCAGATCGGATTTCATCTGTATATGTAGGGATATCAATACTCGATAAAAGCTTTTCTGCTTCATGGGCTTTTTTACAATACAAATCGACACGTCGTGGCTGATCGGAGATTGCCAGATTAACATGTAGCTTATTGGCAGCACTATTAACAGCATCCATGCGGTTCGGTGCCAAAGCTACTGTTTTATTTCCGCCTACATCATAAGAAACATTTAGCCAACATGCTGCGTCAGAAGTATTCGATTGATTTTCTGGGAGTTGAAATACATTACCCCAGTTACTTCGCGCAGCGGGATATAACAAACCCACCTGATTGACTGGGTCATATCCTCCCAAAATCGTATATACAGGAACCCCGAAGAGGCGTGGTTTTAAATAGTTTCCATCAGCACGGTTATACCAGACGCGTGTTGAATTAGGTACACGTGGTTGTACCACTTCCATTTTGCGGGTAGTGGCATTCCATTGAGTATAACCAGTAACCGAATTAGCATCCCACATGGCACGATTAAAGTGTGGTTGTATCTTTAATGAGGTACTGTAGCCCGTGTAGTGTGTAAAACGCGAGATTGAACTGGCAGAAGAGCCTCCTGCCATTGCATCCCAACCGTAAGGATATAACTGCTGAAAGTTAGGAACACCATTACTTCCATCCCCTAGACTTGTTGATCTCCAGTTGAGATTTCCGCGCATCTTATTACGGAATGCAATATACCCCCAACCACTGTCAGCATGATGCGCAGACCAAAAGTAATTGGTAGCTTGACCTTCTGCGGTCACAGACCCAGGGTAATGCCCCAAACCATAATGATGACCAATTTCATGACTGAACTCATTACCAACAGAATCAATCAGCGTCAGCATGCCATTGCCACCACTTAAGCCATGGGTTTGATCCCCGTTGCTATACTTACCACGAGCATGATGCACAATCACACTTTCAGTTAACTGAGGTTGCTCTTGACTTGCCATTGAGGCACTGGTTATCCCCCAATTAGCCAAGTTTATGCCAACGCTGAACGTCGATTTAGCGACATTTTCACGCATATCTCCCGAATACACCCCACCTTCTACAACACTATGGGTATCGTAAATTGAACCATTCGCCACCATTACCCGATTAAGCTTCATATCATCGTATTTAGCCACGATCATTTCGGCAGCAGGAATGGTTTGAAAATAGTCTGTTCCGGCTTTTTCAGGCTCCAATAGTATATAGTGCCCAGTCGACACTGGAGGGTCCGTAAGTAAGCCTAATCGGATATTATTTAAAACCAAAACGCCAGGCGGTGCAAAGTCAATCGATGTTTCTGGCAATTCGCCAATTCGACCATTTTGATCTGTAATTTTAAGTTTGAGTCCTGGCTTAACTTCACTCCAGTTTAACTTAGTTGACCATGCGCGTTTACTGTAAAGCACCTGTGGGCGCTGATCTTGATTGCTTTGATCAGAAAGTGGAATTTGTGATGGATCATCAAGTTTGACTCGACGGATCAATAAACCATCTTGATAAATTTCAAGTTCAAGCTGTTGAATATCTGCCATCTCAGCAGTAGGCGTGACCAACAGTAAAGCTTCTCGCTCCGCAGTCAAACGGGGCATTTTTTTTGCCTCATTTCCATTAGGGTCGACCACATGCGCCTGACCAAACTGAATCATCGCCTGTAACGATCCCGTTAAGTCGGAACGGATTTCACGTGTTGAAGCACTAGAGTCATAATCATAAAAACCCAATGTCTCATCAGCAACCACATCTTTTGTTGGCTCTGGATAAAGCGGTTGAGCTGGCTTTGTTTCGCTCGAGCCATCCCCATTGCTGCCTTCTCCCGAACCGCCACCACAACCAGACAACAAAATTGCCGTTATGCACAAACTCAATGCATGCAATCGGTAATACATCACGTTTTTCAACAATATCCCCAATTATTAGAAAGAAAATAATACAAAATGATAAATAATCTATAAAATCATAGATTTAAAATTGATTATATACTTTTCACTTAATTGAAAAATAAGAGTTTTAAACCTGAGTCACCACGCAAGTGATTGCACCCAATGTAAATAAGAAAAGAATCTCAGAACGTTTTTTTAATGGTGCTGTTTGAATTGTCGGATATTGAGCTCGTGAAGTTCACCACGCCAAATCCATTTTAGTTTTGAATCTAAAAATTCATCGCCCTCAAACCAAACAAATAAGCCTTCCATCATCTGTGGCCAATCTTCTTGGGTAATCACATTCCGGCCTGAGATTACCGCAATAATCGCGGCAATGATCGTATCATGGCTAACCGCTAGACTCAGGCCATTCTGTTGCTGTGGATGCGTGTTATAAATTAATTCCAAGACATCAACCACGCCATGAATCGGATGTTTCATGCCTGGCAAAGCATTATTCACAAAGCTATTAATAAAGCCTAAAGCCCCTTGTTCACGAAAATAAGGACCCGCCTGCTTTATATCCAACACAAAACTACCTGGCTCAACCAATAAGCCCTGCTGGACAATTTCAATATGATGGGTATTGGTTTGCGTACTCATAGCATCTGCACCCTGAATCATCAGAGCCGCAGTGTCTACACAACGTTGTATAGGGCTTGAAATACAATGCTGAATAATACGATCCGTCTGACCAATAAGATGTGCCCCCCAAGCTTGTGCCAAATCACGACCTTGCGAAGTCAACTGCAAGTCATAGCCAGCCAAACCCTGTCCGCTAACAATTTCCCGAATAGAATGCCGAGTAAATAAAGTGACGGGAGTGCTTGTATCTGGCAATAAATCAATTGCTTTAAGCATGCTGCGCGGGAGTCGTTCTAATGCCATGATATCTTCATATTTTTTTGTGTTTACACTGTACTATTCTAACCTTTTTGTTTAATGCCTGCTCAACATTCTTGCAAGCGCGGCCAAAGCCAGCTGCTTCATTTCACGGTTACGAAAGGCAATAAATCCCCCATTTAAAAGACTGTCCCGCTGATTATATAAAAATGGACGTCCTTTAAAATCTACCAATCCACCACCAATCCGCTCAAGCAAGCATTGCCCTGCACTGGTATCCCACTCACTGGTTGGATGAAAGCGCGGGTAAATATCAACTTTGTGTTCGAGCATCATACAGAACTTATACGCACTGCCTGCCTTAAACACCGTATAAGTCGTCATATTTTCCAGCACCTGCAAATACTCATGGTATTGGCCTTTTTGTTGCGAACTTTGACTTAAGCCGACTTGCACAGGTCCTGTTTGATTAGGTTCTGCACAATATTCAAACCATTGCTGTGTTCGTATTTGAAACTTTAAAGGCATACCTTGCCGTGGACAAATATACATCGTTTGTTCACCCGGGATCGCCAATATCGCAAAGACCGTTTCGGCACGCTCAACCAAACTTAAATTAATCGTAAATTCTGGACGCTTATGCAGGAATTCTTTAGTGCCATCCAATGGATCAAGCAGCCAGAAATTTTGCCATTGTTGACGCGAGGCATAATCCCCTTCTTCGGATAACAATGGAATATCTGCACTATATTGTGCCAAGCTTTCTGTAATAAATTGATTTGCCCTAAAATCGGCTTGTGTCACCGGAGAGTCATCATGTTTATGTTCAATATTAAAATTTTCACCCGAACAATACTGTTCGAATTCTTGGCGCAAAATTTCACATGCTTGCGTCATGATTGGCACAAGCTGCAAAATCATATCATCGCGGGGGGCTGGGGTTTTTATAAACATAATCTGCTCTTCATACACTGATCCATCAATTTCACGCACTTTAAAGGGGCTTCGACTCATCCATTAAACGGTATGAAATGATCAATATTTTCTTTTATCTTACGCCTAGTTACATTAAATTGCATAGTTAGTTTGTAATACACTTTAGTTCTAATACCCTTAAATAACAGCAAGAACTTAATAAATAGTCCATCATCATTCTTACGGTCAGTTATAAAGGAGTACATTCATCCTGAAACTAATTTCAAAAATGTGCTTATACTTAGACTGATTGCCACGAACTTTATGATCCAAACAGGAAAGGATCACTCAATACCTTATTTAAAATCAATCATCTGAAATCTTTTCTCGCGACCATCTTGCCATCGCTTCTTAAAATATAGATTGCCCAGCCGCATCATTCCCTGTGCATTATGTGGATGGACTAAAGTTGTTCAATATTCAGATTTAACCATATGATGACGCAGCGCAAATGGACTTATATCGTAGCCATAGGTGTTAAATCTGCACAATTTAAATATTAATAACAAATTAGGATATTCATCACGGACAAAGCAGTATGCCTGCTTCCAGACACAACATTCAGACAAGCAATGTATCTCCCGTATCAAAACACGCTCTGAACAATTTCAAATGATTCCTACAAGTTCTTTGTTGTATAGTAGGCCGATATAGTTCGAAGCTTCGTCCTATATCCTTTGCAACTTCAGCTTCTTGCTCCTCTGTTATATCAGGATTTTTTAATGGCTAAACCAATTGTGATATTCGATATGGATGGCACATTACTTGATCTCGCCTATGATGATCTTATCTGGAACCAATTACTGCCCATTCGTTATGCAGAAACTCATCAATGCGACATACAACAAAGTCAAAATATTTTATTTCAGTTTTACCAAGAACATAGCCATACACTAAATTGGTATTCATCCCGCTTTTGGTCAGCAAAAGTTGGAGTGGATGTATTGGCCTTACAACAAGAACACCAACACAAAGTCAGTTTACGCGCTGGATGTAGAGAACTGTTAGAATATTTAAAATTAAATCAATACCCTTGCTGGCTTGCCACCAATGCCGATTGCGCCAGCCTGAAATTCAAATTAGAACAAACAGGGATTGCTCCATATTTTGATGTAATTGTGAGCAGCGAGACCATGGGTCATGCGAAAGAATTTCCAGCATTTTGGGAAAAGCTGCATCAGCTGCATCCATTCAATATTTCTCAAGCGTATTTTATTGATGATACGGAGAAAGTTTTACGCGGTGCACAAAAATTCGGCTTACAGCATTTAATTAGCATACAACAGCCCTCATCTATAGGATTAATCCGTGACGAATCCGATTTCCCAATGTTAAAACATCTCACGGATTTAATTCCGCTCATCGAACAAGCCGAGGAACACAAGCAATATGCCTAAAGCAGAGCAACACTTACCTGCTGAAACCATGCGTATCGACAAATGGCTATGGGCTGCACGTTTTTTTAAAACACGCAGTATAGCGAAGTCCGCGATTGAAGGAGGCAAAGTCCATTTTGATGGTGAACGTGTCAAAGTTTCAAAAGAAGTCCGTATTGGTATGGAACTCACCATTCAACAAGGCTTTGAAAAGAAAACCGTGATCATCAAAGCCATTTCTGGTGTACGCGGACCTGCACCTATTGCACAACAACTCTATGAAGAAACCGAAGTCAGTATCGCAAAAAGAGAATTGCTTGCTTCGCAAAGAAAGTTGCATAATCTAGCACGTCCTGATCATCGACCTTCGAAGAAAGATCGTCGACAAATCAGTAAATTTAAACAAGAAAATGATCAACAATTTGACCAACATTGGTCTTATAATGATGATTAAATTAGTCGCGTCATGTTGTGTCGCACTAGATACAACAGGCATAGAATAACAGGAATAATTCTGTCACTATACTGAAGTGGAAAACGTTTGTAATGCAATACATCCACTTTAGTTAAAAATTAAGTGACATAGTTTTGAGGTTGTGAGATGGATGAGAATAAAAGCAAGGCGCTAAACGCTGCCCTAAGCCAAATTGAAAAACAATTTGGTAAAAATACAGTCATGCGCCTTGGTGACAATACCGTGCAAGCTGTTGAAGCGGTTTCAACCGGTTCTTTAACACTCGATATTGCACTAGGTATCGGCGGTTTACCAAAGGGTCGTATTGTTGAAATTTACGGTCCAGAATCCTCTGGTAAAACCACCATGACTTTACAAGCCATTGCACAATGCCAAAAAGCAGGTGGAACCTGTGCCTTTATTGATGCCGAGCATGCACTCGACCCTCAATATGCGCGCAAGCTTGGGGTCGATATCGATAACCTACTTGTTTCTCAACCTGACAACGGTGAGCAAGCACTTGAAATTGCCGACATGCTAGTTCGCTCTGGCGCAATCGACCTGATCGTAGTCGACTCTGTGGCTGCACTTACCCCACGTGCCGAGATTGAAGGTGAAATGGGTGACTCACACATGGGCTTACAGGCTCGTTTAATGAGTCAGGCACTGCGTAAAATTACAGGTAATGCGAAACGATCAAACTGTATGGTGATCTTCATTAACCAAATCCGTATGAAGATTGGCGTAATGTTCGGTAGCCCAGAAACCACGACTGGTGGTAATGCATTGAAATTCTATGCATCTGTACGTCTGGATATTCGTCGTGTAGGTCAAGTGAAAGAAGGCGACGAAATTATTGGTTCAGAAACCAAAGTGAAAGTTGTTAAAAACAAAATGGCACCTCCATTTAAAGAAGCACTCTTCCAGATTCTTTATGGCAAAGGTGTGAATCAGCTAGGCGAGTTGGTCGATCTTGCCGTTCAGCAAGACATCATCCAAAAAGCTGGTGCATGGTACTCATATCAAGGCAACAAAATTGGTCAAGGTAAGAACAACGTGATCCGCCACCTTGAAGAGAATCCGCAAATGGCTCAAGAAGTTGAACGCATTATCCGCGACCAATTATTAACCACAGGTAATGTCGCTGTAGAGGAAAAAGAGGAAGAAGAACCTGATTTACTACTTGATGCTTAAGCCATTAGGTACTCTACAAAATATACCTGCTATACCAAAACGCCCTTCGGGGCGTTTTTCAATCAAAGATTAGAAATAATATGAGCCCATCTAAATTTCCCAAACTACTAAATTATGAAAGCCTCAAACAAGAATTTGGAACATCCGATGCCGAACAGACGCCACTGCAAGCATCACCGACCACTCAGCCAGATCACGAAGGCATCGAGACTGAAGTCCCACAAAATACCGGGCTCACAGGCTCACGTTTGCGCTCTTATGCATTTGCTGTACTCACCCGCAAGGAATACTCCAAAGCAGAGCTAATAGAGAAGTTAGCGACCTATGCCGCAAATCGAGAAGAAGTGATCAACCTCGTTGAAGAACTATCTGAGCAGAATTATCAAAGTGACCAACGGGTTGCCGAAATTGTACTGTCGAGCCAAAAACGCAAAGGTAAAGGTCCGCAGCGGATTAAGCTGGCATTAAAAAACAAAAAAATTAACAGTGAACTAATTCAAGAAGAATTAAAAGAAATCAATTGGGCAGAACAAGCCTATCAGCTTAAAATCAAGAAGTTTGGCAGCAGCGTTGAAAAAGACCCAAAACTCAAAGCCAAACAAATTCGCTTTTTACAATACCGAGGGTTTGATATGGATGCAATTATGAAAGCAATTAATAGAAAAGAAGATGAGGAATAATGAATTATAATAAAAATGGTGGCAACCCTACCAGCAAAGCTTCGGCACATCACAATTCTACTACCGTTGCTACCTTCCGGTCCTGGCGGGGTTCGCAGAGTGCAATTGCGAAGTAACCGGCAGGGCTACCATTGCAAGAACAGAGTATAGAGATTTTTAATGAAGTTGCAAGCCCTATCCGAATAATTATCTGCCTAAGCTATTCTTTTGATTATTTAAAATACAGAATTAACCTTTAGGTACTTTTTGCCTTCATGATTGCCCACCAGGTTACTTTAAACATACGACAAGAACGTAAACATTTGTTGCTTTTCACTGCTTGAGCATTTTAAATGTGTGCATGATGAAATTTAATAAAGCCCATTCAAACACGTGGCTTTATACAAGCAATACAAAATGGATATATTTTATGATGCAATTTAAGCATGCGATTTATGCACTCGTATTTTTAAGCTCAACACATTTATATGCAAATGTCCCTATCGAAAGCCGTGGTTTAAGTCAAAGTGATGCTAGCTCTTCGTCTAGCTCAAGTTATGGCTCTTCAGTAGCAAATACACCAGTTGCCGAAGCCAATGTACCAACCAATATCAACTGGCAAATCATGCAAAAAAACCAACAGCTAGAAAATGATATTCGCACGCTAAGAGGTCGAATTGAAGAACAAGAAAATACCATTGAACAACTTAAAAACGAACTTAATAATCGTTATACCGATTTAGATCAGCGCCTAGAACTCTTACAACAAAAAATGGATCCGGACAGTGCAGCAACGGAGGATAACCAACAGGATACGTCTCCCAGCGTCAACACAACAACCACTGTAGCGCCCAAAACCAATAATACGACCAACACAAGCACACCAGCTGTAAGCCCTAGCACCAATCTAACTACAGCAGCAAATACAAACGCCGCCCAACAACCGACCGAGTTAGAAAAAGCAGCATATACTGTTGCTTTAGATGCCTACAAACAAGGTGGAGCTAAAAAAGCGATTGCTCCGATGCAAAACTTTATTAAAAACCACCCTAACAGCATCTATATCAGCAATGCGTATTTCTGGCTAGCCGAATTTAATCTAGCCATAGAACCGACCAACTACACTGAAGCGAAAAAGAATTACAACGTTGTGGTTAACCAATACCCACAATCATCTAAGGCCTCACGTGCGCTTTACCAACTGTATAGCATAGCCAAAGATGTTGACCGTAATACAGCATTGGCCAATCAATACAAAACTAAGCTGCTTAAACAATATCCTAAAAGTGAAGAAGCAGGTTATTTGAAGAAATAAAAAAAAGACACCTTAACGGTGTCTTTTTTTTATTTCACGTCTTAACGCACAATTCCACGTTCCGACTGCTCGAGAGAATCAATCAACAATTGGGCTTCGGGTACTGTTGGTAAAATGTCTTGTCGAATACGATCAACAGCTTCTACCATCGTTAAACCTTCTTTGTAAATCAGTTTAAACGCTGTACGCAAGCCCTGAATGACTTCTTTAGACCAACCTTTACGTCGCATACCTTCTACATTCATTGCAAAAGCATGTGCAGGATTGCCCGATGCCATAACATATGCTGGAACATCTTTAACAATTAAAGATGCCCCCCCCACCATGCTATAAGAAGCCAATTTACAGAATTGATGAATACCTGAGTTACCACCAACAATAACGTAATTACCAATTTGGACGTGACCCGCAACCCCCACGTTATTGGCAAAAATATTATGATCACCCACCATACAGTCATGTGCTATATGTGTATTAACCATCAACAGATTGTGACTACCAATTTTCGTTAAGCTCTGATCTTGGACCGTACCACGGTGCAAGCTGCAATGCTCACGAATAGAGTTATGATCACCTATCTCTAACCAAGTTTCTTCACCTTGGTATTTAAGATCTTGACAAACTTCGCCAATACTCGCGAATTGGAAAATTTCATTATTTTTTCCAATACGAGTATACCCTCCAACCACAACATGTGAATGAAGTTTCGTTCCAGCCCCAATCGTCACTTGTGGACCAATAATACAATATGGACCAATTTGGACATCTGGAGCAATTACTGCTGATGAGTCAATAATAGCGGTTGGATGAATGAATTCGTTATTGCTCATGCCTGCTCTATACTTTCTGATGATAAACCATGATTTCTGCGGTTGTTGCAACAACGCCATCTACAGTAGCAATACAGTTATATTTGTAAATACCACGTTTTTGCATAATCAACTCAGATTTTAATACAAGTTGGTCACCTGCAACCACCTGTTTTTTAAATCTTACCTTTTCTGCACCTGCAAAAAGGAACAAAGAACCTTCACTCGGCTTCTCATTGTTCATAATAAAGCCAAGAATGCCTGATACTTGTGCCAAGGCTTCAACAATCAGTACACCCGGCATAATTGGGTAATTCGGAAAATGGCCTTGCAGAAACTCTTCATTGATTGAAACGTTTTTATAACCGACAATCCCATTATCAGTTACATCAACAATGCGATCAACCAACAGGAATGGATAACGGTGTGGTAAATATTCACGAATTTGCTGAATATGCATTGGCAATTCTGGTTTCGTAAATGGTAGTAAAGTCGACTCAGTCATCATAATTCTATTTACGCAATTTAAAAGTTGATTCAAGGGACTCAATTTGAGCCTGCATATGATCAAGTCGTTTGACTAATTGGGTCAATGGCACATCTGCTAATTGTCTAAAGCGAACAACCGTACGTTTCCAATTCGGACTTTCAAATAATCCCGTGCCACCAGAGTAGCTTCCCGCTTTTGAAATATTATTTGTGACCATTGACATTCCCGTAATTGTCACATTATCTGCAATTGTAATGTGTCCAACTACACCACATCCCCCTGCTAGGATGCAGTTTTTGCCAATTGTGGTACTCCCTGCAATACCACTCTTTGCAGCAATCGCAGTATTTTCACCGATCTTGACGTTATGAGCGATTTGCACAAGGTTATCAATCTTAACACCATGTTCCAAAATCGTATCGTCCAATGCTCCGCGATCAATACTACAATTCGAGCCAATGCGTACATCATTGCCGATTTGCACTGACCCCAACTGCGCAATACGATGCCACTTGCCTTGATAGGGTGCAAAACCGAAGCCCTCTCCACCAATCACAGTATTCGCATGAATACGCACGCGATCACCGATTTTACAAGCACCGGTTAAAGTGACATGTGAATCAATAAATCCATCTTTGCCAATCTCAACATCATCATCAATGCGTACATGAGCCTGAATAATAGTGTTATCACCGACCACGCAGTTTTCACCTATCACCACATAATGACCAATATATGCCGAGTCAGAAATAATCGCTGAAGGATGAATTTTTGCCGTACTCTCAATACCAACTTCAACATATTTCTTTTCAAATACATGAGTCAGCATTGCAAAGGCCAGATAGGGATTCTGCACCAAAATAAAATTGTGGTGGGTCTGCAATTTTTCTTGTAAAGCAGGAGTAACAATTAAAGCACCTGCTTTGGAAACAAGTGCTTTATCCAAATACTTTTCATCAGTCACAAAAGAGATGTTTTGAGCTGTTGCAGTATCCAGACTTGCAAGCCCCTTAAGAATAAGGTCGGACTGACCTCGACACTCGCCTTGTACAAGACGAGCAAGAGCTTCTAAACTAGTTGTTTTAAGATTCATTGATTACTTAATTGCATTAACCTTTTGAATCATTTTATCAGTTAAATCATATTTAGCGTCATAGGCAAGCGCAGAGTTTTTATTCAAAACCACATCTAAATTATTTTCTTTACGTAATTGCTCAGCTGCTTGCTTGATGCGAGAGTCCAAAGTCTTATTCATAACCTGTAGAGAGGCTTGAACTTTACCTTGCAAACCTTGTTGAATACCGTTTAATTCATTCAACTTTGTTTGATATTCAGCACTCATTTTTTGCATTTCAGCTTCAGATAGTTTTGAAGCCTGCGCCTTTTGCTTCATCGTATCTAGCTCTTTACTGAGCTGCTCTAACCGTGTGGTCTGTGGCTTGATGCTTTGCTGCAAGCTCGCATTTTGAGCCTTTAAATAAGTACTGTTATCTACAACTTGTTCTAAATCCACCACCCCATAACCTGCAGCATGAACAGCAGAACTTAGTGAAACGGTTGCAAATGCTAAAGCTTTGATTATTTTATGCATGATTAAACCTTATTTTATATGCTTGTTAAGTTCAAAAAAGATCGTACTTAGAAAGTACGACCAATCTCGAATTGAATTTCTTTAGTTTCATCACCCGGCTTATCATTCAGCGGGAAGGCATAACTTAATGAAAGTGGACCAATCATGGTGATCCAAGTAAAGCCTACACCCACGCTATAACGCATGTTACCTAAATCAAAACCGTATTCATCTTTACAAGTCTGTTTATCTTCAGCAGAGGAGAAAACATCACACTGTGTATCAAATACTTGTGCACCTTCAGCAAACAGCACTGGGCGTACTTGACGTGTCCAATCCCCTTTAAACGGTAATGGTAAGGCCAACTCAGTACCGAATTGCACTAAAGCATTACCACCCACTTCTTCTGGTGACGGATCTGGTTCGCCTGTTTCACTATAGTATACGCCATCATATTTTGGACCCAAGGTACTGTTATCATAGCCTCGCACCGATCCATAACCACCTGCATAGAAGTTCTTATAGAAAGGCAAGTCATTACCATAACCCAGCTTACCATAGCCACGCAGAACAAAATCTTTCCCTAACGGTAAGAATGCCTGTGCATCATAGGTGATTTTTTGGTACTCAACATCACTTCCAGGTAAGGCAATTTCCGCATTGACACGGTGAGACTGACCTGATGTCGGGAATACTGGTCGATTAAGCGTATTATATGACCAGCCTAAATTTAAGTTATACGTTAAGAAGTTGCCTTTAAACTCATCTTCATATGTAATTAAATTATTTGCAGGACAATCTTCATAACCCGTGATATTGCCAGCACTATCTTTAATTGGCACTAAGTCAACATTACAGTAAGTTGATGTGCCTGAAGCCTTTCCACCATGTGCTAATAAATAATCACGCACATAGGTAGATACATAAGGACCAGTGGTAACTTCAGTTTGGTCAATATTTAAACCTGCACTAATACTTTGGTTTTCATCAATTGGATAACCAAAGTTAATACCACCACCAAAACTGTCAGTTACATAGTTATTGACGTTATAGTCGCTATCCAATTTAGTTTTACGGTAGTACATGTTATAACCACGACGCACCCCATCAATGGTGAAATACGGGTCAGTTACACTCAGGTTGTAGTAATCTTGAGTTTCAGAGCGTGATAAATCAATTGCAACACTATTACCAGTCCCCATAAAGTTGGTTTGGCTTAATCCTGCTTGGAATGTTACACCACCACTTTGCGAAAAACCTACTGCCAATGTACTAGTGCCTGAATGCTGTTCTTCAACACTAACATTCAAGTCCACCTGATCCGGCATATTCGGGATACGTGTCGGTTTAATATCCACAGTTTTAAAATAACCTGTGCGCTCTAAGCGAACTTTAGACAAGTCAATTTTTTCATTACTTGCTAAAGCACCTTCCATCTGGCGCATTTCACGACGCAATACTTCATCCGAAGTCTTAGTATTCCCCGTAAAGTTAATACGACGTACCGTAACTTGCTGACCAGGATTAATGTAGTAGTTCAGATCAACCACACGCGTTTCATTATTAATTTGCGGAACCACGTTGACTTCCGCATAGTAATAACCGGCATTACCATATTTACGTAGGAGTAACTGCTTAACCGCATTCACTTTTTCTTGCGAATAAGTCGAGCCATCTTTATAAATTTGCATGGCTTTCAATTCTTCTGGCTTATATAACGCATCACCCAAGAATTTACTTTCACCAAATTTAAACTGCTCACCTTCGTTTACAGAAACTTCAATAAAGATACGTTTTTTGTCTTCACTCAAGTTCAAACTTGAATTGGTAATATCAAAATTAATGTAACCTGCATTCAAATACAAGGCACGCAAAGCTTCTAGACTGGCAGCCATTTTTTCACGTGCATAGCGGTCATTACGTGAAACAATTGAGCTCCAACTACTTTCTTTGACTGCAAAAGCTTGCTGAATATCACTATCGCTAAATACAGTATTACCAATAACATTGATATCTACAACTTTCGCAGCTTTACCTTCGTTAAACTCAAGCAACAAATCTACGCGGTTATTTGGCTTAGCCGTGGTCGTTACTTTCACATCCGCATCGTAACGACCTTGCTGTACATACTGTTGTTCTAGCTCTGACTCTACAGTTTGAAGTGTTGATTTCTTTAACACCTCACCCTCAGCCAAGCCCATTTTTTTCAAGCCTTCTTCCAAAGCTTCTTTAGGAATAAGCTTATTGCCTTTTAGTTCAATTTTAGAAATAAGTGGGCGTTCAACCACGCTAAAAACAAGGGTATCACCTTGTTTGGATGCCTTAATATCATCAAACAAACCCGTAGCATACAATGCACGAATTGAGTTTGAAATAGCCTGATCATCAACACGATCACCACTATTTATTGGCAACATGGTATACACATTGGCAGGTGTTAAACGAACGAGTCCATCAATTTTTATATCACGAACAATAAATTCATCCGCTGCATATACTTGTTGTACTGCTGCCATAGCACTAACCAGTGCCAAAGGCATAAATAAATGTGTGTGCTGCATGCCAGTCTTTTCCAATGTTAATTTCAAAGCAACGTTGTTATAAACGCATAAAGTCATTAAATAATGCAAGGAGCATCATGCTACCCAGCAGTACCATACCAATTTTTAAACCAACCAATTGTATTTGTTCAGAAACAGGTTTACCACGAATTAGTTCGACAAAGTAATAAACCAGATGTCCACCATCTAGCATTGGGATAGGCAACAAATTTAATATTCCCAAGCTTACACTCATCAGCGCCATAAACGAAATGAATGTCTGCCATCCCATTTCAGCACTTTGCCCTGCAACTTTAGCAATCGTGATCGGCCCAGATAAATTCTCCAAACCAATTAAACCACGAACCATTTTCACAATTGAGTTGAGAATCATGGTACTAATTTGCCCAGTCTTATCCACTGCTTTACCAAACGCTTCCAGCGGACCATATTGAATGGTTTGCTTATATTCTTCAGGGATAACCACTTTTCCAGGATTGCTCTGCACGCCAAGCACACCAGATACATTTCCCATGTTATCTCGCTTACCTTGCGGCATGACCTCCAGATGAATCAATTGATTTTGACGCAGAACATCAATCTTCAGCAATTTTTCAGGTGAAGCTTGAACCACCTCAACCACATCAAACCAGTCTTTCATCTTCACGCCATCAATCGCCACAATACGGTCACCCTCTTTCATACCTTGACGAATTGCCGCACCATCTTCACTTAATTTCATGACGGTAGCAGGAATATATGGACGATAAGGAATAAAACCCAGACTATCTAAAGGGGATTGATTTTGATCTTTTAAAAAGCTCTGAATTGGCAATTCAAAGGATTGTGTTTGCCCATTTCGATCTGCATCGATATGAATCACACCCGATTCACCAGCACGATCCACCAAGGCAAAATTCAACTGTTCCCATGTGCTAGTTTTTACACCATCCACAGCTGTAATTTTATCGCCAACCTGCATTTGCGCCGCAGCAGCGGGTGTATTTACTAAGACCTTACCGACACGCGTGTTTAACTGTTCTTGAGCCGGTAAAAAAAGCACCCAAAACAGCAAAACTGCAAAAATAAGGTTAATCAGCGGCCCAGCTGCAACAATTGCAATACGTTTCCAAGGATGTTGGCGGTTAAACGCATAAGGTAAATCTGCTTCAGCAACATTTCCTTCACGCTCATCCAACATCTTCACGTAACCACCTAAAGGCAAAGCAGACAGCTGATACTGAATACCTGACTTCTTCGATGTCCATTTTAAAATAGTTGGACCAAACCCGATGGAATAAACTAAAACTTTAACGCCTAGTTTACGTGCTACAAAATAATGTCCGAACTCATGAATTGCAATGAGAGGCCCGAGCAATAAAATTGCTGCAACAATAATAAACAAGGCATTCATCTTAGCTTCCTTTACTGCTTACAAACTGCTGAGCAATTGATCTGGCAGTTGAATCGGCTTGTAGAATTAAATCAATAGAGTTTGCAGAACCATTTTCAACCTGATTCAAGGTATGTTCAACCACTATTGGAATATCCGTAAATCGAATCTGCTTTTGCAAGAAAGATGCCACCGCAATCTCATTCGCTGCATTTAATATTGCAGGAGCCAAGCCACCAGCTTGCATGGATTGGCGAGCCAATCTTAATGCTGGGAAACGCTGAGTATCTGGTTCCTGAAAATTAAGCTGATGATTTATAAATAAATCCAAAGCTGGAACATGAGTATCAATCCGCTTAGGCCATGCTAAGGCATGTGCAATTGGGGTACACATATCTGGATTCCCCATCTGCGCCAAAGTTGAACCATCAACATATTGAACCATGGAGTGAATAATACTCTGTGGATGCACCACAATTGTTACAAAATGTTCTGAAATTGCAAATAGATGACACGCTTCAATCAACTCCAGCCCTTTATTCATTAAAGTCGCTGAATCAACAGAAATTTTCTGTCCCATCGACCAGTTGGGGTGTTTACAGGCTTGCGCTGGTGTAACGTTATGCAGTTGTTCTAATGAATGATTTAGAAATGGACCACCCGAAGCCGTCAATAAAAGACGAGATACACCTAGCTTAGGCTGACCATTACGCTCTTCATTTATATACTGTTCGGGTAGGCATTGAAAAATAGCATTGTGCTCAGAATCTACCGGTAACAATAAAGCGCCATGCTCGCGCGCAGCCTGCATCATGATGTCACCCGACATCACCAATGCTTCTTTATTCGCCAACAAGACCCGCTTACCCGCCTGCACAGCTGCCAATGTCGGTAACAGACCTGCTGCCCCTACAATCGCCGCCATCACCACATCGACTTCTGGATGTCGAGCAACTGCTTGCAAGCCTGCTTCATCAAACAAGACCTCAATATCACAAAGATGTTCTTGTGTAAAAAGCTGACGCAATTCCGCTTCCTTGTCAGACGGAATCACTACGACCTTTGGTCGAAACTGTTTACATATCTGCACCAGCTCCTGAATCCGACTGAATGCGGATATTGCAAAGACTGAATAATCTTCAGGATGCTGTTGCAGTATTTTTAAGGTACTTTGACCAATAGAACCTGTTACACCTAAGATACAAACAGCTTGTGACATTTACAAATCTACGCCAATTAGTTTTAACACATACATACCCGCTGCAAAGATAGGTGCTGCAGCAAGCAAAGAATCGATTCGATCCAACACGCCACCATGTCCAGGTAAAATTCGACCAGAATCCTTGATTCCTGCGCGACGCTTGATCATCGACTCGAACAAATCACCGAGCACCGAACTAAATACAGTGACTATAGAGAGAATCAGGAACAAAATATGTTGAGCTAAAGTTAAATCTAGATATAAAACCTCAACCACAATGACAATGATCATTGAAGTGAAAATTCCACCATACAAACCTTCTATAGATTTATTTGGACTTACATCTGGGGCAAGTTTTTTCTTCCCGAACTTACGCCCAACAAAGTATGCACCACTATCTGCCCCCCAAACCAACAAGAACAGATACATCAACCACCATGGCGAACTAAACCACAACGCAAAAATTGCAGTCACGGCCGCAGCAACCAGCACAAAACCTAAGAAATACAGGCTATTGTTATACCAGCCATCATATTCTGGGTAGTTTTTTACCCAGTAGACACTGACCAACCAAGACAAAATGGACGCACACCACAATAAAAGTGCAATATCTTTAAAATATAGAGCTAAAGTTGCGACTGCAGCAGCAAGCAGTCCATAGCTCCATGCAAAAGGCTTGATAATGTGATTTGTTTTTCTTGGCATGAGTTTAAACCACTCATAACCAGCAACCCCAGCGGCAATCATCATCAGAATCAACATTGGATACTGTGATTGGGTGGCGAACATACAACTAAGTACCACAGCCACCAATACCAATGCGGTAATAATCCGCTCTAACATTTATTAATTCTCGATTTTATCTTGTTGAATTTGCTCAGATGTTTTACCAAAACGTCGCTCACGCCCTGCAAAAACTTCTAATGCATGATCAAACTCTTGCACATCGAATTCAGGCCATAAAGTTTCTGTAAAATACAACTCAGCATATGCTGCTTGCCAGAGCAAGAAATTCGACAATCGATAATCCCCACCTGTACGAATCAGCAAATCCACAGCCGGCAAATCTGACATACTAATATACCGCCCCATCAGCTCGGTATTGATTTGCTCAACTTCAAGCGCCCCAGCCTTTACCTCTTTGGCAATTTGCTGTGCCGCTTGAGCCATGTCCCACATACCACCATAACTGACCGCAATGGTCAAAGTCATTTCAGTGAACTTAGCAGTCCTTTGCTCAGCTTGCAACATCAACTCACGTAAATGCGGAGATAAGCGAGAACGATCACCAATAAATCGCAAGGCAATTTCAAATTTTTCCATTCGCGGGATTTGCTCATGAATTGTTTCTTCCAACAAATTCATCAGCAAATCCACCTCAAACTGAGGTCTATTCCAATTCTCACTTGAAAATGCGAAAACGGTTAAGGCTTGAATATTTCTTTTTCGACAATGCTCTACAATCGGATCAAGGACATTTTTACCTTCACGGTGTCCTGCACCTTTTTGCATCTGCATTTTTTTGGCAAAACGATTGTTGCCATCCATAATGATGGCAACATGTTTTGGAAGATGTGTAATGTCTTCAGATGCGGTCATTAATCTTAGACCTTCATCAATTCAGCTTCTTTTGCAGCCAAACGCTTTTCAACTTCAGCAACGTATTTATCCGTGATTTTTTGAATGTCATCACCAGCACGACGCTCATCATCTTCAGAAATTTCTTTTTCTTTCAACAATGCTTTGAGGTCACCTAAGACATCACGACGGATGTTACGAATCGCAACTTTGGCATTTTCTGCTTCGTTACGTGCAACTTTTTGCATGTCACGACGTGTTTCTTCAGTTAAAGCCGCCATTGGTACACGAATAGCATCCGCAGTGATTGGGTTAAGACCCAAATCTGATTCACGAATAGCCTTATCAATCGCAGCCACCATTGAACGCTCAAACGGCTGAACGATTAAAGTACGTGAATCTTCAACACCAACGTTAGCAACCTGATTTAAAGGCACATCAGAGCCATAGTAAGGAACCATTACGCCGTTCAGAATGGATGGATGTGCTCGCCCAGTACGAACTTTTGCAAAACCATGTTCCAACGAGTCAAGTGACTTGTTCATACGGTCTTCTGCGTCTTTTTTAAGATCGTTAATCATATGATCTTCCTTACTTAATTCTATAAGATGTAATTACTAAAATAGCGTGTAGTATAAAGAGCTTTCAGGCTCACGTACATTAGTTCGTAACGTGAGTCCCTTCTTTTTCACCCATAACTACAGAAAGTAACGCGCCAGATTTGTTCATATCAAACACTTGCAATGGCACATTATGGTCACGACATAAACAAATTGCTGTTAAATCCATCACACCTAACTTTTCATCCAACACTCGATCGAATGTTAAGTGATCATATTTTACTGCATCATCAAATTTGCTTGGGTCTTTATTATAAACACCGTCTACTTTAGTCGCTTTCAAAATGAGGCTCGCCTCAATTTCAATACCACGCAAACAAGCTGCTGTATCTGTAGTAAAGAATGGATTACCCGTGCCCGCAACAAATACACAGACTTCACCTTGAGTAAGATGACGAATTGCATCACGGCTTGAGTAAGACTCAACCACTGTACCAATTGGCAATGCTGACATTAAACGTGTTTTGATATTACGGCGTACCAACGCATCACGCATTGCCAAACCATTCATTACCGTCGCCAACATACCCATTTGGTCGCCTGTTACACGCCCAACCAAACCATCTTTTTGCAACTGGCTGCCACGATATAAATTACCGCCACCAACAACGATACCCACTTGCACACCCAAACCAACCAAGTGAGCAATAGATAAAGACATTTGATCTAATACTTGCGCATCAATACCCATGTCTTTATTTCCCGCAAGTGCCTCACCCGAAAGCTTAAGCAAAATGCGTGAATAACGTGGGTTCTTTGAATCTGACATTCCAAACTCCAAATTAACTTAATATCTATTTTTATCTTTTCAAGAATTCGCTTATGCCGACTTAATTCGAATCAGCTTGGCAAACAAGTCATATTCATCAGCATCGGTAATTTCAACTTCAAGTAAATCACCTGCTTTAATCAGACGCTTGTCAATATCCTCTACAAAGACATTCCCATCAATTTCTGGTGCATCTGCATATGAGCGTGCAACCGCAACTGGGAACTCTTCTTCGAGATCATCAACCAAAACTGTCATGACTTGACCAATACGTTTTTGAAGCTTGGCAGCAGAAATCTCCTGCTGTACTTCCATAAAACGCTCATAGCGCTCTTGTTTAATTTCTTCAGACACATGATCTGGCAGATCATTCGCAGTTGCCCCTTCTACAGGAGAATAAGTAAAGCAACCTACGCGATCCAATTGTGCTTCTTTCAACCAATCCAGCAACATTTGGAAGTCTTCTTCAGTTTCACCTGGGAAGCCCACCACAAAAGTTGAGCGAATCACCAATTCCGGACATTTTTCACGCCATAATTTCAGACGCTCTAAAGTGTTTTCACTATGTGCTGGTCGCTTCATCAATTTTAAGATACGCGGACTGGCGTGCTGAAAAGGAATGTCCAAATAAGGCAAGATTTTGCCTTGTGCCATTAAATCAATTACAGCATCTACATGCGGGTAAGGATAGACATAGTGTAAACGAACCCAGATCCCCATTTGACCTAAGGCTTCACACATGTCATAGAATTTGGTTTTAACTGGCTGACCATTCCAGAAATCCAGCTTATATTTGGTATCTACACCATAAGCAGAAGTATCTTGAGAAATCACCAAGACTTCTTTCACGCCTGCACGTTTTAATGCAGCCGCTTCATCAAGTACAGAACCAACCGGACGTGATACCAAGTCACCACGCATACTCGGAATAATACAGAAGGTACAACGGTGGTTACAGCCTTCCGATATTTTCAAATATGCATAATGTTTAGGGGTTAAACGAATCCCTTGTTCTGGCACTAAATCAATAAATGGATTGTGCTTAGGGGGTGCTGGTACATACTCATATACCGCCTCCATAACATCCTGATAGGCAGCCGCACCTGTAACTTTCAAGACATTCGGGTGCATTTCACGAATTTTATCTTCGTCTTTACCCAAACATCCCGTCACAATAACTTTACCATTGGCGCTCATTGCTTCGCCAATCGCATCCAATGATTCTTGTACTGCAGATTCAATAAAACCACAGGTATTAACAACAACCAAATCAGCACCATCATAATCTGATGCCACATCATAACCTTCAGTCTTTAACTGAGTTAAAATTCGTTCAGAATCTACCAATGCCTTAGGACAACCTAAAGAAACAAAACCGACTTTGGGGGACTTCATGAATCTGCGCTCCACTAGAATGCGCGTATTGTAAGACTTTTCTATTGATAAGAATAGGTGGAAAGTCGACTCTTTGTGTAATGCACCAAAATTAATCCACTGTTTGCTTTATATATTTACATTTGCACCATTTTGATACATTTTAAAAGTTATTTATCTTAGATCTTCGCCTTACAATTTTAATAAAGTCCAATTTCAGCGCATTTTTTTAATAAAGGTTCAACTTTGACACGTTGAATTTAAAGTTGGCGTGCATTTTGCTTAATTTGCATCAATTGCGTTCCAAGATTGGACTATAAATTGCTTTTTGAAGATGCCATTGCGCCATTTTAACACAGGATACCCTCGCTAATGGATCAGCCACATACTATCGACTACCGCGTTTTGGTGGACAATTTGACCACCGCAATTTTGCTTGTCGACAGTAAACTTAATATTTTTTATTTAAACTCATCATGCGAGTCATTGTTTGATATGAGTTTATTGCGAGCAAATGGGCAACCTGTCCTGAATTTGCTGCATATGCCAAATGATGAATTTAATACAGAAGAAGCATTATTAAACACTTTAGCTACAGGTCAACCTTATACACGTCGTGAAGCGACAATAAATGTTAACTTCAAAGACATTCACGTAGACTACACCGTCTCTCAACTCAATGCAGGCAAACCCTACCATCCTTTACTATTAATCGAGCTAAATCCAATTGATCGGATGCTGAAAATTTCCAAAGAAGAAAATTTAATTCAGCAACATCAAGTCGCACGCCAACTGATTCGTGGTGTCGCACATGAAATTAAAAATCCTTTAGGTGGCATTCGAGGCGCGACTCAACTTCTCGCGCGTAGCTTAAATAATCCAGAGTACGCCGAGTTCACTGACATTATTATTAGTGAGGTGGATCGACTGCGTAATCTTGCTGATACCATGCTCGGTTCACGTCAATTACCTAGCTATGAACCCGTGAATGTGCATGAACCCCTGGAACGCGTCCGCTCACTGATTGCCAATCAAACCAAAAAGAAAATTAAGATTACTCGAGACTATGACTTGTCACTACCTGAAGTCAAAGCCGATCGAGATCAACTGATTCAAGTAATGCTGAATATCAGCGTCAATGCCGTACAGGCTATGATGGAAAATAAAGATTTCTTTACCGAACATCAGCCTGAACTGATGTTAAGAACACGCATTCAACGTTTGGTCACCATTAATGGTGTGCTGAATCGTTCAGCGGTCAGAGTCGACATTGAAGACAACGGGCCTGGCGTACCAGAAGAAATTTTAGAATCAGTTTTTTACCCACTGGTCACAGGTCGTGCCAAAGGCACAGGCTTGGGACTCAGTATTGCACAAAACATAATGCATCAACATAACGGAATGATTGAATGTCAATCTGTTCCTGGAAAAACAGTATTTAGCTTATATTTACCTTGGGAGTCTAACCATGTCGCGAAATAAAATATGGGTAATTGATGATGATCGCGCCATGCGATGGGTGCTAGAAAAAACATTCAAAGAAGAAGGTTTCGATGTCACCAGTTTTGAAGAAGCTCAATCTGCTTTAGATCAACTTGCCACCGATGCCCCTGATGTCATTTTAACTGACATTCGTATGCCGGGAATTGATGGTCTGACCTTTTTAGCAAAAGTAAAGAGCAACTATCCTGATTTACCGGTCATTATTATGACGGCGCACTCGGATCTTGAATCAGCTGTATCGAGTTATCAAACAGGTGCTTTTGAATACCTACCGAAACCTTTTGATATTGATGAAGCTTTAGCATTGGTCAACCGCGCTATCTTGCACATCACCAAGCTACAACAACAAGAATCTGCCAAAACAGTTTCACCAATTCAGTCTACCGAGATTATTGGTGAATCTCCTGCAATGCAAGAAGTGTTCCGTGCCATTGGTCGCTTGTCCCAATCCCATATTACCGTGCTGATTAATGGCGAATCCGGTACTGGTAAAGAGTTGGTGGCACATGCTTTACATCGCCACTCACCACGTAGCAGCAAACCTTTTATTGCCTTAAATATGGCTGCCATTCCCAAAGACCTGATTGAAACTGAGTTATTTGGCCATGAAAAAGGTGCCTTTACCGGTGCCAATACACAACGTCAAGGCCGTTTTGAACAAGCCAATGGTGGCACGCTATTCCTCGATGAAATTGGCGATATGCCTTTTGAAACTCAAACACGATTATTACGTGTCCTGGCAGATGGCGAGTTCTATCGTGTCGGTGGACATATCCCAGTAAAAGTCGATGTGCGAATTGTTGCCGCAACCCACCAAGATTTAGAAAAGCTGGTCAATGAAGGTCGTTTCCGCGAAGACTTATACCATCGCCTTAATGTGATTCGTATTCACATTCCAAAACTTGCGCACCGTAGCGAAGATATTCCTATGCTGGCGCAGCACTTCTTGGCACGTGCTGGTAAAGAACTTGGGGTCAGCCCAAAAATCTTGCGTCATGAAACACAAGAATACATGCAGCAATTACCATGGCCAGGTAACGTGCGCCAGCTAGAAAATACCTGTCGCTGGTTGACCGTCATGATTACAGGTCGTGAAGTCTATCCAGAAGACTTACCTTCTGAATTGAAACAAATTCCGATTGAGAAATCTTCTGAACAAGCTGCAACACCTCATTTCGATCGTATCTCGCTCCATCACTGGGATGAGCTATTGGGTCAATGGGCAATTCAAAAACTCAAAAATGGCGAAATGAAAATTTTAGACATAGCCACGCCAATGTTCGAGCGCACCTTAATTAATGCCGCGCTACAACAAACGCGTGGTCGCAAACGCCATGCGGCTGAACTTTTAGGTTGGGGGCGTAATACACTGACCCGCAAACTCAAAGAACTCGGTATGGATACGGCGGATGATGACATCGAAGAAGAAATCGAAGGTTAATCCCCAATAAAAAAGCTCCTTTAAGGAGCTTTTTTATTCAATCACTGCCCTTAAATGGCTGCAAAACCTGTATAACGATACATATTCTCGACACCCAACTCCGAACGCACCAAAATCACACCTTCATAATGAGCTTTCTGGATTTCTTCAAAAAAATTAGCCGATTCATCTGCGTGAATTTCATCGACTGAACGTGGCATCTGCTGTTCAAAACGATCAGCAATAAACTCAAAACCCAAATCCATAGCAATAAACAAAGTGTGCTCACAAGGCTGAACATATTGTTCCTCAGACCAATCCACCACTGCATGCTGGCAAATTGGACAGCAGATATTACTGTCAGCCGAGTTCACCTCAATGATCTGTTGAAACATCTTTCATCATCTTTAGCAAATAAATGGCAGTCTAAAGGATTCATCACAAAATTTATATGTCATCCACATACGATTTTAAAATTGACAAGTTGCAACATTAAATCTAAATTTCAAATATCGTTGCATAAATGGAATTATAAATGTTATCCGATCTTGATGATTTTTATTGTTTTGCCCTAGTGGTCGAACATGGCGGATTTAGCGCAGCAGAACGAGCCACAGATATCCCCAAATCAAAACTCAGTCGTCGCGTTTATAATTTAGAAGAGCATCTTGGTGTTCGATTAATACAACGTAGCTCAAGGCATTTTGCAGTGACTGAAATCGGCATGAATGTCTACCGACACGCTCAAGTCATGATGAATGCTGCGCAAGCCGCACATGACCTAGTCGACCACCTCAGTGTAGAACCTCGCGGTGTGATTAAAGTCAGCTTACCCGTATCGATTGCTCAAAACGAAATGACCAAAATTTTGCCGGGCTTTCTCAAGAAATATCCTGAAATTAAAGTTCAACTTTTAGTGAGCAACCGACGAGTCGATGTCATTAATGAAGGTATTGATTTAGCCCTACGAGTTCGTTCAAATCTGGATGATGATCCAAGTTTGATTTTAAGAAAGTTTGAATATATCGAACAACATTTATTCGCCAGCCAAGCTTACTTAAATCAGTTTGGCGAATTAAAACAGCCTGAAGATTTAGCACATCATCATATTTTAAGCATGGCCGATGAACATTTAGATCAGCAAATTATTGTACATGACAATCAGAACCATCAGAAAAAAGTCAAAGTGAATCCAGTTGTGATGGGTTCAGATTTGATGATGCTAGCGCAATTAGCCCGTCAAGACTGTGGCATTGCCTTACTTCCAGACTCAATTGTGCAGGACTACCTGAAAACTGGTGAATTAGTTCGTGTACTGCCTGAGTGGAAAGCACCGCACGGCATTTTTCATGCCGTTTATCCGTCACGTAGAGGACAACTCCCTGCCGTTCGCGTCTTTATTGATTATCTTGTTGAGCATCTCACTCGAAATCCTGCATAAATATTCAAAAAAAAAGCTTATCCGAGGAGGATAAGCTTGAAAAAGAGAAACAAGAAACTACAGCTAGAATCTTGGCGTGCATTTTATGGATTGAGCACAAATCAATCAAATAGAAAAAAACAATAATAGAAGTCACTCAGACATTCTACAGCCCAGCGATCTATATCATCCTATTCTAAATAAATCAAAAATAACGATTAATATAGCCGATCAAGCACACCAATTAGACTTAAGTCTAATGCATAATTTCATCACTTTGTCACTTGATTTCAGGATAGTCTCCAGTCCCTTCAGGCCATGGCGTGAGCAATTCAAATCCCGTTTCCGTGACAGCAACCATATGTTCCCATTGTGCCGATAATGATTTATCAGTCGTCACCACAGTCCAGCCATCTTTTAGCTCTTTAACTGTACCCCGACCAATATTAATCATTGGTTCAATGGTAAAGACCATACCTTGCTTAAGCTTTAAACCCTGTCCTGGTTGACCATAATGCAGAACACTTGGCTGTTCATGATAAACCTTTCCAATGCCGTGCCCACAATAATCCTTCACCACACTAAAACCTTCGCGCTGCGCCACAGACTGGATCGCAAAACCAATATCACCTAGGGTTGCATCAGGTTTGACTGCTTGAATACCTGCTAGCATGGCTTCGTAAGTTGTATCGACCAGTTTTTTTGCCTCGGGTTTTATACTTCCCACATAATACATGCGACTGGTATCACCAAAATAACCATCCTTAATGATCGCCACATCAATATTAATAATATCTCCATCCTGCAAGATTCGAGTTGCAGAAGGGATACCATGACAAACCACCTCATTAGGAGAAATACACGTGGTTTTGGTGTAACCATAGTAGCCAATATTGGCAGGTGTGACTTTTAAGGTATTCACAATATAGTCGTAACAAATATCATCCAGATATTCGGTACTCACCCCTGGTTTAACATGCTCGCCAATCATTGCCAAAACCTGCGCTGCCAATCGCCCTGACACACGCAGTTTTTCAATATCTTGTTCAGTTTTAATGACTACTGAAGCAGCTAGCATATCCTCACCCTCTTAAATGATGCTGGCATTATAATCCTTTTCATTAAAAAAAGCCGTATTCGCAATCTCCTCCCCATTTCCAACCAGACTCAAGAAATGCAGGTCATTTGCGACATAAAAATATAAACCTTCTAAACAGCCTGTTTAGCATTTTTTCACCAATTTTCAGCAATATATTTAAAACACACCCTTAAATACTCGAAAGATTGTATAAAAAAAATTCATATTACCTATAAAAAATTTTCCCAAGTCCTTATTTTTCTACTAGAATCGCGTGTTTTGAGTCAATGCTTCTCCTGATATGACGAATCTTCGTACTAGAGATATTATTGCCTTAGGTTTTATGACCTTTGCTCTGTTCATTGGAGCAGGCAACATTATCTTTCCTCCTATTGTTGCTCAACAAGCAGGTGAACACGTTTGGCTAGCTGCCGCTGGCTTTCTCGTTACTGCTGTTGGTTTACCTGTAATTACCATTATTGCACTTTCACGTGTTGAAGGTTCAATTCAACTGCTTAGCTCACCCCTAGGCCGAGTTGCCAGCTTAATCTTAACAGTTGTCTGTTATTTGGCTGTTGGACCACTCTTTGCCACACCACGAACCGCGACAGTTTCTTATGAAATTGGGTTCTCATCTTATTTTGGTACATCAGCAAATAGCCTGTTTATTTACAGTGTCATCTATTTTGCTATTGTGACTTTGGTTTCACTATATCCAAACAAACTACTGGATACCGTGGGACATTTCCTTGCACCAATTAAGATCATTTCTCTAGCTATTCTTGGTATAGCTGCATTCTTAATTCCAGCTGGATACATTCCACCAGCAATTCATAATTATGCAACAAGCCCTGTATCTGAAGGCTTTGTCAATGGTTACCTTACCATGGACACTTTAGGCGCATTAGTTTTTGGTATTGTGATTATTCACGCGATTCACTCACGTGGTGTTACTGACAAAAAACTCGTGACCAAATACGCGGTCATTGCAGGCCTTATTTCCGGTATTGGCTTAACACTGGTTTATCTCAGTTTATTTAAGCTAGGCTTAGGCAGCCACGAAGTTGCACCAAATGCTGCCAATGGCGCAATTATTTTGCATGCTTATGTACAACATGCTTTTGGTGATTTGGGCTCAATCTTCCTAACAGGTATGATTTTCCTTGCCTGCATGGTAACCGCAATTGGTTTAACTTGTGCTTGTGCAGAATACTTTTCAGAACTGACTAAAATTCCATATAAAGTTTTAGTCTTCATTTTGATTGGTTTTTCTCTACTCATTTCAAACCTAGGTTTAACCAAACTGATTGCCGTGTCAGTACCTGTATTATGTGCAATTTATCCACCAGCAATCGTGGTCATTATGCTGAGCTTCTTTGCTAAGTTCTGGAAAAATCCACCTGCTGTAATTGCCCCTGTAACAGCGATTGCCTTTATCTTTGGCATTCTAGAAGGCTTAAAAGCTGCTGAATTAAATGCTTTTTTACCTGAAGCAATTCAACATTTGCCTTTAAATGAACAAAACCTCGCGTGGCTAATCCCATCTTTAGTGGTCTTGGTTATTGCTTTGATCTGCGACAAATTTAGAAAATAAACTTTCAATTTGTGATTAAAATCCGATTTTACCCAAAGACGATTTTAAGTGTGACCAATAAATGTCGGTTTTACCCAAATCAACCTTTATTGTTTACTTTTCGCAGCTTCAAGCAATAACTCGCCCTGCGAGTGATCACCCACAATCTGCAAATCCCTCTCCCATCAAAAACTGGTCTAATTTTTGCTTTATAAGACTTAAGCACAATTAAGTTTTTCCGAATATCGGATTAGGCTAAGTGTCAGGCATATAAATCTAGTTTAAACATGCATATCGTGTAATCACAGTATGCTGGGAATTTCATTACCAAATGAAATATGAACTATTTATAAAATAAACAATCCAACATATAAATTTTCATATATGCAATACTTTTTTCATTAAATAAAGGTATTCGCTATTGAAATACCCTTAAATACGCAGTACAACATAAGTAACCAATCCGACCAAAACACTTAGATTTCGGTCAAACTTATAGGAGGGATGGAGATGTTATCATTACATTTCAACAAGCAAGTCTTCATTAACGCTCTGAAGGCAAATAAAAACATGGTCACCTATTTAAGCACCACTGTGGCCTTAATGTTAACTTTGCTATTTCATGGATTAATTCAAGGACACCTAAAAGCCGAATATTTTGCCTACGCGCTTTTTGTCTCTGCTGCATTTTATAGCTGGGCGATTATTGATCAGAAATATCGTTCCCAGAAAAAGTCCAAGCAAACCGATTAACAAGATGGATGATTATTCATCCATCTTTAAAACTGTATTTCTCAAAATAAATATAAAATTGTGCCTATAAGCAACATCCCCGTTGCAAATAATTCCCCTACAATCAAAGCCAGCATAAAGCACAACATCATCCATTTCGGTAAAATCCGACTCCCTAGCTGGTGTGGAATTTTAAATTGATTGGAAGTATCTTTCAAAAAACCATGCAGAATATAACTAACAATTGAAGCACTAAAAAATATTAGATTAGTCAGCACAAATACCGTCGTCCAACTTTCAGACCAAACCGTAAGCTTAGCCATCACAGCTATAATTAAACTTGCAGGGGCGTACAACAAACTACTGCGATGTGCAATGTCTACATAATAATGGGCACGCGCTTGTACTGATTGTTTGATCTGCCAATATTTCCAAACCCCTGTCAGCATGCCTACCCATAAAAATACCCCACTAAAAATCACGGAAATTTTCACCGCAAATGTCCATCCATTTAACTCCATACCTACCCTTTTCTTCTGTTATTTTTGACTTTAAAGTCACAGATTATACAAGTTTCTTTTTAGAACTTAGATAAAGTAATGACAAACAACGAATCGAATAGTCATAATGAATACCACCTCACCCAAGTCCATTCAAATCAAATGTGCAGATGGATACCTACTCAGCGCCAAACTCTATCACACCCCCAATAGCGCAAATCAACCCTTTCCAGTCCTGATTTGCCCTGCAACCGGAATTGTTAAGGAGTTTTATCATGCTTATGCAGAATGGCTGAGTAGCTTGGGCTACACCGTCATGAGTTTTGACTTTAGAGGTATCGGTGCTTCCCTTCACGGTCCACTTAAACAGTCTAATGCCAGTATTGTTGACTGGGGTCAATTAGACATTACAGCAGCGATAGACTGCTTACTCGCACATACCGCTAAAGAAAAAATGATTTTGCTCGGTCATAGCGCGGGCGGGCAACTTTTAGGCATTAGCCCCAACCATGCTAAAGTCGCCAAAGTCATTGCCGTAGCAGGTTCCACAGGTCATGTTCACAACCTCAAAGGTAAAACCAAATTTCTTGCACCAGTTATGTTTCATATTGTTTTCCCAATTTCTAACAAACTGAAAGGCTATGGTGCAACCAAAATGATTGGAATGGGAGAAAATCTACCCAAGAAGGTTGCCAAACAATGGGCACAATTTTGCGGGACACAGGGTTATGTCATGCATGCGGTGAAAAAAGAAAAACTACCGGACTTTCATACTGAAATTACATGCCCGATTACTGCCATTTGGGCCTCTGATGATGAAATTGCTACCCCTGCTAATGTAAATGCTTTTCTTCAGCTCTATCCAAATGCCACTACCTCTATGATTGAACTTAAACCTCAGCAATATCAGCACAAAAGCATTGGCCATATGCACATGTTCCGCAAATCACACCGCAACTTATGGCAAGTTATTGAACAACAATTCAGGATCTAGTTTCGACATTTAGCCAACAACACGCTCCAATCTTGCTTAATAACCTTTTTATAAAAAAAGCCCGAGAATTTCGGGCTTTTTTATCAATCAAATTTAGTGACGATAAATAATCGTGACATATTTAATTCGATTCTCATCCAGTTCAGTCACTTCAAAGTGAACGCCATGATAATCTAATTGGGTACCCACCTTGACATCACCTTGGGTCTTATCCAGAATCAAGCCGGCAACACTCATATAACCCGCATCTTCTTCAACCAGATCCAGCATTCCCAATTCAAGTTCTAATTGGTATAAATCTAGCATTCCTGATGCTTTCCAAGTTTCTGCATCAATCTTGACTAAATCAAGCTGCTCATCTGCATCAGGGAATTCACCTGCGATTGCCTCAAAGACATCCAAAGGAGAAATCAAACCTTTAACATTTGCGAATTCATCGGTCACCAAAACCAAAGAACCTTTTGAAGTTCTAAGGGTATTAATGGCATCAATAACCTTCATTTTTTCAAAAATGAAAATCGGGCGCTGACGCTTAATCAAAGCTTTTAAAGCTTCTTCGCCATCATCCAAGACATCCAATAACTCTTTAGCACGTACCACACTAATTACTTTATCCAAACTGCCGCGACAAACTGGAAATAAACTATGTGGAACCGCCAAAACCTGCTCACGAATCTTCTCGGGAGTATCATTAATATCCACCCAAGAAATTTGATTTCGCGGCGTCATGATTGAAGCGACTGAGCGCTCAGCTAAGGTTAACACCCCTCCAATCATATAACGCTCTTCAGCAGCAAATGCTTCTTGTGCTTCAATTTGCTCAGCATCTAATTGGGATGACTCAACTTTACCACCCATCAATTTTAAGATTGAATCCGCAGTACGATGACGCAGTGGTATTTTAGATTCATGTTTCGCCACATTACGTTTTGAATATTGATTAAAGGCTTCAATCAAAATAGCCACACCAATACCCGAGTAAATATAGCCTTTTGGAATATGGAAACCAAAGCCTTCAGCAATCAAACTAATCCCGATCAGCAATAAAAAGCTTAAACAAAGAATAACTACTGTTGGATGACGGTTCACAAAACTGGTTAGTGGCTTTGATGCAAACAACATCACGATTACTGCAATCGTCACTGCCGCCATCATCACATAAATATTGTCCACCATACCAATGGCAGTAATAACCGAGTCGAGCGAGAAGACCGCATCAAGGACAATGATTTGCGCCACAACAGCCCAGAAACCTGCATAGACAACCGATGAGGTTGATTTGATTTCGGGCTTACCCTCCATCTTCTCATGCAATTCCGTCACAGCCTTGTAAACCAAGAACAAGCCACCAAAGAGCAAAATTAAATCTCGCCCCGAAAATGATAGATCTGCAATTTGTATCAGCGGCTTAGTCAATGTGACCAGCCAAGAAATAACGGACAAAAGCCCTAAACGCATAATTAATGCGAGAGAAAGACCAATAACACGTGCTTTATCACGTTGTTCTGGTGGTAATTTATCGGCCAAAATGGCAATAAAGACTAGGTTATCAATACCTAAGACAATTTCTAAAACGATTAGGGTAAGCAAACCAACCCAAATACCTGGATCTAATAAGAATTCCATTATTTCACCACCTCAAAAAACTCAAGGTGTAAATTCGACAAACTAGACCTGCACGGCGACGGATCCATGTATAACCTCTTTTCAACTATAGACGGTTTTATTATGCATACTCTTAAGACTTTGTAATTACTTTTTTTATTTTTTTACAAAATCAAAAGATTAGATTTGATTTCACACATAGATTCACATAATATTTAAATGTACAATTCAACAACACTGATTAAGTTGATTGTCACAAAACAAGAAAACCATTCAGTCACCATCCACATTTCATGATTTTTAAAAAGGAAATGAACTTAAATAAGTTATTGTTATATAAAAATATTTCAAAAATAAATGAATTAATTTCTTATATTAATGTGACTAACAATTGAAATGTTTTGTAAACAAAGCCAGTTTTAAAATTATTTTTTTACACTAAAATAACAAGAAGTTTGTTTTGCCATGCTGTTGTTACCCCCTAAGCGGTGCATGCGTGCAATTCAAATACAACAAATTTACAGGATGAATTGCTATGGCAAAGGAACAAGCATTAACCTTCACGACCATTGATTCTATTGCCAATGCTTGGACGATAAACAATGGAAATTTGAAGTGCATAAGAATAAACGAGCAACAACAGAAATACATTGTCGTCCCGCTTAATTTGGCTTAAAACTCAGACCAACCTCTTTGTTTTCAACAATTTCATCACAATTATATTGCTTAACGTGAGTTTTTCCTCATAAAATTAAGTAATATAAAAATAAATGACGGAAATCACAAATGACTAAAAAGTATGCGAAGTTTTTACCAAGCTCTGATGACTTCACCTTAGAAAATTTCCCGTTTTTTTGGGTGACTCAAGTTTATTCGCAGCACGTACAAAAGGTCGATCAAGTCCTAAAAAAATATGGTCTAGACAATTCACGCCGTCGTATCTTGCTCGCACTCAAATCCAAACCACATGCTAGTGTTTCAGAGCTCTCCGACATGGTCGTTTCAAAAATGTCGACCACAACTAAAATCGTTTACCGACTCAAGGATGAAGGTTTAGTTAATACTTACTCTTGTGAAGATGATGCCCGAATCACCCGTGTTGTACTAACGGAAAAGGGCAATGAAATGACTTATAAAATTAATGATTTAACTAATGCAGTGTTAGAACAATCTTTTGAAGGTCTTACTCCACTTCAGATAGAAAAAATGATGGATAGCCTGAAGCACATTTTTAACAATCTCAACCGTTAAATTATTCCCCCAGATAACCTCCTGATCTACTTAATATTAAACGATAAGTCGATCAGGCTATTACTTTAGTAATCCGAAATATAGCTTTAAGCTCTTCACCACCTATCCGCACCTCTATGCCATATATTTTCCCCATAAAAAAAGCCTCCGAAGAGGCTTTTTTCTTAACAAGCAACTTAGTCGCCTGTATAACCTTTTAATTTTAAACGTGCAGCATGTAACAACGGCTCAGTATAACCTGAAGGTTGTACACCACCCTTAAAGATCAAATCTGAAGCCGCCTGGAAGGCAATATTGTTATCAAAATCTGTTGCCATTGGTGTATACAATGGATCATCAGCATTTTGACCATCGACAATTTTTGCCATACGCTTAAGAACTTCTTCAACCTGTTCACGAGTAACGATGCCATGACGCAACCAGTTCGCAACATGTTGCGAAGAGATACGTAATGTTGCACGGTCTTCCATCAAACCTACGTTATTGATGTCTGGAACTTTCGAACAACCCACACCCAAATCAACCCAACGTACCACGTAACCCAAAATACCTTGACAGTTATTTTCAAGTTCGTTGTTAATTTCTTCGGCTGACCAATTGGTGTCAGATGCAAATGGAGGTGTTAACAAATCATCCAAAGAAAGCATTTCTTCTGCTTTTAATTGGTCTTGACGTGCCTTAACATTCACTTGATGGTAATGCATAGCGTGAAGCGCAGCACCAGTCGGAGATGGTACCCAAGCACACGAAGCTCCAGCATTTGGATGAGCCGCCTTAGTCGCCAACATATCCTTCATACTATCTGGCTTAGGCCACATACCTTTACCAATTTGCGCTTTACCTTGTAAGCCACACGCTAAACCAATGGCAACGTTACGGTTTTCGTATGCTGCGATCCATTTTTGTGTTTTCACTGCTTCTTTACGAACGACTGCCGCAGCTTCCATAGACGTATGGATTTCATCACCAGTACGATCCATAAAGCCCGTATTAATAAAGATCGTACGATCTTTTGCCGCCGCAATACAGTTCTTCAAGTTCACTGATGTGCGACGCTCTTCATCCATAATACCGATTTTAATAGACTTAGCCGGTAAACCAATGGCTTGCTCTGCGCGCTCAAATAACTCAACCGCAAAGGCAACTTCTTCTGGACCGTGCATTTTCGGTTTAACGATATACATTGAACCTTTACGAGAGTTTTTATTCTCGTTTTCACCACGAATGTCCGCAACGCTGAGTAATGGCGTTACCAAAGCATCCATAATTCCTTCAAAAATCTCTTCGCCATCAACCAAAATTGCTGGGTTAGTCATCAGGTGACCAACATTACGGAGAAGCATTAATGAACGACCATGTAAAGTGGTTGTACCACCAATCAAGTTCTTAATGGTACGGTCTTTATTCAAGCTACGAGTAATGGTCTTACCATTTTTCTCGATAGATTCTTGCAAATCACCCTTCATTAAGCCCAACCAGTTACGGTAGCCTTCTACTTTTTCTTCAGCATCTACAGCAGCAACAGAATCTTCTAAATCCTGAATAGTCGTAATTGCGGCTTCAAGCACTAAATCTTTTACACCAGCCGCATCCGTTTGACCAACTGGACTTGTCGCATCTACTTCAATAATCGCATGTAAGCCGTTATTGAGCAGTACAACTTCTGATGGACTCGCCTCTTCGCCATTAAAGCCCACAAATTGTGCTTCATGTGCCAAGCCAGTTGTTGAACCGTCTTTCAGCGTTGCAACTAATTTGTTATTTTCCACTGCATAACGAGTTGCATCAGCATGTGAGCCTTGAGCAAGCGGGAAAGTTTCATTTAAGAAGTTTTTAGCAAACGCGATAACTTTGTCACCACGTACCGGGTTATACCCCTTGCCTTTTTCTGCACCACCTTCTTCCGAGATGACGTCAAAACCGTAAAGTGCATCGTAGAGTGAACCCCAACGAGCATTTGCCGCGTTTAAGCAATAACGAGCATTACGCACAGGCACAACCAATTGCGGTCCTGCCAATAGAGCAATTTCTTCATCAACATTCTCTGTGCTGATCTGGAAATCTTCTACTTCTGGTAACAAGTAGCCAATTTCTTTAAGGAAAGCTTTGTAAGCCTCTAATTCAAATGTGTTGTTGCGGTGCCATTCATCAATTTTAGCCTGAAGATCTTCACGCTTTGCTAAAAGCGCTTTATTTTTTGGGCTAAGATCAACAACGACTTGCTCAAAGTTTTTCCAGTATGTTTCGCTGTCCAAACCAGAACCTGGTAAAGCTTCATTCTCGATGAAATCGTAAAGTTCTTTAGCAATCGCTAACTTACCTTTTTGAATACGTACAGTCATTGTCTTTCCTGATATTGCTACTTTTTATAACAAGAGATTCTAGTATACCGATTTATACTTTGCTGAATAGTAATATCACATTCCTAAATAGTAAGCATTTTCTTTAAAATAAATATTGACATCATCAAATTAAATGCTATTAAGCTTGTATTATTACTTCCATGAATACTCTTTTTACAGTGTATTAAGTTTTAGAAATGTCGAAATTAGACTTAAGTTCAGAACACACAACAAACTCATCCCAATTACTTATTATCATTTCTTGTTGAATCCCCACCATTTCCTATAAACAAGCAAAATGTCGATTTAACATACAATACTTTTAGCCATAAAAAAACGCCATTTCATGGCGTTTTTTTATTTATTCGTTAAAATCTTTAGCAGATTTCTCAATTAAACGATGCTCTGAATGCAAATATTCGTCCGACTGCATTTCCAGCAATCTTGAACGCGTCCGCTCAATTTCAAATGCCAATTTATCCCCTTGATAAATATCAATGATCGCATCTTCCGAAGTCAGCAATAATTTGACTCCTCGGTCATAAAATTCATCAACCAGATAAATAAATCGGCGGGTTCCTTCAGATAAATAATCCGTTAGATGCGGAACATTACTCACCAATACCGTGTTATAGATATTTGCAATCTCAATGAAATCAGCAGGACTTCTTGGTTTAAAACACAATTCCGAGAATTCACACCATAAAACATCTTCGGTATGACCAATCGTTTCAACTAAACGGCTATTAATCACAATCGGTTCTTGTGATTGGTGTTGTGTTTGAGTTAATGCCGTAAAACGTTGCGCAATCCAGACCTTATGATCATGTGTCAGCGGATGCTTGAACAACTGCGCCTGTTTTAACACGCGCAAACGATAATCAACCCCAGCGTCTACATTTAAAATAGCACAGTTCTTCTTCACCATCTCAATCGTGGGAATGAAGCGATCTCTATGAATGCCATTCTTATATAAACCATCTGGAGCAATATTCGAAGTTGCCACTAAAGTAACACCGCGGCTAAATAACTTTTGGAACAAATCACTTAGAATCATTGCATCAGTCACGTTCGACACAAAAAATTCATCAAAACATATGATTACTGCATCTTTGTAAATTTGATCTGCCACAGCATCTAGCGGATTGCGCTGACCTGACAATTTATTTAATTCACGATGCACAAATTGCATAAAGTGGTGAAAATGCATACGTGTTTTACGACGGAATGGAATCGATTCATAAAATTGATCCATCAACCATGTTTTACCACGACCCACCCCACCCCACATATACACACCCTGCGGGGAAGTTTGACGACGAAAGCGACGGAATGCTTTCTTCGATGCTTTATAGCGCTGAATCAATTCTTGCCAGACACGATCTAATTCATGCACAGCTTGAGCTTGTGCTTCATCGGGCATAAATTGTCCAGAAGCCAAGGCTTGCGCATAACGTTCAGCTGGCGATAAGGGTGCAAAGGCGGTGCTGTGAAGATTTAAATCCGACATATCTTGATTACTATTTTGGTCTGACGAAAGTATAACGAAAATTAAGAAACAATAAATAAAACTTTGGCATGAGTGCCAAAAAGCTACTTAGAATACTGCCTTGGACTTCGACCAAACCAACGTTTAAAGGCATGGTTAAAGGCTGCAGGTTCAGAATAACCCAGTAACTCAGCTATCATTTCTATGGTGTACTCCTGATATTCAATTAACCTCAAAGCTTTCTCTTTGATCAATTGCTCACGAATTTGTTTATAACTGCTGTTTAACTGCTGTAATTGATGTCTCAATGTACGTTCAGGAATATGTAATGCTTGAGCGGTTTCTGCCATAGTCGGAATAGAGCCATGCTGTAAATCCAAATAATCATGCACACGCTCTACCAAATCAGGCAATGCTGGCTCTTGTAAGAGCCGCTTCATTTCCGCCTTACATTTGTAATCGTAAATCCGAAAAGTCATCTGATCCGCTGATGGTATTTTAATATCCAGTACCGCCTCATCAAACCAGAACGCTGCTTGTTGCTGCGAAAATACGATTTCAGCCCCGTAATACGCCTGATATATAGACAAGATTTCACTATTCTCAGGCGGTGCAAACGGCAGTTCGACTTTTAACTGCGGTACGGAAAGCCCCATTTTTTTATATAATTCTCGAATAAATTTATACGTTCCAGCCAATTCAGATTGCGCACGGAGCATATTTAATTCATCCGTTAAATCCGGTGCGTCATAACACAATGCCACCTGATGATTTTGAAACTTCAGGCTTAACTTTGCCGTTAAATGCGTTAAAGGCTGATACGCTATGACTTTTTCCAAAGCCGTTCTTATGGTATCACTGGTGACCAACAACATTAACAAAGGTCCATAGCCAGCTAGAGCATAATGCTGACCTATATAAAGTCCCCGTTCAGGCGCAATATTCTGTCCTAAGACCTTTAATACATCTCGCTCTAAACGCGGGTGAATAATCGCTGTCGAATCCAGCGCATCTGCACTTAAACCAATACTACTCAATTGCTGATCAACATCAATCTCAGCTTTACGCATTGCTTGTATTAAATACATTAGACTGAGGATGGATCTTTTCATATTTGTTTCAATAAGGTTTAGAACCCATTTTTTAACCCAATTCTAAGCATTTGGAAATTGCCGAATCTATCAAACTACAATCGTATAAAAATATTACAGCCTTCTTGGCAGACTTAATCTATCACTATATTTATTTTAGATACCTGTATAATCCATAGCATTACGTTATGATGATGTAACTCTAATAAATCCTTTCATCTATGCAAGCCCTTATTCTGATCACCCAACTACTTGTCTGTTTAGCCACTGGGTATATTTTTGCGAAAAAAATTCCAACAGCATTTATCCAGTTTTGCTTTAAAGTATTGCCCTATTTTTCTTATATCCTACTCATTGCAATAAGCATGGAATTCACCCATGCCCTACAAGATATGAGCGGGTCTTCACAAATCCTCAGCAGTGCGATCACTTTAGCCTTATTCACAACACTCGGTGCTTTTTTTTGCTGCTTTGCCTTATATAAGTTTATCGGCCTACAACCCATGTCAGGCAAAATCTCACTCGCACTACTGTTAAAATCTTTTCTAAGCATTTCTTATGCCTGTTTAGCCCTAGCCGTTGGTTTTATTATTGCGAAAACCCTCGAGCATCATGCCGTTAGTTTTCAAGTAAATACTTGGTACCTTTTACTGGTGTTTATGTTTTTGATTGGACTTGATCTTGCCTTTAGTCCATTAGATCGATCTTGGCTTAACCTGAAAATTTTACTTGTACCTTTCGGCTGTATCATCGGGTCAATCGCAGGGGCTTTGCTAGCGAGCCTGTTTCTCAAGCACATTCAGCTCAAAGACATTATCATGCTCTCCCAAGGATATGGTTTTTACTCGATGAGCGGGATTGTGATTTCTGAGCTTAAATCGGCAGAACTTGGAAGTATTGCCTTAATCAATGATTTGTTCCGCGAAATTATCGCAATTTTACTAATGTATTGTATTGGTTGGCGTTACCCACGTTCTGCAATTGCTTCAGCAGCAGCAACCGCGATGGATGTTTCACTTCCAATGGTTAAACAAGCTTGCGGTAATGATTTCATTCCACACGCTATGGTCAGTGGTTTTATTCTTTCAATACTTGCTCCTATTGCGGTCAGTATTTTAGCCGCCATTTAAAATGCATTAATATAAAAAAAGCCGACATTCATGTCGGCTTTTTAATAACAATCTCTAAGAAGCTTAGATTGTACCAAGAATATCGCGCAAAGTTTGGCTTGGATTTGCCGACTGTGTAATCGGGCGACCAATCACCAAATGTGTTGAACCATCTAACATCGCCTGTTTAGGCGTTACAATGCGTTTTTGATCATCTGCATTTGCACCTTCTGGACGAATCCCCGGGGTCACCAAAGCAAAATCCTGTCCCAACATCTCACGAAGTAGTTTAGCTTCTTGTGCTGAACATACCACACCATCCAAACCACTTTCTTGAGTTAGCTTAGCCAAACGCTTAACTTGTTCCACTGGCTCGATATCTAAACCGATATCGCGTAAATCTTCACGCCCCATTGAAGTTAAAACAGTCACCGCGATTAATTGGGTTTGGTAATTACCCGCTTTTAAGCGTTCTACGCAGGTTTCCATCATTTTACGACCACCCGAGGCATGCACATTCACCATCCACACACCTAAATCTGCAGCAGCGCACACAGCCTGAGCAGTGGTATTTGGGATATCATGAAATTTAAGATCTAGAAAAACCTCAAAACCTTTGTCTTGTAAATTTTTAACAATAGATGGGCCTTCATGAGTAAAAAGCTCTTTACCCACCTTAACTCGACAAAGTGATGGATCAAGCTGATCTACAATTGTTAAGGCGTCATATTGGCTTTTTGCGTCTAGGGCAACAATAATACTCACGTGTCTAGTTCCATCACATAAAAATCGGCTAATTATAAAGTGATTAACTCAATCAACAAAGCGCGAAAGCTCGGATAATGAAAAAAACCTTGAATGGGGCATCCCTCATCTTAGGTCCGATATACGCATAGACCTTGTATCAACTTCCAAGACATCAACAATATGCACTTGATCAGCAGGATAACAAATGTAATCACCCTCACCCCAAAACACAGATTCCGCACTTCAATCCACTCGAACCAACCTTATTCACCAAAAATGAATTTAGTGGCATGCGTAAAACTATTAATGGCTTAATTACGCTTATTTTACATAGAAAAAATTTTCTTTAATGATCGTGATTCTTATCACAATGATTATGACTGCATTTTTAGGTTTAGGCTGTTTAGACTTTTCATAAGTAAAAAAATAGCTCTAACATTCACATGTAGAGCTATTCAATACAGATCATTAACATCATCGAATTGTTAAGATCATATCAATTCTTAATTACAATGGAGTACGTGGATTATTGTCTGGTTGAATATCCATGACTGTTTTCTCGTGTCTCACATTTGCCGCAGCTTCAGCAGCAGCCAATTGTGCCGCATGTATCTGCTCTTTACGTAGATGATCGATGTCTTTACGCAACCGCTTAATCTCCCAACTTGTTTGAAACACTCGGAATACTTGAACACCAAGTAATAATCCGACTACTACACCCAATGCCAAAGTCAGTAATAAAACCAAGCCTAAACGCATTGCTGGAACTTGTGTAAACAACAAATCGACCGTAACCTCAGTGCCATTTTGTAAAACCAAGGCCAAGGAGTAACCAAATAAAATGATTAATATAGCGACTAACACATAACGCATAGACACCCCACTTGTTATTATTTATTTATTGCTTCATTCACTGCATCACGAAGTGCCTTACCAGGCTTGAAATGCGGTACTGCTTTAGCAGCAACCTCAACAGATTTTCCTGTCTTCGGGTTACGACCAATACGTGGTTCACGATGATGTAAAGCGAAGCTACCAAAACCACGAATTTCAATACGGCTATCAGACGAAAGTGATGCGATCATTTGATCAATCATAATCTTAACAGCTTCTTCCACTAATGGTTCCGCTAAATGCGGGTTTTTTAGAGAAATACGCTCAATTAAGTCAGACTTATTAAGTGCTTCAGTAGTCATCGGCGACCTCTTTAATTATCAAGCTACTTGTACCTAAACTGATAATAACCTGTTTAAATACAAAACGGTAGCGCAATAATTAAATACTACGCTACCGTTTACAGTATTTGTGTAAAAAGTATTAGTTAATTTACATTAACAATACATTTTATACGACCTACTTAGTGGTTCATTTGAGCTTTGATCAAGTCACCAATAGTCTTAGGACCATTGTCTTGAGATGCAGAAGCTGTTTTCAAGTTAGCAACTGCTTCTTTCTCTTCAGCTTCGTCTTTCGCTTTGATAGACAAGTTGATAGAGCGAGATTTACGATCAACGTTGATGATTTTCGCTTCAACTTCTTGACCAACTTCTAAGAATTTAGTTGCATCTTCAACGCGATCACGGTTGATTTCAGAAGCTTTTAATTGAGCTTCTACTTCGTCAGCCAACTTAACAGTAGCGCCTTTAGCGTCAACTGCAGTTACAGTACCTTTAACCAAAGCACCACGTTCGTTAGCAGCTAAGAAATCGTTGAATGGATCGCTGTTCAATTGCTTGATACCAAGGCTGATACGGTTGCCTTCAGCGTCTACAGACAAGATAACCGCTTCAACAGTGTCACCTTTCTTGTAACGACGGATAGCTTCTTCGCCTTGTTCGTTCCAAGAAATATCAGACAAGTGAACTAGACCGTCGATACCGCCAGGTAAACCGATGAAGATACCAAAGTCAGTGATAGATTTGATCGTACCAGAAACTTTTTCGCCTTTGTCGTGGTTCTTAGCAAACTCTTCCCATGGGTTAGCACGAGTTTGTTTGATACCAAGAGAAATACGACGACGCTCTTCATCAACTTCAAGAACCATAACATCAACTTCGTCACCGATCTGAACAACTTTAGATGGGTGGATGTTTTTGTTTGTGTGGTCCATTTCTGAAACGTGTACTAAGCCTTCAACGCCTTCAGCGATTTCAGCGAAGCAACCGTAGTCAGTTAAGTTAGTTACGCGAGCTTTAACGATAGAACCTTTAGGGTAACGGCTCATGATCGCTAACCATGGATCTTCGCCTAATTGCTTAAGACCTAAAGATACGCGGTTACGCTCTTTGTCAAATTTAAGTACTTTAACAGTAACTTCTTGACCAACTTCAACAACTTCTGATGGGTGCTTGATACGTTTCCAAGCCATGTCAGTAATGTGAAGAAGACCATCGATACCGCCAAGGTCAACGAACGCGCCGTAGTCAGTAAGGTTCTTAATTGTACCTGTAACTGTTTGACCTTCTTCAAGCTGAGCAAGAAGAGCTTCACGGTCAGCTGAAGATTCAGCTTCCATAACAGCACGACGAGATACAACAACGTTGTTACGTTTTGCATCAAGTTTGATTACTTTGAATTCTAACTCTTTACCTTCAAGGTGAGTCGTGTCACGGATAGGACGAGTATCTACCAAAGAACCTGGTAAGAACGCACGAACTGGACCGATGTCAACAGTGAAACCGCCTTTAACCTTACCAGAGATAACACCAGTAACGATTTCGCCATCTTCAAAGATTTTTTCGAGTTTAGTCCAAGTTTCAGCACGCTTCGCTTTTTCACGTGATAAAACAGTTTGGCCCATACCGTTGTCAAGAGCTTCAACAACAACATCAACTGTATCGCCAACTTGAACTTCAAGTTCACGTTGTTCGTTTAAGAATTCAGCACGGTCAACTACGCCTTCAGATTTAAGGCCAGTGTCAACTGTTACCCAGTCAGAGTCGATGCTTACTACAACGCCTTGGATGACAGCACCCTTTTCAACGTTGAGGTTTAATTCGCTTTCTTCAAAGAGGGCTGCAAAAGATTCGGTCATGATATACCCGATAAAGTATGCGGTCTTGGATCAGACAAGGCCGGTTTAGTTATGCGTCTACATAGTCCCTTATAAAAACTGATCAAGCTATGCTTTCGCTAAAAATTTCTTTACTTCGCTAACCGCTTGTCTATATATTGAGTCATCAGATTAAACACTTCATCAATGTTTAATTCAGAGCTATCAATAATAAAAGCATCTGCCGCTGGCTTGAGTGGAGCAACTTCTCGCTCCATGTCTCGTTTGTCGCGAGCTTCAATATTAGCTAAAATGTCGTTTATTTTAACATCCAGCCCCATACCCTGCAACTGTTTTACTCGACGCTCTGCCCGAGATTGTGCTGATGCCGTCAAATAAATCTTGGCTTGAGCTTCTGGAAAAATCGCAGTGGCCATATCTCGACCATCAGCAACCAAGCCTGGCAATTGCGCAAAAGCACGTTGGCGCTCAAATAATGCTGTTCTAAGCACTGGAATTGCTGCAACTTTTGAAGCAAACTCTCCGACACGTTCTGTGCGAATTGTCTGCGTTACATCATCTCCATCCAGCAAAACTTGCGTTCCATTGGCAGTTGTCACAAATTTTATGTCTAAATTTGTTGCAATTTCGGCACAGCGCTCGAGCTGCTGTTCTAATTCATCTAATAAGTTTTGCTTATGCAACGACAAACCCAATAAACGGTACAAAGCACCAGAATCTAAAAGATGAAACTGATAATGCTGAGCCAGCTTTGCCGCGAGCGTACCTTTACCTGAACCACTTGGTCCATCGATGGTAATAATCTTAACTGTCATTGCCTTTCCGTTATTGCCTTATATAGATTTTGCGAGTTTTGAAAAACCTAGTTTAATCGCAGATTTAAGCTGTGCAAGAATTAATTTATTTACAAAAGGTACACGTGCTTGCAATTCAATCGTATACGTCACCATTGTCGACTCTGGATTTAAAGCTTCGAACTGAATAATACCAATATGATGCTTAATTAAAGGATTCTGAATAATTTTATATTCAATTCGCTGGTTTTCTTGCATCAGGGTAATTTCTTCTTTGAGTGGCTTGACTGGTCCAAAGCCTAAACGTCGTACCGAGCCGAGTCCATCAGGACGTTGCGGATCTGATGAATCTACAATGCGTTCAACCTGTATCGGGGCAAAAGCAACATTATAGGTTGCATGCTGCGCCAACAAATTGAATACATCTTGAAGAGGTGCATTAAATTTTTTCTGTACTTGGATAGAATCCACATGACTCTCCTAATTTGACAATTATTATTGTCATGAGATTCTACATGATATTCATCAAGAAGTTAGGAGATATTCTATTTTGCAAGTTTCTTTTCTTGCTTTTTTTGCTCGCGGCGCATTTTAAAAAATTCAGTCAACTGCTGTGAACATTGCTCTTGCAAACAACCTGCCACAACATCAAATTGATGATTGTAATACCCTGTTTCTAACAATTTACGCGCACTCACCAAGGAACCAGCCTTGGGTTCCAATGCGGCAAATACCACCCGTGAAACACGCGCGTGAATCAACGCACCAACACACATCGTACAAGGCTCTAAAGTGACATACAGCACAGAGTCTTCAGGTAAGCGATAGTTCTGCATATGCTGACATGCTTGGCGAATAGCTTGAATTTCTGCATGTGCAGTAGGATCCATTTTTGAAATAGGAGCATTATGACCACTACCCAAAATCTGATTTTGGCTGACCAAAACTGCCCCTACAGGAATTTCCTGCTGAGATGCTGCGATTGCAGCCTGCTCAAAGGCAAGCTGCATCCAATACTCATCGGAATAAAGTTCGAATTCAGACATTAAGTTAGGCAATTACACCATATTGTTTTAACAATTGATTCCAGCTGTCAATTGTGGTCACTGGCGGGTTAGCAGACAGGATACCTTTTAAGGATAAATCTGTGCCTTTATCCCATTCTGGAGCCAAATCTTTATCGACTAGACGCGCACGCACCCCCTCGACAAAGTCAGCATGGCGAATTTTCCAGTTAGAAATTTGGGTTTCTAATTCAAAGACTTCATTCCAAGAGTGAACCTGCTTACCCCACTGCCACAACAACCAAGTGAGCGCAGCCGTAGCTGGAGAACCTTTTTGCAAGTTTTCGCTGGCTTGACGTAACCAATCACTGCGCGCATCTCGCAAACCAATGATCGACTCATAATCATGTTCAAAATTGACACCACGACAGACACTTTGAATTACATCCAAAGAATTCTGTAGCGGTCCAGGACCTACAGGACGATGTAAACTATTTAAAGTATCATCAATTGCACGGAAATCACCTGCAGGGTAATGCCCCCAATCAATATTGATGAGTTTATCTAATACCTTATCACGATGCGCATCACAAATATGCGTCGCCCAACCAATGCTATAAGCACCCGCAGCAGTCATGATAGAGCCGGTTAAACCTGTAAATAAACCAATTGCACCACGGTCTGCCAAGAAGCGTGTCGCCCCGACATCAGGATATAAACCAATATTGATTTCTGGCATGGCAAGACGTGAATATGGGGTCACCATACGGAATGGCGCCGCCATAAATAGACCTAAACCACCACCCATGACATAACCTTCACCCCAAACCAATACTGGTTTCGCATAGTTATGCAGCAACAAATCCAGTGCATATTCTTGCTCAAAGAATTTATTTGCAGCATCTACTTCAGAGTTAATCACTAACTGGCGTAATTTACGTACATCACCACCTGCACAGAATGCTTTTGGTGTGGTTGAATCCAGCCAAATGGCTTTGACTTGATCGTCATGATGAAAGTCCTGAAAGACCTCTAATAAAGCCGTTACGATTGACTCATCTAAAGCATGTAATGACTTTGGGCGGTTCAGACGCACAATACGCCAACCATTTACCGCCTCTTCTACAAGAATGTCAGGATGATAACTTTTTAGTACGGGAGAATGTGTCATGCGTCCAGCTGCCAATCAATAGGCTCAATGCCATTTTGTTTAAGATAATTATTTGTTTTAGAAAAGACTTTACAGCCAAAAAAACCACCACGATTTGCAGCCAGCGGAGATGGGTGTGCTGCTTTTAAAATCAGGTGTTTATTTGGGTCAATTCTTTGTCCCTTTCGTTGAGCATATGCACCCCAAAGGATAAATACAATATGCTCTCGTTGCTCATTTAATACATCAATTACATGATCCGTGAAATGTTCCCAACCGCGCTTTTGATGTGATGTTGGTTGCCCAGCTTCCACAGTCAGTACACTGTTAAGTAACAATACTCCCTGCTCTGCCCAGTGCGTTAAATCACCGTGACGAGGAATATCAACACCCACATCTGCATGTAATTCGTGAAAAATATTGCGCAAAGATGGCGGAAGTGCAACACCTTTTTGCACCGAAAAGCTTAATCCATGGGCTTGATTCGGACCATGATAAGGATCCTGCCCAAGAATCACGACCTTCACTTGTGCTAAAGGTGTCGTATTGAATGCATTAAAAATCAAACCGCTCGGTGGATAGATTTCTTTCTGCGCTTGCTTCTCTAACAGCAAAAACTCTCTTAACTCATCCATTTTCGGGCTGAGCAAGAAATCGCTGAGTCCATATTTCCAACTTTCATCAAGCTGGACTTTATCCAACTTGTGAAGTTGTTGATCGGTATAAGACATGCTTATTTCCTAATCCCTTTAAATTCTTTCTTAATTTGTAAATTAAATTTTTACTTGTAAATCCACGCTCGGATTTTGAAATTTGTAGCCCTGTTTTAGCTTCTCGTACATAGCTGGATCAGTCCATTCAGCTTGAACTTGCTCAGAAAACACAATCTGGTCTAACGACAATCTACCCATCTGTTCATTTTCAATATCTTCTAAAAAGCTTTGTGCATATCCAGTATCGGTTTCATGCACGATAACCGAATACACTTCAACATCACCTTCACCATTTTGCGTTTCAGTTGAGGCTAAAATTTGTTGTGCTAGAAAGAAAAAAATACGGGAAAATTGTTCCGCTGACGGAGAAACAGGCAATGCAACCCAACGGGCGCTAAATTTCTGACAGGCTTGAATATATTCTGGATCATCCTGCTGCCAGAAGCAGATGGCATGGTCAAAGCTGTCAAAGATGTCTTTGATTAATCCTTTCAGCAAACCAAAATCATACACCATTTGACCATGATCCAATTTCGAAGCTTTAAGTAATAATTCAACTTTATAACTATGCCCATGAATCGAACGCTTACAGCGATCCGATGTGCAATTCCGCACAATATGCGCATTTTCAAACTTAAATAACTTACGAATTAACATGTGCCTTAATGGTATCTGTCTTCAATAAAATAATGCTAATTATAGAACAAAAGTGATCTAAAGCGCATTAATTTTACCATTTATCACGATCGAACAAACAAGAAATGTCTATTCTGGTGCAAGTGATCGGCTCACCACATAGACTTTCTTATCTTCTCGTAATAAATAGGTTCGAAATTGACGCTTTCGCTCACTCAGCATCACCTCAATTTTCGCTTGGAAATAGCTAGATTTCACCCCCATTAAGCTTTGTAGCGCAGTCCGTGTTTCCGAATTGATTTGCGCAAAAGGCGCAAGCCCCCATAATTCATCAGTATTGGAAAAGTGCTCCATAGACTGCTGTTTTTTTTCTAATTCCGCTTCTACAGCTTGTACATCGATATTTTCGCCCAAACTCGCCAAAATAAGCGCAGGTGCTGTATTTATATTCACCGCCACCGAGCTAAGCGGAATAGCACTCACATACGCTGATATTTGCAAATATTTTTCACCTTCAAAGCCACGTACCATTTTCAGTTCTTCAACGCTGTGAAACTTTGCATTGGCCGGCAGATAGGCAGGTGTAAGACCGCGATAATAGTTTTCTTCCGCCCCCATTGGACCCATGACTTCATTATCAGCATCCTGCCAATCAATCACCGCTTGACTCAACTCCGCCGGCAAACCCACATTGAGCAATATCCGTTCAAACCACTGCTTTGCAGCGACATTTACTTGCCCTGAGTCATTCACCAGACTATTGAGATTAAACTTTCCAGATTCATCCCTTAATTGTCCAGTTATGTATCCGTCCTCCACAGGAAATGCTGGCATTGGTTTGGCCCAGTTTTCCTGCAAATGATCGACGTCCGCTGCATTTTCTGCATCTTCTTCCAATAGTGCTGAAAAAAAAGTCTCTGCACTTTTGGCATACCAAAGAGATTGATTCTGACGAATCAAATACGCGGTGTTTTCTGTGGTAAATTTTTGTCGTTGAGCAATGGTTGCTGCCAAAATGGTTGCCAATGCTACCATGACTAAAATAGTAATAAGCGCAATTCCTTTTTGCTTTTTCATATGCGCTCCGCAATAGCAGGCAAACCTGATAATCGTCTCATGTTGCGTTATTCTGTTTATTTTCTAAAAAATCTGTATTGAGTAGGCTAAAAATCCACTCATATGCAATACCATTCACAGTCAAATTAATTTTTATACCCTTAGGTAATCGTTGTTTTTGCTCATTTTCATCTTGCTGCCCCGCTACATCTGGCCAAGATGTCCTCTCACCAGGATTCAGCACAGCAACCTGAAATTGCTCAACATTCTCCAGCATTACACTACTCTCAGGCTGAGTCTGTCCCAATGAATTTAGGCCACGTGTACGCAATCGATTTAAGGTTTGCGTATCCGATTGATATTGATATTCTACGCGCTCTTCAGAAGGAATACCTTGCAGCAATGGATCTGTCACTCCAACCTTACTGAAAATAAAACGCCCATTTTGCAACATTAATGCAGGTTGCAGTTCTCCATTCTGATTAGCTGTCAGTGGAGCTATTTGAACACTGTCTTTTAATATTTGTTGATAGGCTTGTTGTAAATCAGCCAATTTTTGCTCATGCTGAGTGTTACGTGCTTTGACCTTGATTAAATAGTCAAACACCTTCCACCCCAAAGCGGATAAAACTGCAAAAATTGAAATTGCAACCAACAGTTCAACCAAAGTAAACCCTGCTCGTTTTTGCATGATTATGTTCTATTATTAAAAAAGATCATATGTGTAACACCCGACTCAGCCTTGCCCGTTTCAGGATTAAATAATCGCACCTGAATCTCTACACGTTGCACATTTGGACTAATGGTCGATTGTGCTTTTTTTTCAATTTGCCAGTTTTCACCCTGTTGACTGATCTGTTCAGTTTGCGTGCCTTCCAACCACTGTGATTGTATTTGCATTTTTGCAATTTCATTTTGTGCAACAAATTGCGCTTTCGTCCTTAAAATGGCTTGTGCGGTCGCTTGTGTATATTGCATCGCCACTTTGGTCAACGCCATTGCCGCAGTAGCAAATATTGCCAATGCCACCATGACCTCTAATAGTGTGAACCCCTTATTTTTCATTGATTTTACCCAAGTGATCAATTTCGATTTCAGGACCTAATGGCTGTTGCGATAAATAAAACTGAATGCGAACTGGCTTTACCTCACCATTCCCAAACCAGATCAATTTAGGTGCTTGAGCATCTAAGAGCTTTGCATTCTGAGCATTTTCATATTGGTAATCAGTAGACTGAATCTGGAAACTCACATCGTCTGGCAGTTGTTGGGTTTTCATCGACGTATATTGATTCCAAGCCGATGCTGGTGTCGAATTAGTCTGATTCTTGTAGGTATTATTCGCAGCCGCCTGCCGTAAGGATTGATACTCGAAAACCGCATATTGAAATGGGCGTACATCTGTGGCAGGTTCTACATTCAGTGCCAGAATACGCGCTTGGTCATTTGCCTCACGACTGATGCGTTGCAGATCCATCAGGAAAACTTCGCGGGCTTGCATGGCTTTACGCTGTTCAATTCCACCAAAATTCATCATGATTAATGAAGTCACAATGGCTATGACAACAATCACCACCATGACTTCTACCAGTGTAAACCCACGAATCGAAGCCTGTTGATGAAAGCGCATCGCGTAAAATCTTTTATGAGTTAACTTGCTTGGGTAAGGCAAGTGCTTGATCAATATAAGCAACGCGTAACGTATCCCGCGAGCCTAAATAACGCTGATAAAAGCTAGAATTTAAGATAGCAGCTGCACCATGAGTTAATGACCAAATTGAAGCCAAATAATCACGCACTGACATCATGCTCTGAATAGAGGCCAAATACGTTTCTGTCATATTAATAATGAGTCGCAAACGATGGCGTCTAACTTTATATAATTCACTGAATAAGTGCTGAATGCCCTGCCCCGTGATTGACAAGCGCTCTTCAATTTGATGAAAAAGTACTGTCCGTTCCGGATGGTGTAAATGATGTAGCATAAAGAAAGCCAAATGCTCAGGAAATGCCTTAGCAGAGTCCATAATCATTTCCAACAACATGCGCTCATTGCGGATAATCAGCAGCATATAAAGCTCATCTTTACTTTGAAAATGCTTATAGAGCGTGCCTTTTGCTAAATCCAACTCCGCGGCCAAAGCATCGAGTGTCATACCTGATTCGCCATTTTCCAATAACAACTGTTCAGCCACTTGAAAAATTAAGGTTTCTCTTGCTCGAAACTGAGCTTGACGATCCATCTTCACTCTACACTCTCTTCAATTCTTATATTCAGTCTAAAACAATGCCGTCTATTACTTATTTTGCAGTAAGTTTTCAAAATTCTGCGAGGTAATCAAAGCCATTTCTTCCAGCGACTTATCATATACATCAGCCAAGGCTTTGGCTACATATGGCACATATTTTGGTTCATTTGTTTTACCACGGTACGGTACTGGCGCAAGATATGGACTATCGGTTTCGATGAGCACGCGATCCAATGGGACTTGTTTGGCCACATCTCTTAAATCTTGAGCATTTTTAAAAGACACAATGCCTGAGAAAGAAACATAATAACCGCAATCTAACACGGCTTTTGCAGTCGGCCAGTCTTCAGTAAAGCAGTGCAAAATACCATGAGTCGATTTTTCAGCGCGAATAATATCTACCGTGTCATGCTTTGCTGAACGGGTATGCACAACAACTGGTTTTTTCACAATTTTTGAAGCATGAATATGCCGAGCAAAACATTCTTTTTGTGCTTGAATAAAATCCGTACTGTGAAAATAATCTAAACCGGTTTCACCCAATGCCCAGACTTTATCTGCTTGAGCCAATTCAACCAAATACTCCGTAGTCGCTCGTGCCATGGTGTCCGCATTCTCACAAGGATGCACACCAACGGTATAGCCAACATCCGCATGCCGTGCAGCAATTTCAGCTAATGCAATATGATCATCTAAATCGACAGAAATACTCATGAATTTAGTCACACCAGCTTCACGTGCTTTTGCTAAAGCCATATCCAGATCTCCATTATAAGGAGTCAGATCAAGCATGGTTAAGTGGCAATGAGTATCTACAAACACAATTATTTCCTATTTTCCAACCAAATTACATGGTGTAACTATAACGCCCTTCAGCTTTAAAGCCTGCGAGAATTTTTTCTGCTTCAGCCTTAAAATACACCCCTTTTTCACCCATCAATTGCATACCAAAACCCTGAGGCTTAATACCATTTTGCTTTTGCGAGATCCAAATTACTTTACCTGTTAAGGGGATTTTTTGAGACTGATCAGGTAATGTGGTCAACACAAAAACCTCATCACCCAACTTGACTGCTTGCTTTGAAGGAATGAATAAACCACCACCAGACACATAAGGCATGTACGATTTGTACAGAGTTTCCTTATCTGAGATATTCGCATGAATAATACCGCCCATACGTGGTTGCATTGTTTTCCCCTTTAAACATTCATTAGTTTTATACACAGCTGATCGAGTACTAAATTTGTTTGTACGTTTTGCTCAATAAACTGCTTGGACTGTTGTAACTCAGAATATAAATCGAATAGTGCCTCTAAAGAATATTGCTCCGCGAGTTGAGTTAATTGCAAATCAATATTTTTAATCGGTTGATTTAGCTTGACACAAATCAGGTCTGCCAACAAGTACTCAAACATGTGGCTGAAGTCATCAAATGGCAATGCTTTTTGCCATTTGGTTGCAATTGCCATAGGCATATTTTTTTCTTGTACCAATCTTTGCCAATCCAAGACAAAATCCTGTCTTAAATTTAACCATTCTCTTTGGGCCAACACCAAAGCTTCCAGAGGCATATGATTGGATAAATTTAATAACAGATGAATTTGCTCTTGGCTTAATGCGGTCGGCAAATGCGATGTGAGATAAGACTCGGTTTGTTCCGAACTGATGCGGTCTAAAGCAAAATGTTGCAAGCGACTGCGAATCGTGGCCGGTAATTTCAAATAGTGCTCAGCCAGCAAAATGATTACAATCCGATCACCGGGTTCTTCTAGCGTTTTCAGCAAGGCATTCGCAGATGCTGTATTCAAGGCCTCAGCCGGTTCAATTACAATCACCCGCCACCCATCGACAGTCTGCTGCACAAAGGGTAATAATTCTCGGATTTTTTCGATCTTTATTTTTGCATTTTGCTTTTTATTCTCTTCATCCGTCGAAATATAGACATAATTGGGATGGGTATCAGATTTTAGCCACTGACAACTTCCACACTCACCACAAGGCATGTTTCGCACATGGCGTTGCTGACAGAGAATCCATGCCAAGAAATATTGCGTAAAGGCTTCTTTACCACAGCCTTTTTTTCCATAGAACAACAAACCATGTCCCAACTGTGGGAATCGCCCCGTCAGCGTATCCCACACCTGTTGTTGCCAAGGAAAAATTTGAGGCTGAATTTCTGTCTGCATTATGAATAAATCTTATTGAAAGTGATGAACATCCATCGCATTTAAGCGATCAAGATCTTCTTGTGTATCTACCCCAGGTGGCAGGTTCGCTTCAGCCACAGCAATCGCAATACGATGACCATTTTCCAATACCCGAAGCTGCTCTAGGCTTTCCAGTTTTTCAAGCACCCCCATATCCCAAGTCACATATTCCTGTAACAGGCTTACACGATAAGCATATAAGCCTAAATGACGGAATGCTTGCTCATGCAATGCTGGACTGGCATGTTTCGCACCATCGCGGTCATAAGGAATGGTGGCACGACTAAAATAAAGTGCTTGATTGAATTTAGATTTCACCACTTTCACAATACTGTCGCGCTTGAATTCATCCAGAGCATGAATCGGCTCACACAAAGTCGACATTGAACACTCTGGCTGGTTAACCAAAAGCTCAGCAACTTGTTTTACCAAGGTTGCAGGCAATAGTGGTTCATCCCCTTGCACATTCACAATAATATCGTCTTGATCCCAACCTTTAATACGCGCCACTTCGCTTAAACGGTCTGTACCTGAGGGATGATCCGCACTGGTAAGCACCACATCAACACCTTCTGCACGACACACTTCAGCAATACGTGCATCATCTGTTGCCACACACAGATCATCAAAGCCCTGAACTTTTTTAGCCTGATCAACCACACGTAAAATCATCGGACGACCGTGAATTTCCAATAGTGGCTTACCGGGTAATCTTGAACTGGAAAAACGTGCAGGAATGACGATATGTTTCATAGTTAACTCTTATTGAAGTTGAATGCCTAAATCAGTCAGTTGCTGATCTAGCACGCGGTAACAAGCACTGGAAAGAACAGCCTCTACAGGCACCACCCAAATTTCACGCTTGAAGTCGGGATACTGCTTTAAAATCGGGAGTAATTTTACTGCATCTTTTTCGGTCGTAATAATGGGATTACTGTCTTCAAACTGTAAGTCCGTTAAATCATAATCATAATGATCTGGAAATTCATGACATTGAAACTTCTGCACACCTATAGACTCCAGTGTGCGATAAAATCGTTGTGGAAAACCAATACCCACCACTGCATAAAAGTCTTGATCAGGATTAAAGCGACCTGCGTCATAAGCATTCAGTAAATAAGGCTCGCCAACTTCTAAATGCATATTCAATGCTGTTTCAGGTTGCGCTGCATGCTCTATGACGGTTCCACTCAATAGTCGACTTTTCGGTTCACGCAAATAACCTTCCGGTAACAATTTTTCATTACCTAAACCTCGATTACGGTCTAGAACAATCCATTCCAACTGGCGAGCCAAGGCATGATGTTGCAAACCATCATCGCTGATAATTAAATCCAACGCATGTTTTGCCAGCAATAACTCAATACTCTGCTGACGGTTCGACCCAACCACCATGGCAACACCGGTTGACTGAACAATCAGACAAGGCTCATCACCCACTTGATCAGGCGTCGCCTCCAAAGTCACCAGTGCAGGAAAAGGCCCTTTACCACCATAACCTCGACTAATAATCCCGACTCGCACATTTTTGGCTTGCAAATAATTAACCAGATGAATCAGCAGTGGTGTCTTGCCACTGCCACCAACAGTAATATTTCCAATAATCATGACGGGGACTGGTGCTGTATAAACCGATTTTAAACCACTGTCATACAGCTTTTTATTCAACCAGAAACCAAAATGATATAAGCAAGACAATGGACGTAGCACAATTAACCACTTCGCCTGATTATTCCAAGCATTTTGAATAAATTGTGCGACTGACATTGCTTAGTTTTCCTCGAAATTACGCTGATGTAACTGGAAATATGCACCACGCTTTGCAATCAATTCCGCATGTGAACCGTGTTCAACGATACGCCCTTGATCCATCACCACAATACGGTCTGCATTTTCAATGGTCGATAAACGATGTGCGATCACAATCGTTGTCCGATTTTCCATCGCGGTATCGAAAGCACGCTGAATAAAGTATTCAGACTCATTATCTAAAGCACTGGTGGCTTCATCGAGAATCAAAATTGGTGCATTTTTCAGAATTGCGCGTGCAATCGCAATACGCTGGCGTTGTCCACCAGACAAATTCAAGCCTTGAGCACCTAACTGGGTATCATAGCCCTGTGGTAAAGCCATAATAAAGTCGTGTGCATAAGCTGCTTTTGCCGCTGCAACCACTTCTTCATCTGTCGCATCTTGCAATAAGCCATAGGCAATATTTTCACGTACAGTCCGATTAAATAAAACCACTTGCTGATTGACCATCGCAATCTGTGAACGCAAGCAATTTACTTCAATTTCATCAATTTGATATTGATCTAATCGTAATTGACCAGAAGTGATTTCTTGGAATCTAGGTATAAGGTTGACCAAAGAGGTTTTCCCCGCACCAGAGCGTCCTACCAATGCTACTGTTTCGCCAGATTTCACCTGCAAGTTAAAATCTCGAATGGCATGATGACCATCGGGATAAATCAAATCGACATGATTAAACTCAATATTGCCTTTGAGCTTAGGCGTCAACGTTCCAGCATTTTTTTCTTCTGGCAAATCAAGAAGCTCAAAAACTGAGTGAGCCGCAGCCATACCCCGTTGTAGTTTTTCATTCACATCCGTCAATGCCTTAATCGGCTTGCTGAGCATACCTGCCGCAGTGATATACGCGACAAACTCACCTGCCGTTGTGTCTCTTAAAATTTCTGGACGTAAAGCAATCCACATGATGATAGCCATGGCAATTGACATAATGAACTGCACTATAGGGCTGTTCATCTGTTGTACCACCACCATTTTTAAACCACGCTTTAAGTTTTCAGTCGATGTTGCTTTGAATCGATCCTGTTCAAAGTTCTGCCCACCGAAACCTTTCACCACGACATTACCATTGACCGTTTCTTGCACCACATGGTTAACATCACCCATGGTGTCCTGCACTTGTAATGACAATTTACGCATACGTTTGGAAGCTTTACGAATAAGCAACCCAATTAAAGGAGCAAAAACCAGAATAATTAAGGTAAGACGCCAATTGGTATAAATTAAATAACCCAACAAACCCAAGGTGATTAAACCTTGTTGCACAATGGTTTTTAACGATTCAGAAGAAGCTGCTGTCAGCTGCTCCACGTTATACATAATCTTGGAGGTAATATGCCCAGTGGTATTATCTAGGTAATATTGAGAAGGTAAACGCATTAACTTTGCGAATACCTCTTGACGGATATCGTAAACCAGATTTCTTGAGATAACCGCAGTGAAATAGCCCCCAATAAAGGAGCCTACTCCACGGAAAAACATTAGCAATACGACTAAAAACGGAATCAAGTTTGTAAAACCTTGATCCCGATGTTGGATTGCTGTAATGATTTTTTCTAGCAACTTTGCAATAGATACTTCGGTTGCCGCGTTAATAGCAAAACCAATGACGATTAAAATCGCTACGCCCCAAAATCGCTTCAGATAACCCAGAAGACGTAGATAGACCTTGAAATCCTGATTCACTAATAACCTCGAGATGGTACTTTGGTACTGATATTAATATTGACAAAACCGAGTTGCCCTGCAACATCCATCACTCGAATAACATCTTGATGAGTTGCTTTCGCATCTGCTGCAATGACAAACATTAAATCACGTCGTTCGTTAGAAATCTGTTTAATTGCAGTACTCAGGTCTGCGACTTCTTTACTTGACAGTGCCTGACCATTAACTGCGTAATGTCCCGAAGCATCCACAATCACTTCAATCTTCTGATTGTATTGCTTTGGCGGTACACCTTGAGCATCTGGCAAGGTCAGGTTCATACGACTAAATTGATTAAATGTGGTCGATAACAGCAAAAATACCAAGATAAACAATAAGCAATCTATCATTGGTGTCAAATTAATATGAATATCTTCAACTTGCTTACGCTTGAATTTCATATTCCACCTTAACCTGCTTTACGAAGTTCATGCTCTTCAACAGCAGAGTTTTGGTAGAAAAGTGCTGCGTGGAATAATGTAGATTGCTGCTCTAATTCAGCCACATATTCCTGAACCAAACGTTGAAAATAACGATAAGCGAACAACGCTGGAATTGCAATTAGCATACCCGCTGCAGTGGTAATGAGTGCCTTAGAAATCCCTGGAATCATCATGGTCGGATTACTATTGGTACCAACATCAATCACCAAAAAGGATTCAATAATACCAACCACAGTCCCCAGCAATCCTAATAATGGTGCAACTGCACTGAGCGTACCCAAGAAATTAATGTTCTTTTCTAAATAGCCAATTTCTTGAGATGCCGTTGCTTCCATTTGTGCGCGTGCATATTGTTCAGACTGTTTTCGACTCTGCAAACCAGCAAGCAAAATACGCCCGAGACTGCTATTTTGCAGCGGATTACTTTGTTGTAATTGCTGAACAACCTGCTGAACATCTTGTCCACCAGTTAAAAACAACGCTTTTGGCAACACCATAGCTCGCTTCAATCGAACAAAACGCTCAATGACAATTGCGACCGTAAAAATGGAACACAAAACCAGTGGAATCATTAACCACCCACCAGCTTTTACTAATTCCCACATTATTCTTCCCCAAGAATTTTTAAAAAAAATTAATCAGCTAAACAAATATTCAAAATACCATCCAACTCATCTAACGAATGATAATGAATCACCAGTTTGCCTTTACCCTGCTTATTATGATCAATTTTAACATCTGCGCTGAAACGTTCAGATAAACGCTGCGTCAACTGTTGTAAATCTGATGCCACTTCCGATTTGGCTTTTTCGGTCTTGGGTGCCGTTAAATCACGCACCAACTGCTCTGTTTGACGCACCGATAAACTCTTCGCGATCACCAACTCAGCAACTTTTAATTGTTCTTTTGCTTTCAAGGTGAGGATCGCACGCGCGTGCCCCATATCGAGCTGCCCTTGCTGCATAAAATCTTTAACTGGTTCAGCCAAAGTCAATAAACGCAATAAGTTGCTCACCGTAGTTCGTGCTTTACCAACCGTATCGGCAATTTCCTGATGACTTAAACCAAATTCATCATGAAAGCGCTGTAAAGCCAGTGCCTGATCAATCGGATTCAAATCCTGACGCTGAATATTTTCAATCAACGCCAACGCAATTGCGACTTGGTCATTTAAATCACGCACTAAAGCGGGAATTTCAGTCAGACCCGCTAACTGTGCCGCACGCCAACGACGCTCACCGGCAATAATTTCATAAGGATGAGCTTCATCCGCAATTGGACGAATCACGATTGGCTGCATTACACCATGCTTCTTGATTGAAGCGGCTAATTCTTGCAAATCATTTTCTTGAATAAAGCGACGCGGTTGATACTCGCCACGTTTCAGCAAATTAACATCAATTTGTTTTAGCTGACCATGATCCAAAGCTTGTACTTCAAGTTGTAGTTTTTCTTTTTGGATTGACCCAAGTAAGGCATCCAAACCACGACCTTTGGCAAGTCCGCGTTTTTTTAAGGTCATGCTTTACTTCCTTTTTTCACTTTGCTTTTCTTTAACAATTCAGCCGCCAAATTTAAGTAAGCAACTGCACCCTTGGAACTTTTCTCAAAATAAATAATTGGTAAACCATGTGCTGGAGCTTCAGCCAAACGAACATTACGTGGAATTACTGAATCATAAAGTTTTTTGCCAAAATATTGCTCGAGTTCTGCAGAAACATCACGGGTTAAAGCATTACGCCCGTCGTACATGGTACGCAGCACACCAACAACTTCTAACTCGGGATTAAGTGCTTGTTGAATACGATCAATGGTTTGGGTCAAATCTGCCAAGCCTTCCAGTGCGTAATATTCACATTGCATAGGAATAATAACCCCATGAACAGCCGCTAAGGCATTCACGGTAATTAAGCTCAGGCTTGGTGCACAATCAACAATAATGTAGTCATAAGCATGATCAATGCTTTGCAAAGCATCACGCAAAATAAACTCACGGCCTTCTTGCTCGGCAATCGCTAACTCTACCCCAGCCAAGTCACGGTTTGCGCCAAGAACTTTATAACCAACTTCCGCTTTGGTGATTGCTGTTTCAATCGGCACTTCACCTAATAATACATCCGTCACCGAATATAAAAGGTCATTCTTTTGAATGCCTGACCCCATCGTGGCGTTACCCTGCGAATCCATATCCACAAGTAAAACTCGTTTTTTCAGCACCGCTAGCGATGCTGCCAAATTAACTGCGGTTGTGGTTTTTCCTACGCCACCTTTTTGGTTCGCAATCGCAATAATTTGAGCCATGGTAACCCCAGTCCTTCGAAAAATTAAATCTGTTTCAATAACAATAAATGGCGTTGCTCATCTAATCGAGGAACTTTTAACTCGATAATTTCACAACTATATTCATCTTTTAATGCAATAATTTCGTCTTCAGGAATCAGCCCTTTCATCGAGGCAATAATGCTGTTCTCATGCATATATGGTTGAGATGCTGTGACAAAATCAGTCAGCGAAGCAAAGGCACGACTGGTAATGACATCGAACTGTCCTAAATCACGAATACTATCTTCATCTTCAACACGTGTTTGTACTGCGATCACGTTTTTTAATTTTAAGTCAGCAATAAACTGCTTTAAAAAGCGAATTTTCTTACCGTTAGAATCTAACAAAACACAGTGACGTTCAGGTTGGCATAATGCAATGATCATACCCGGCATACCACCACCTGTACCAATATCGAGCAAACGACCTTCAGGTAAATCCTTCAGAATGCTGAGGCTATCTAACAGATGCTTCACCAACATTTCTTTGGGATCACGAATTGCCGTTAAGTTATACGCCTTATTCCAAAGAACCAAAGCGTCTTGGTATTTGAGTAATAAATTTAAAGTCTCGTCACTGAGCTCTAAACCTAAAGCCTGACTACCCTGCTTTAGTTCTTGAAAAAACGTGTGCATATACAATTAACGTCTCGAAAATGTTAGGTGAAGTATACCGATTTATCCATGAAGTCATAGTAGCTTGTGCTTAGTGAATATGCACTTAAGCGTACATGCCTTGCCGAATCTGCAAATCTAGGGCAGATAAACGCTCTGGCGTACCGACATCGACCCAAGATGCCTGCATTTTTTCTGCAGAAACACGTCCATCCAGCATGGCCTGTTTTAATAAAGGTGCCAATGGACGCTTACCATTTTCCAAGCCAGCAAACATCTCTGGGTGTAATACGGCTACTCCACTATAGGTTAGGTCTTCGCCCTGTTGCTCCTGCTCAAAGGTATAAGCACGACCATTCACCAAAGTGAAATCACCCTGTAAATGCTGTGGAGGATTCTTTACAAACACCAAATGCGCCAAATCCTGATCAAGTTGTACTTCCAGCAATGAGGCAAAATCAAAGGTGGTCCAGACATCACCATTGACGAGAATAAACGGCTCAGTTCCCAACAACGGTAAAGCATTAATAATGCCGCCTGCGGTTTCCAAACCTCCCTCTTCGCGTGTCCACAAAATATTGACCCCAAATTGCGAGCCATCACCCAATGCACCAATCAGCACATCGGCCAACCACGCAGAATTGATGACAATCTCGGTCACACCAATTTCTTTAAGTTTTTCGATGTGCCAAACAATTAGAGGCTTACCACCTACTTCAAGTAACGGTTTTGGCTTATAAAGCGTCAAAGGACGCATACGATTACCCAATCCCGCAGCTAAAATCATGGCTTTCATGCAGCAACAACCTCGTATTTGCCATATTTTTGTTCAAATTTCGGCATTACTTTAACCTGAATGAACTGCATAAATGGTTGTAGTTCTGCATAGGACTGGCTTTCTTCCAGCAAATACCACATCACACGCGGTAAATCTTTGAGATAACCCGATTTGCCATCACGCTCAAACAGGCGCACAAAAATGCCTAAAATTTTAATATGACGCTGAATGGCCATTAAGTCTGCATCGCGCTTGAATTGCTCAAAATCACGCCCTTCTTTAGCTGAAGCAGGCAACAAGTCATAAAACACTTTAAACCAACCATATACACGCGCAGGATCCCACTGTACATAAGCATCCCGTGTAATGGAGATCAGATCATAGGTATCCGCACCAATCACGGCATCCTGAAAGTCGATTACACCTTGCTCTTGCTCATCTGCCAAAAGCATTAAATTACGACTATGGAAATCACGGTGCACAATGACTTGAGGCTGCGCCAACGCTGAATTCGCTAAAATCGCAAATGTTCTTTTAATTAGGGCAGACTCTTCATCCGTAGGTTGAATCTGTAAACTTGGCAATAACCAATCAGTTAATAATGACATTTCAGCGAGCAGCTTCTCATAGGAATACGCTGGGAAATGTCCTTCGCCATTAATTGACTGCAATTGAATCAACTGTTTAAAACTTTGCTCATAATGCGCATCAACCGTGTTGTCATCTAGTTGTGTTGACAGCAGCACATCACCAAAATCTTCCAACAATAAAAAGCCTTGTGTTAAGTCTTTGGCCACAATACGCGGCACACGCACGCTATGTGCATCAAAAAATTCATCAATCGACACAAAAGGTACACAATCTTCTTTCTCAGGAGGTGCATCCATCAACATAAATGTTTTATTATTCAAATTGATTCGTGCATAACGACGGAAGCTAGCATCGCCTGCTAAAAAATTAATTTCAAATCGATCTGAACCAAGTACAGATGTAATCCAAGTTTGTATCAATTGTTCACGTTGTGTATTCATTTGCGATAAATTCTAATACAGGCTGAGTTTTTAAAGTACTAAGTGTAGCCACTTATCAACTTTTTCTCTATGATGCGACAATAATTAATTGCGATTAAGCATACTTGGTTAATGATACAAATGAAGCATCAGTTTAAATTCAATCCTTTAGCGACTGCTATTTTCAGCCTCTTATGTGGAAGCTCGATTACGGCATACGCCGATACATCTAATACTGTTTCATCCCTAACCAACGAACAACTTAAAGCAAGCATAAAAGAAGCCTATGCAGGGCAACACTTCTTTGAACAATATTATGTGGATAAATCCGCACCTGAAGCACAACAACGCCAAAGCAAATCCCTGACTGGTGCATATTGCCAAGGGGCTTGGGTGACACCTATTGCCGCCAATGCTGAAACAATAGATCCAAGCAAAGCCACTTCAGTAGTTACTGCTGATTATGGACATTATGATCCAAATGGCGATTCAGTGCTTGAAGGCAATGTGCTGATTGACCAACAAGGTCGCCAAATTCGTGCCGATAAAATTACCATTGATAAGACTCAGACCTATGCTAATGCGCAAGGTCGTGTGCAAATGGCGCAAGCTGGACTGCTCGCTCAAAGTGACCAAATTAATTACAACCTTAAGACACAGCAAGGTGACCTAAGCAATAGCTATTATATTGCTGAAGAACAGCATGCCCATGGTCGTGCAGAAAAAATCGCCCGCACTTCTGAAAGCGTCGTGGTTTTAAGCAATGCAACCTATAGCACGTGCCCACCTGAACAAAAACCGACATGGAAAATTCAAGCGAACAGTATCGAACTTAATCAGGATACTGGTCGTGGTATCACCAAAGGTACCAAACTCTATGTCAAAGATGTGCCCGTTTTAGCGGTTCCGTATTTCAATTTTCCAATTGATGACCGCAGAACCACAGGGATTTTAACCCCTGGTTTTGGTTATACCAACGATGGCGGTATTGAATTTTCAGTGCCAGTTTATCTCAATCTTGCCCCTAATTACGATGCCACTTTAACACCACGTTATATGAGTGATCGTGGTGCAATGATTGATGCTGAATTCCGCTATTTAACGGAAAATTTTGGAGGGGGTAAAATCTGGGGTGGTTATTTACCTTCAGATGAAAGCTATGAAAATCAAGATCGTAAAGACTTACATGTCTTACATCAATGGCAAATCAACGATAGCTTTTCAACCAATCTAGAATATAACTACGCATCGGATAAAGACTATTTTACCGACTTAAATAACAACCCTAACACTAAAACAGACTTAAACCTGCGTCGTGCTTGGGAGCTGAATTATAAAAATGGTGTTCCAGGACTTACAGCACAATTAAAGGTCGAAGACTTCCAGACTTTGGATAAAACCGTATCTGATGAAGACCGTCCTTATGCACGTTTACCACAATTCTTACTGACCTATAAAGGCGGTAATCCGCAAGGTTTCCAGTACGAGTTTAATAACGATACCGCTTACTTCAAGAAAGATATTAATAGCACATCTTCAGCCACTTCTGAGCCGAGTGGTACGCGTTTCTACAATGATTTCGCAGTTCGCTATAACTACCTTAATCAATGGGCCTTCGTTATTCCTGAAGTTTCAGTACGCAGTATCAATACCTTCTATGATCAGGACACGATTACGGCTCAGCAAAACCAGACCACCACTGTTAGCAATGCAGACCAAAATAAATCTGTGGTGGTACCGCAATTTAGTTTGGATGCGGGCTTAATTTTTGAAAAAGATGGTAAATATCTTCAAACCATCACCCCACGTGCATTTTACGCGTATGCACCGTATGAAAACCAATCTAACTATCCAAACTTCGACACGATTAGTGCTTCGATTAACTACGATCAGTTATTTAGTTCAAGACGTTTTTACGGGCATGACCGTTTAGAAGACAATAATTTCTTGTCTTTAGGTTTAAGCTACAGCTTATTTGATGAGATCGGACTTGAGCGCTTAAAAGCCAGTATTGGGCAAAGCTTCTATTTTGATGATCGCCGCGTGACCTTAGACGGTAACACAGACGAGCTAAACACAGAAACCCACACAGGCCCAATTATCAGCCTATCCAGCCAACTCTCAGAGCACTATCGCCTAAGTGCCAACTCAGCTTGGATGGCGAATGGTGATAATGCCCAACGTGATATTCAGCTTTACTATATGGGTGATCAAGGGAATGTTTATGGAGCTGGCTATTTCTACCGTAAAGAAATTGCCAATCGCCAAGATAAATATGACCAATTTGTTGCATCATTTATACAACCCGTTCACAACAACTGGCGTATTATGGGGCACGCTCAATATGACATGGATAACAATGTTGCACGTGAATACCTACTGGGTGTGAACTATGAATCTTGCTGCTGGGGACTTTCTCTCTACGGCCGTTCATACTACAACGACTTAGATGATGTTAGTGATTCAAGTGTTAAACCAAAACGTGCTTTCATGGCGGAAATTAACCTGAAAGGATTGGCTGGTTTCAACAACAAACTTGCATCCATGCTTGAAAATCGAATTTTAGGTTACGATCGTATTAATTAATTTGGACACGATGTTAATGAAGACAAAACAGTTAAAACAATTCTTTAAGGCAACTGCACTTGCGATTGCCCTTTCTTCATCAATGCCGACTTTTGCACAAACATCAGATGAAGTTGTTGCAGTGGTCGACAATAGTGTCATCTTACGAAGTGATTTAGAGCAAAGTGTCGCTGAAGTAAAACATCAACTAGAAGCACAAAAAAGACCTGTTCCACCCCAACAGTATTTGGAGCAACAAGCTTTAGAGCAATTGATTATTCGTCAAACTCAACTTGAGCAAGTCAAACGCTACAACATTAAAGCAGATGAAAAAAGTTTAAATGAAGCCGTTTTAAAAGTTGCCAATCAATCAGGCACCACCTCACTTGAGGCTTTCCAGCAAAAGCTCGATAAGATGGGGCCAGGTACCTATGATGCTTTACGTAGTCGTATTGCTGAAGACTTAGCCATTAACCGCTTACGCCAACAAGTCGTGATGTCACGTATTAAAATTAGCGACCAAGATGTTGCTAACTTTTTAAAAACCCCTCAGGGTCAAGCAGCGTTAGGTAGCCAAGTGCATGTGATCCACGCACGCGTATCAGGTGATACTAATGTCGAAGCGGTAGCCAAACAAGTTCGTAGTGCATTAAGCAATAGCAATGACATTAATGCTATTAGCAAACAATACAGCAGCAAAGATGTGACTGTAGAAGGCGCTGATATGGGCTTCAGAAATCTCTCTGAAATCCCGACAGAACTCGCAGCACGTGTAACGCCTTTACAAGTGGGACAGACCAGTGAGCTAATCACTGCACGTGATGGTATTCATATTATTAAGCTTTTAGAACGTAAAGGTTCTGAGCAGAAAGCCATTATTCCGCAGTATAAAACTCGCCATATTCTGATTCAACCCTCAGAAGTGGTAAGTCCTGATAATGCAAAACAAATGATTGATAGCATCTATAATCGCCTCAAAGCTGGTGAAGACTTTGCCGTACTCGCAGCAACCTTTTCTAACGATGCAGGCTCTGCACGTGACGGTGGTAATCTTGGCTGGGTAAGCCCAGGTGTTATGGTGCCACAGTTTGAAGAGAAAATGAAAAGCACTACAGTGGGTCAAATTAGCGAACCCTTCCAAACGCAGTTTGGTTGGCATATTCTCCAAGTGACAGATACACGTCAACAAGATATGACCCAAGAGTATCAAGAGCGTATGGCTCGCCAAATTTTAGGTGAGCGTCAATTTGATACCGAATTAGACAGCTGGTTACGCGAAATTCGCAACAATGCGTTTGTTGAAATTAAAGATCCTACTTTAGATCGCAAAAATAACAAGACTTCATAAAGTGATTTTGTTTTTTATGAAAGCCAGTCTCCGGACTGGCTTTTTTTTATGGCTTAGACAGCATATTTGAGCAATACCTTTAAATCATATTTTTAGACATAAGCCAGTTAAATAAATGGTTCTTTTAAGAATGCCATCACACGCAGGAATAAAAAAAAGCCTCTCATATTGAGAGGCTTTTCAAGCAACCATCAATTAACGATTGTTATCGTCTTCTTGAGAGTCATCAAATTTAGTTTCGCCATCAAAACCGCCTTGACCACCAAAGCCAGCGCCTTGACTACCAAAGCCACCTTGACCACCAAAGCCGCCGCCTTGACCACCAAAGCCGCCGCCTTGACCACCAAAGCCACCTTGACCACCAAAGCCACCTTGACCACCAAAGCCACCACCTTGAGCACCACCAAAGCCACCACCTTGACCGCCACCAAAGCCACCGCCTTGACCGCCACCAAAGCCACCGCCTTGACCGCCAAAACCAGCACCTTGAGCGCCAGCAGGAGCGCCAGCAGGACGTGGATTACGTGCAGGAACAACCGTAGAAATCGCATGCTTGTAAACCATTTGGCTTACAGTATTTTTTAGTAAAACAACATATTGGTCAAAAGATTCAATATGACCTTGTAACTTAATACCGTTTACAAGGAAGATAGATACAGGAATACGTTCTTTACGGAGAGAATTCAAGAACGGATCTTGCAAAGTTTGACCTTTAGACATGTTATACAACTCCAAAAATATTAAAAATCAGCGCAAAAAACTATCTTTATTTTTCAATTAAAAATTATAAAAAAGACAGTATGTAAATTTTGCTTTATCCGTAACAGTTTCGCAAGTCTTCTTGAGCCTGCTTTATTGTTAAATATGTTTTAAATTTATGCGACTGTTGCAAAGATCTTAACCAAGTATATTGACGTTTCGCAAGTTGTCGTGTCGCAAAAAGGGCTTTATCCTCCATTTCTTTCTTATTTTCGAGACTTTTGTCGCTTTTTAATAAAAAATCTAAGGCTTGTCGGTAACCTACTGATCGCATTGAAGGTAAATCATCAGATAGATCGTATTTTTCAATTAGGGATTCGACCTCATTTAAAAAACCGATTTCCCACATAATTTCCAAGCGTTTTTCAATTCGCTTATGCAATTCTAACCTATCTGGAAGCAAAGCATAATTATGAAAAGTGTAACGATATGGTACATTTTTAGGCTGCTCTGCTTGTAATTGTGTAATCGGCTGCCCCGTGATCCGAAACACCTCAAGCGCACGGATAATTCGCTGCTTATCACTCACTTTGAATTTCTGCCCTGCAAGTGGGTCAACCGCACATAACGTCTGGTAGACAGCTTCCCAGCCCTCACGTTCACCCTGCGCTTCAATTTCTGCACGAATTGAATAATCGGCGCTAGGCAAATTACTCGATAAACCTTCTAACAAGGCTTTGAAATAAAGCATAGTGCCACCCACCAAAATTGGTGTTTTGCCCTGAGCATGGATTTCATCAATCAAGTGAGATGCATCTTCGACGAATTGCGCAGCAGAATAGACTTCTAGAGGGCTGATGATATCGATCAGATGATGTGGGTATTGTTCCTGCTCCGCTTTACTCGGCTTGGCAGTACCAATATCCATATCGCGATAAACCAATGCCGAGTCGACAGAAATCAATTCGAAATTGCCCTGTTCATATAACTCACATGCTAAAGCCGTTTTACCGCTGGCTGTAGGTCCCATCAAATTGATGACAGGCAATTGATTCGACATTTAAATTTACTCTCCTCGAGCAAAAAGTTTATCTAGCTGAGCCAGTGGGAAAGCGCGCCATGTTGGTCGCCCATGATTACACTGACTCGCAAATTCGGTTTGCTCCATTTGACGAAGCAAAGCATTCATTTCGGAAAGACTTAATAAGCGATGCGCACGTACAGCACCATGACAGGCCATCCCTGCCAAAATCTGATCACGCTTAAGCAGCAATCCACGCACTTCATCATTCGGATCTAAATCATTGAGCAATTCAGGAATTAACGCAGAAAAATCCGCCTTATGCAGGATTGCCGGTACACCCCGTACAATTACCTGCTCATCTCCATATTGGTCAATTTCCAATCCTAGACGCGCTAAAGGGGTTTTTAAATCTTCAACGCGCAGTGCTTGCATACGATTGACACTCACTACTTTCGGAATCAACAATTGTTGCGATATCCAAAAATCAGGGTTATCCCAAGCCGATTTCATCTGCTGCAATAAAATTCGCTCATGTGCAGCATGCATATCCACAATAATCAGCCCCTCTGTATTTTGAGCCAGAATATAAATGCCATGTAACTGCGCAATCGCAATACCTAAAGGATGTTCATCCGTTTTGGGAGCAACATCGTTTTCCGCTATTTCCGTCGTAAATTGGTTGGCGGCTCTTAAAGGGGCAAGATAGCTCTCTAAGGCTGCTCGACTTGACTGTGTTGCATTTGCATGCACTTGATAAGCCTTGGTTTCTTGCCCGACATAATGTACTGATTGCGGCTGTGCAGATTCAAAATCAGTCAATAGCCCTGCAGAGGCGGGGTTTGCAGCCTGCTCCACGACCCGATGCAATTGAAACTGCTCTTGATAACGTGGTTGTTGAGTCTGTATTGGGCTAGAAGATTCAACTTTCAAGGCTTGTGCCAAATCCGCGCTCGCAGTTTGAAACTGTGCCAAGGTGTCTTTAGCAAAATGGCGAACGAACTCATGCACTTCACGTTGATTCAGAAAACGAATTTCATGCTTGGTCGGATGGACATTCACATCAATATTTTCAGGGTCAACTTCTAAAAAAAGCAAATAGGCTGCGTGTTGATGACCATGTAGAATCCCTTCATATGCCATGCGCAAGGCATGTGAAATGGTTTTATCTTTAACGATCCGTCCATTTACGTACACGTACTGCAAATCTGCTTGCGCGCGCGCATCAGAAGGATGTCCCAACCAGCCAGTCAAACGCATATTGACGCTATCAGCATCAATCCAGTAGGCATTTTCAGTAAATTGACGCCCCAGCAGCTGCTGTACACGCTGGAAACGCAATGCACCACTATCAGCCACAGGTAAATTTAAACGGATATTATTGTTATGCTCGAGAACAAAGCGAATATCGAAATGAGTAAGCGCCATACGACGCACAATTTCTTCGATATGACCAAATTCAGTACCGGGCTTTTTGAGAAATTTCCGACGCGCAGGCACATTAAAAAATAGATCCTGCACCCGAATTTGCGTCCCCTGTTGTGCAGCAACGGCTTGAATCTCTTGATGCTGAAAGGCGGTACCATTGACTTCAACCTGATAGCCAACTCCATCCTGAGTTTGACTACTGGTTAAGGTTAAACGCGAAACAGCCGCGATAGAGGCGAGTGCTTCACCACGAAAACCCAAACTCACAATCGCATGCAAATCTTCAGCCGTTTGAATCTTACTGGTGGCATGTCGCATGACGGCCAGTGACAAGTCTTCGGGATGAATTCCACGACCGTTGTCTATGATTTCAATCAGCGTGCTTCCCCCCTGTTCTACCCGAATAATCAACTCGGTCGCACCTGCATCAATGGAGTTTTCTAATAACTCCTTGACGACCGATGCAGGACGCTCAATCACTTCGCCCGCAGCAATTTGGTTGGCTAAGGCAGGATCAAGGGTCTGAATGCGACGCAATGCGAGTTCATTCTGCATGCTTAAAAGCCTGTTCTAAAACTTGAAGCATATCCGCCGATTGAAAACTAAGCGTTGCTTGACGCGTAAGCTCATCATCTGATTTTAAAATTTCAATGGTTAAATCTGCTGACGGGATTTCATCTCCGCCTTTACTTGGCCATTCAAATAAAAATAAAGCATGCGGGGTATCCAAATAATCACGGATCCCCATTAATTCAAGTTCATAAGGGTCATTCAGGCGATATAAGTCAAAGTGGAAAACCGCTTTCCCTTGAATCTGATAAGGTTCAACCAAGGTATATGTCGGACTTTTTACTGCACCTTGATGACCTAAATGCTGTAAAAAATAACGAGTGAATGTCGTTTTTCCTGCACCTAAGTCCCCAATTAAATAAACCACACCCTCAGTAAAAGATTGAGCAACAATTTGTGCAAGTTGCTGAGTCTCTGTTTCAGAGTTTAAGGGCAATTGAAATGAATACGACATATGACTCACGACATGATTCAAAAGTAGAAATATGATAGCATCGCCACGCTTTTAAAACCTATGCCATGCATACGAAATGTGTATTTTTAATACAGCACCTGCTTTACACTAACCTATTGTGATTGATAACTTATGCCAACGCATGACTTTGTACCGCCCATGATTCGTGGTGTGACTGCCAGTAAACTGTATTTACCCACACTGCAATCCGCACCTTTGTGTTTGTATGAGTATCTTTGTCAGGAATTTAGCCATATTTCAGCAACTGAGTGGCAACAGCGCTTTGATGATAAGTTGATTTATGCAGCGGATGGCACAATTTTAAGCTTCGACAGCCCATATTTAGCCAACCAACACATTTACTACTACCGCTTTCTTGCACATGAAATACCTGTGCCTTTTCAGCATCAAATCCTGTTTGAAAATGATGACTTATGTGTTGTTGATAAACCGCACTTTCTGACCATCAGCCCATCAGGTCAATATGTTCAAGAAACGTTGCTGGTTCGTTTAAAGAATCAAACCTCGAATCCAGATTTAACTCCAATTCACCGTTTAGACCGAGAAACTGCAGGGATTGTACTTTTTTCCAAACGTCCTGAAACTCGTGGCGCATATCAACAAATGTTTGCGCATCGAACGGTGCATAAAACCTATCATGCGATTGCAGCTTACCAGCCTCAGCTTGAATGGCCACGTACGCTTCAACTGAGAATGGAAAAAGGGCATCCCTTTTACACCATGCAAGTTACTCAGGGTGAAGCCAATAGTGAAACTGTTATTCACCTGTTAGAACACAATCAGACTTGGGCTAAATATCTGCTGCTCCCTTCTACAGGAAAACAGCATCAATTGCGCGTGCACTTGAATTACTTAGGTATTCCAATTCAAAATGATCCTTTCTATCCTGTGGTGCAGCATAAAGCTGAAGATGACTTTTCCCACCCACTTCAGTTGCTCGCCAAGCGCATTCAATTTCAAGATCCGGTTACTGGACGATCTATGGATTTTTCATCCAAATTTGAATTGACACTGTAATATGTTTGTCATTACAAATAAAGCTAGATTTCCATCTAAAAATATTGAAATTACAATCAAATTGATTAAAATGAAGGCTTAAATTTTAATCTTCAAATTTATAAAAATCATGAGAAAAACCGAAGTTTATCAAATTCGTCTTGATTCACAGGAAAAGAAACAGGCTTTTGCGGTATTTAAACAACTGGGGATTACACCGGCGCAAGCAGTTCGCCTGTTCTTCAAACAAGTTGTACTGACAAAGTCTATCCCCTTTTCGATTGAAAATCAGAATATCAATTTAGAGCAATTGATTAAATTAAGACGTCTTAAGCAAGAGCAAAAAGCAGCTGCGCCTATCACTGCTGAAAGCACTGACATTGTGAATCCTCAAAATATTGAAGACTATCTAGACGATGACCATTTAGATTTATTTGAAGAACTCAATGCAATTTTGGGTGAAAGTGACAAAAACTGAGCCTGTTGCATTTTTATACATAATTTAAATTTTTTCATTTAAAAACTTAGGTATGCTTCATGCAAGGATAATAAAAAAGCATGGAGCTATAAATGATTGTAAGAAAAGCGACATTAGATGACCTGAATCAACTTGCTGTTTTATTTGACGAATACCGTCAGTTTTATGGGGCTTCTTCTAATTTAAGTCTTTCTCAACAATTTCTAAAACAACGCTTTGAAAACCAAGAAAGTGTGATTTTCATTCACATTAAAGATGATGTATTTACCGGATTTATTTTACTATATTTAGGTTTCTCATCCGTTGCCTGCTCTACCTATTATATTTTAGACGATGTCTATGTGAGCCCCCGGTTTCGTCGGCAAGGCTCCGCTAAACAACTGATTGATACCGCCATATTATTTGCGCGCCATGAAAATGCTCTACGCATTAGCCTAGAAACCCAAAAGACCAATCTTGAATCACATCGTCTTTACGAAACCATGGGCTTTATTGCGGATGATGAGTTTCGCATTTACCACTGTTTCCTTAAATAGTTTCGCGAGTTCGCGCCAACTCAATCTGTTCAGGATTTAAATACATCCATTCGCCTTGCTCTAATTCAGCACACTGTAATGCACCGATTTGTACGCGATCTAACTGCTCTACTTTATTACCCACCGCAGCCAACATTCTTTTTACTTGATGATAGACACCTTGATGAATCGTCATTTGCAATTCACATTCTGCCAATTTCTTTACATCTGTAGCCGCAAATACCCCTTGCTCATTACGTAATTCAACACCCTGCTCTAACTGTGAAATCTGCTCTGCACTAATCGGGTCTGCCGTCTGCATCCGATAGACTTTTGCCACATGTTTTTTCGGGTGAGTTAATGCCTGTAAAAATTGTCCATCGTCAGTGAGTAATAACAGGCCTGTCGTATCCTGATCCAAACGTCCGACACACTGTAAACCACGATTTAAAAGCACATCATCAAACAGATCAAACACACTAAAGTGATGTGTGGCTTGATGAGAACATTCATAACCTGCGGGCTTATTCAGGGCAATATAGACCTTTTCCCGATATTGAAAAGACTGTCCGTACACCTCAAAGCTCAAGTCCTGTAAATTGAGTTTCTGCTTAGGATTTTGCATAATTTCTTGGTCAATGCTCACAGCACCAGATTTTATCAACTGCTGACAATGCTTGCGTGAACCAAAACCTTGAGACTGCAACATTTTTTCCAAATACATTTTATAAAACCCAATCAATGACCCAAGCATTTTAAACAATTTTGCCAGCTCAGGCTTATTTTCTAGCTGTTCAGGTTTAAAAATCGCTACAATAGTTGCATTTTCACACATTCTCCCCGCTTAATTATGCCCAATATAGATTTGAATTTGATCGTACTTCTGGTTTTATTGGCTTGTGGTATTTTTAGCCATAACACCGCTGTGACGATTGCCGCAGGTGTATTGATTGTCTTTAGAATCACCCCTCTGAGTGAGTTTTTCCAATTATTACAACAACATGGTTTAAATATTGGGATTATTATTCTCACCATTGGCGTTTTAACCCCAATTGCCAGTGGTAAAATTCCAGGGGAAGCGATTCTAAAATCCTTTCTTAGCTGGAAATCTTTACTGGCCATTGCGATTGGGCTATTTGTTGCCTGGTTGGGTGGTCGAGGGGTCAAGTTAATGACCCATCAACCCAATGTGGTGGCAGGGCTATTAATTGGAACTGTAGCTGGGGTCGCCCTTTTACGCGGGGTCCCTGTCGGCCCATTGATTGCTGCTGGGGTATTGTCATTATTTATTGGACAATCTTAGTTGTGTAAACATGATAAGAGTGAGGATATTGCACTGCATAGCCTCACTCTTTATCACCTTCCCCAAAGCATTAAGATAAGTAGTACTGATGACGTTTTTGCGAGAACTTTTCGAGTTGCTTTAAAAAACCTTCAAAGTAATTTTTCTCTTTTTCTTCAGTTCGGTAACCTGCATATAAGGTACGGCGTAGTCCTGTGGCAGAGACACAATCTAAACGACGTGATGTCACCCAACCTTTCTGTTCATATTCATTTACCACCCAATCAGGCAAGGCAGCTATTCCCCTGCCACTTGCGACCAACTGAATCAGCATTTGGGTTAAATCAGTGGTACGGATCTGCTTGGGTTGAATATTTGCAGGAAGAAACAACTTTGCCATGATGTCTAAGCGGTGTTTATCGACAGGATAGGTAATTAAAGTTTCTTCTGCCAACTCTTTCACTGTAATCCGTTCAGCACGCACCAAAGGATGAGTATTCGACAACACTAAGCGTGATTCATATTCAAAAATTGGAAAATAATCGATACCGCTTAAAGCAATCGGATCTGCGGTAATAAGTAAGTCAAATTCGCCATTTTGTAAAAGCTCATGCGGATTTGCCTCAAAGCCTGAAGCGAAATCCAAATCAACATCGGGATATTGCTGACGATATTGGTTCAGCAGTGGCATCAGCCAGTCAAAGCAACTGTGACATTCTGAAGAAAAAATAATCCGCCCAGTTTGACCATGCACAATACGTGTAATGTCGGTTTGTGCAATTTGAATCTGTGGCAAAACATCATCCGCCAGCTTAAGTAAACGCTGTCCGACATTAGAAAAGGTCACTGGACGGCTACGGCGATTGACCACTTCCACGCCATACCAATGATCAAGCTCTTTAAGCTGATGTGAAATTGCCGAAGGGGTCAGGCATAAATCATTGGCGGCGGCAACCAATGAACCATGTTCACGTAAAGCCAATAGTGTTTTTAAATGTCGAATTTCAAGCATGTTTATTTTAAATCCGCAAAAGGTCAAATCAAAAAGTGAGTCAAAAGAGTCATCAACTTTATGAATGAAAGCGCAAAATTAGGAGATCAATATCAAATCAGTGAACTGGCCGAATTTTCATAGCCTATTCATATGAACTGATTATATTCAATAAGTGAATTAATTTCATTTTATCATATAATTATTTAGTTTATTTCATATTTGGTTTTATTTCTTTATGGCTGCATCAAATGCAATCCATATTTAAATTCAGGCTCAGCAATGCAGCTGCAAACTCACATTGTCGTTACCTCATTTAAAGTAAAACCTGTGCGCTATTTTTTATATGACGCTGATTGGAACAGCAAAATCATCGCAGCGGCATTTTAACAGCTACATGACAAAGTATGCCTGCTCAATGTTGATGGATTAATCCCACCGATGGTTTTCGTTTTATCTTCATTTTTTAGGAACTTCGATGTTCTCACTTCTTTTAGTGAATTCTGAATACTTGGATTAAGAAGCGAGGAACAGCCCGTCAAAAGTATACTTAAGAAACTCAGTGCAATAACTGCTTTTTTCATAGGAATCATTTTACTTTTTTCATTTAAATTTCGTTTTAGATACAAAGAGTGTCTGAAAATCAGAGTGTCCAATTAAAAGAAGAATCTATGTCCAGTACGATATACTATTAAGTGTCCAATTGGACAAGAATATACATCTCTCATCTAAAAGCTAAAAGCTAAAAGCTAAATCGCGTGATCAAAACACTTTAGACCAGACAAGATTTTTCAACTTTGGTCGAATCAATATTGCTGGATTGACTCAAAACAAGCCTCAAGTTCGTTCAGATTTAATGACAAAGTCGATTAATAAGTACAAATCTTTACTTTGATTAAGATTTAATTGAGCAGTTATGCTGATTAGCGCTAAGGACAATCTTCCAGCTATGATTCTATCAGGGATAAATATTGTATTTTCATGAGGACTTCATTTTATGCTCAATGCCAATCAAACTGGAATTTGAGTGTAAAACATGGCTGTAAAATTAATTTGTGTTTCACACACCCCGCTTTTGGACTTCGCTTCACCGCCAGCTGAAATTGAAGCTTCTGCACGTGCCGCCTTTTCACAACTTGCAGAACAGGTTAAAGCTTATCGTCCAACTTTAATTATTTCGTTTGGTCCAGACCACTTTAATGGCTTCTTTTACGACTTGATGCCAAGTTTTTGCGTGGGCGTACGCGCAAGCGCAGCAGGCGACTGGAACTATGGTCCAGCAGCTTTAAATGTCCCAGAGCCTAAAGCTTTAGCTTTGATTGAGCATTGTCTAGCGCATGGGATTGATCTCAGCTATTCCTATCGGATGCAGGCCGATCACGGCATTACCCAACCCTTAGATTTATTCTGCGATGGAGCATTAGATCGCTATCCCGTTATCCCTATCTTTATTAATGCTGCTGCTCCCCCTATGCCACCAATCAAACGTGTCATCGCACTGGGGAAAGTGATTGGGGAATATTTAAAAACTCTGGATGAACGCATTCTCATCATTGGTTCAGGCGGCTTGTCACATGACCCTCCAACGCCACAAATCCAAACAGCCCCAGCCGAAGTACAAGAGTTCTTGATTGCAGGACGAAATCCCACGCCTGAAGCCCGTCATAATCGCCAATCCAAAGTGATTGCCGTCGGACAACGTCTTGCCAATGGGGATTTGAGTGCCGCCCTACCACTCAATCCCGAATGGGACAAAGATTTACTGCAACGCTTTAAACACGCAGATTTTGACTATCTGGCCTGCATGACCAGCAAAGAAATTCGTCGTGATGGTGGCCGTGGCGGTCAGGAAATTCGAGCTTGGATCGCAGCCTTTGCTGCATTATCGGCGTTTGGGGAATATGAGGCCGAAATTCAATACTATGAACCCATTCAAGAATGGATTGCAGGTATGGGGATGATGACTGCTGATCCAATCTAAATTACTTCTTTGAACTGAAAATCAGGCAAGTGTGTTATTACACTTGCTTCAGTCGATTACACCTTTCCCTATTCTTAGCCCATGTCATAAGACATATCCCTTGCGTAGTATTGCCTCTGTTTTAAGTGATATTTACAGTAATTTTACAAAATATTTGATAATTCCAAGTGCTTTACTCGGCTTATTTTTTTGCTTTCAATTATAATAACCAACTCTCCCACACCCACTTATATTGATTAAAATGACATCAATAAATACCAATCATTCTATCGATGCAAAGCCGACTTATTCCTTATTTTGGGTGATTTTAGCCCTCGCGGTTGGCGGTTTTTGCATTGGTACTACTGAATTTGTCGCTATGGGACTGATTCAGGAAATTGCACACAACCTGCAAGTGAGTATTCCTATTGCGGGCCATTTCATTAGTGCCTATGCCTTAGGCGTCACCATTGGTGCACCTATCATTGCGATTCTTGCCGCCAAAGTACCTCGTAAAGCTTTATTAATTGGCTTGATGCTTTTTTATGGCGTAGCCAATGCCATGACAGCCTTTGCCACAAATTATGACAGCATGTTGCTCTCTCGCTTTATAGCAGGACTACCACATGGTGCCTATTTTGGTATCGCGGCCCTAGTTGTTGCAGAATTTGCCGGAAAACAAAAACGGGCATCCGCTGTGGCAAAACTGATGATGGGCTTAAATGTCGCAACTGTGATTGGTGTTCCATTTGCCACTTGGCTAGGTCAGCACTATGGCTGGCGTGCAGGCTTTGAGTTTTCAGCCTCCATTGCTTTCTTGACGGTGGTTGCGATTGGTGTGTGCTTACCTCGTATGCCACAGCAGCAGAGCGCAAGTATTCGCAATGAACTGCAAGGGCTTAAAAATACGCAAATGTGGTTAACGCTTGCCGTTGGTGCGATTGGTTTTGGTGGGTTATTTTCCGTATACAGCTATGTATCACCTATCCTCACGGAATACACACATGCCAATATTCAAGTTGTGCCCTTCGCTCTGGCCAGTATAGGTCTAGGTTTAGTCATTGGTGGACTGATCGCAGGACATTTTGCTGATAAAAATTTAAATAAAGCAATTATCTGGGTACTGCTTTCCAATGCCAGCTCTTATGTGATTTGTGCCATATTTATCGGAAATTTATATACTGCTTTTGCTGCCTTGTTCTTGGTGAGTTTTAGCATTGCAGGTTTAGGTCCTTTACTACAAACCAGACTTATGGATGTTGCTGGCAACGCCCAGAGCTTGGCAGCCTCGCTCAATCACTCTGCTTTCAATATTGCAAATGCATTCGGTGCATTTTTAGGGGGCTGGCTCATTAGTCACGGTATGGGTTGGTTAGCCCCGATTTGGATTGGGATAGTTTTAAGTCTGGGTGGTTTGGTCATTTTATTATGGGCATTTCAGCATGAACGAAATTATCCAGTTGAAACGCACATTTGCCAAGAATCTACTGAGCAGCCACTCTAAGACATCAAAGTGAGTCCAACCGATTACAGCAATCAAAGCAGCATCGGCTTTTATTGCTGTATTTAGCCCAAACGAATATCGCTATTCGGGTAATTTTTTCCCACAATGTGGGCAATAAGCATACTGATCACGTTCTTGCCTCATGGATTCTTCTTTTTGCTCTCGAATCAATTGCAAAATAATATCTTGGGTCTGCTCACTGGTTAGCCCCACTTCTTTACGAATCTCTTCAATTTTTTCTTTATCTAAAATAAAATCAATTTCACTGTGCTGAATTAACTCTCGAAAGCGCAATTCTAATTCTTGTTTGCGTAACTCCAATTCATTGGCCAAACCATTCGCCAAAATACCTGCGGGCAAAGCAGCTAAACCAACCCCTAAAATGGTGATTAAAGCGCCAAGAAAACGCCCCAACGGCGTGATGGGTGTCACATCTCCATAGCCCACTGTGGTTAAAGTTACTACCGCCCACCACATTGAGGCTGGAATTGAACTAAACACATCTGGCTGTACGCGGCTTTCAATCAAATACACACCTGCAGCGGCCATAATGATCATGATAACCAAAATAAAAATGACCGCCTGAAAAGATCCCTTTTCCCGCTCAATCACACGCAGCAAAATTTGCAAAGAAACAAAATAACGGGTGAGTTTTAACAGTCGTAGCAATCGCACAATACGTAAGAAGCGTAAGTCGAAATGCACAAAGAAATTGAGATAGGCAGGTAAAATGGCCAACAAGTCAATGATGGCTCCACCACTGGTGACCCATTTCAGACGGTTTTTCCATGCTGATTCAAAACTGTTGTGCTCTGCGATCGACCAAAATCGCAATACATACTCAAGGGTAAATACAACGATTGAAAACAATTCAAAATAATAAAAATAATGATGATAAAGCTCATAATATTTTTGAATCGACTCAATCAGCACCGCTGCCGCGTTCGTCATAATCAGAGTGATCAAAAATAGATTCAACCCACGACTAAAACGCGTTTCATAGTCATCATTGTGCAAATTGTTATAGACAAATCTGCGAAGCGTATACCATGCCGTAAATTTCATCTTTAAACTGTTATTGTTCTTCCATACTCAGCAGTTTAGCTGAACTTTTTAGCAAAGTAAGCAAGAATCTTGCTTGCCTACTTTCGCAATAACATGTTCTTATTCAATATAAAGTAATGCCAACCGTACTTGGTCATATGCCATTCTCGGGTTGGTCGCTTCCACAATTGGACGTAATTTAATTGCGCCATCATCGGCAAAATGATCTGGGCTTTGACGCTTTTGTAAACGTTTATAGATTTTACGCACTTCTTCGACAATTTCTTCTCCCGGATGGGCAACTGAAATATCCAAACCTTGTTCTTTGTGCAACCGCCCCAGATGATTAATGATGGTTGCAGGAGTTAAACCACGTTCCTGCGCAATATCTTCAATGTCATAGCCCGATTCAAATAATTCACGGGTTTCATCCAAAGTGGCGGAAGCATAATTTTGCTTACCCGCATTGCGCGCAATTTTCTTTTCATTGCGTTCAATTTCGACGTCATTCAAAGTACCACCACAATGACGGATAAAGGCCTTATGTTGTACCGTTAAATCCTGTAGTTCAAAATGCGTCTCTGCCTCTTCGGACAATTCCTGAAAACGGCGATCGGCTTTAATGGCCAAACTATCCAGCTCTAAAGCCTGCATATTAAAGCCAAGCAGTTTTAAGCCTTGTAATGACTTTAAACGCGACAAGGCCACATAACCTTGCCCTTTTTCAAAGGTATGGCTTAAATTAATTTCGGCGGCTTCCAAAGTCATCCCTTGCGATTTATGAATAGTAATCGCCCAAGCCAAACGGAGAGGAATTTGCTGTAAGCTGGCAATACTTTTTCCTGCATCATTGTCTACAGACCATGTTTCAGGCTCTACCAATAACACCGTTCCATCGGTGAGTTTAACTTTCGGCAAAATGCCATGATCATCATCTTCTTCAAAGCCAATCACTTCACCTAAGCTGCCATTGATATAGCCCATGTCAAAATTGTTTTTGACAAACATCACTTTGGCATTTTTCTTTAAAGTTAAAGCTTCAGGTGCACGTACAGACGATTTCAAGGTTTCAATTAACTTGTCATTCCCGTCGCAGACTGCCATAAACTCATGACCTTGCTGCTCAATCGCATTTAAATGCTGAAAGTTAATCGAATCGACATCCATATTATGCGTGTACAAACGGGTAAAGGTTTCACCAATATCTTGTGTTCGCGTCTGCTCCAGCGCCTGTAAATGTTGCTGGGTAATACTTTGACTGCGAATGGCGTTAAGAATGTCATTTAAATAGTCATTGCCTTGACGGTGCTGCTCAGTCAGATAACAAACCCGAAACTTGGCTTCCACCCAGGCTTCCGACATAAAGCAGAATTTATCGCGATTGAGTTCTTCTTTTTTTCCGACCGGTGGTAACTGAAAGAAATCTCCAGCCACAATCACCTGAATACCACCAAAGGCCTCTTCGCTTTCTTTAAAGTACTTTAATACCTGATTGACTAAATTCAGTTGTTTGGCATGTAGCATTGAAATTTCATCAATAATCAACACTTGTGCATTTTCTAAATGTTCTTTTAAGTATTTGCGCTCTTTCATGCGCTTTAGGTCGTCGTCGCTTAGGCTATCTTTAATGCCGATACCCGCCCAAGTATGAATGGTCATCCCATTCATATGGGTGGCTGCAATCCCGGTTGATGCAGTAATGGCGACAGGAACTTTACGTGCTTTTAAATAATTGATGTATTGATTGAGGGTATAGGTTTTTCCTGCACCAGCGGAACCTGTAAGGAAAACATTTTCGCCAGCTTTAAGTAGCTTAAGTGCAGTTTCTTGTTTCATAAGACCATTCATCATTCAATAACGGCTATAGCCTAACGAGTTTTTTCGGAAATGTTAAGCCAGAAACAGTTCGCACACTTATATAAGCCGCTCCTGAACTCTGATTTAAAACAGGAAATGAATGTGAATATACAGACTAATCGCTTTAAATTTGATTGGATGGCCTTATTGATCTGACTAAAGTGATTTACTTTGAGCAGAAAACTGCTGATTGAACCATTCGATAAATTGCTCTGCAATTGTGACCAGTAGATGTTCAGCTTTTTGATTATTTGGATATTCCAATTGATCGAACACCAATTTTCCTGATTGTATATAACAGCCTAGCGTTAAAGACTGATCATAATGGGGTGCAGACATATGAAACGCCACATATTCACCCTGCATAATCCGTTCTGCATAACTGACTGCCAAACAGTGATGAAAAATATTCGATTCTTCAATAATTCGCTCAATATGATGTAACTCTTCAAAAGTCCACCCCGAATATTGCAAAATCGTTTGCGGGGAGACGGCGCTCCAAGTATTTACAGCAAAACTCTGTTTTAAACGCGCCAATATTTCATCTTTATGCAATTGCCGATGCCACTCGACCGCATGATGAAACAGGCCTAACCACGTTGTACTTTTAGCAATGTCCCGATTTTCATTAAAACAATAAATCAAATAGTCCCGTACATAGGCATCAAATACCGATACTCTCAAGTTCTGATACTTTAAATAAAATAAGGCTCTAAATTCATTCACTGGAACGTGATGACGGCGTAAGGTGCGATAAAAGCCTCGATTTTGATGGGTACTCGGATGCACATAACTCAGCAATTCTTGCGGTAAGTCCTGCACAATATGATGTAAATGCAGCATATAGGCTTGCATGACCCGACTGATTTTTTTATAGACCTGTTTGACAATCGCTTCATTCTCATCAGCCACATTTCTTAATAGATTCATCCACTCATCTAAATACAAAATTGAGGGGCTAATCGCGATTCTTTGGTCTTCTACCGCTTGCTGCTGGCCTTTTAACACCACGCTTTGATTATTCTGATGTTCAAACCATTGCTCGGTGGTGGCATGCATATCACAACTTTGAATAAACATCCGGGCACAGGTATGCTGAAAATATTGCAAGGTCAGTAAAATAATACAGGGATGAATCTGGCTGGTATCGACAAAACTTAAAGCAGTTACCGCCACACGAACATGACTGTGCTGGATATGAGTACTTAACCAGTCTAGTACCATGGCATCTTGTTTAAACAACCAGTTGACCGTACGTGAATAGTCAAAAATCGGGAGTCGCGCGACTTTCTTTTGCCAAATTTGCGCCTGTGGTTGTAAAAAATTCTGCTTTGCCAGTAAATTATCCTTATGCCAGAGCTCACGGTTCATTAAGCGCACAAAGGCTAAAACATGACTTTGTTGTATGGCATAGGGTTGTAGCAAAGCAAAATCCGCTTGATGATCGAGCAGCTCATCCAAATTAAATTTCTGCTCAAAAGTTAAGGTCGCAATACGGTATAAAGCGGTAGGCAAAAATTGTGCAGCACTATGACAAAGCTCATCATAGCTATCCATAAGTCCTTGCAAAGGCAAAAAATCCTCGCCATTCACAATATGCAAAGCACAAATCTGACTAAAATATTGTTTTAATGCTGGATCTAAACTAGTGTCTAAACCTTGGGCATGCGCAAAGCAGGCATATTTAGCCATCCCCAAAGCAGTCAAACGACGGTCTAATAAGGTGGCTTGCGCATCGGTCATCTGGTTTAAAAAAGCCAATAACCTAGCTGGCCCACCCACCCATTGATAAATCTGCTTGGAAATTAATTCGCGTAATTGCTGTGCCTTATTTTTTAAAAATAGTGAATGTTGCTCGTTCAGATGATCTGTAAGAAAACCCACATCATGCAAAAAGAAATCTTCCAGTAGCTCGGCATGCTGCCCTTGATAGCTAAAATTATGTTGAATAAATTGAGCTGGCATTGCGCCTTGTACTAATTCAAATTTAATCTCAAACATGCCATTCATGATTGAAATACGATGTTGTTCCTGATCAATCTGAAACATATTTTGCGCATTAAGATGCCCCAACAATTGTAATTGTTGTTGTTGCATTGCGCTTAGGTCTGAAGAAAACCCCAGCAGCAGTTGAGCAATTTGACGATGTTGCGGTATTAAACGCTCTTGTTCCATACACGCCCTCATTCTACTTTTGTATAATGCTTCTCTTTATTTTAATCAAATTTTGAAAAAAAACACCTTTCTGAAACATTCTTCATATTTTATTAATTTTCATATAGATAAAAACTAAATTCTCCAATCCATTCAAAAAATTCTCGGTTATTAGGATTCTTGGTGCGAGGTTTTCGATCGGATGGTAGGTATTTGGTAGGTAGGCTTTCACCGACCTTCGGACAATACTCGAATTACGGTGAGAGTCACCGCTCAAAACATAACAATGGTAGAAGGAATCACACCATGGCTTTTAAAAATATTGCGGATCAAACAAACGGTTTTTATATTCCATGTGTTTCACTCTTTGGGCCAGGCTGTGCCAAAGAAATCGGAACGAAAGCTCAAAATTTAGGTGCAAAAAAAGCACTGATCGTGACCGATGCTGGTTTATTCAAATTTGGTGTAGCAGACACCATTGCAAGCTATCTTAAAGATGCTGGTGTAGATAGCCACATTTTCCCTGGCGCAGAACCAAACCCAACCGACATTAATGTACATAATGGTGTACAGGCTTACAATGATCATGCTTGTGACTTCATTGTGTCTTTAGGTGGCGGTTCATCTCATGACTGCGCTAAAGGTATTGGTCTGGTTACTGCAGGTGGTGGTCATATTCGCGATTACGAAGGTATTGATAAAAGCTCTGTACCAATGACACCGCTGATTGCCGTGAACACGACTGCGGGTACAGCATCAGAAATGACACGTTTCTGTATTATTACCAATACCGACACGCATGTAAAAATGGCAATTGTGGACTGGCGCTGCACCCCACTTATCGCAATTGATGATCCAAAACTGATGATTGCTAAACCAGCAAGCCTCACAGCAGCAACGGGTATGGATGCGTTAACACATGCTGTTGAAGCCTATGTTTCTACTGCAGCAAACCCAATTACTGATGCCTGTGCAGAAAAAGCCATCTCAATGATCAGCGAGTGGTTACGCCCAGCAGTTGCAAATGGTGAAAACCTTGAAGCACGTGATGCGATGAGCTATGCGCAGTATCTTGCTGGTATGGCATTTAACAATGCATCACTAGGTTATGTCCATGCTATGGCACATCAGTTAGGTGGTTTCTACAACCTTCCTCATGGCGTGTGTAATGCGGTACTACTGCCTCATGTCTGCGAATTTAACCTGATTGCTTGCCCAGACCGTTATGCACGTATTGCAGAACTAATGGGTGTCAATACTGATGGTTTAACGGTCACTGAAGCTGCCTATGCTGCAATTGATGCGATTCGTGAACTCTCTGCGTCTATTGGTATTCCATCAAGCCTAGCTGAGTTGGGCGTGAAGGAACAAGACCTTGGCATCATGTCTGAAAATGCACAAAAAGATGCCTGCATGTTGACCAACCCACGTAAAGCTACTCATGCTCAAGTGGTAGAGATCTTTAAAGCAGCGTTGAAAAGCGGTGCCTCAGTAGTAGATTTTAAAGCAGCCGTGTAAGTTCTCTCCAATCTCTTACTTTTTGCTTTTGGCAACCCAGTTCTGGCTGAATCAGGCATGGGTTGCAGTCATTGTAGACTAACCAGTGATTGCAACCTAGATTCTCTACAGAAGAAGGCACTGGGTTGCATTTTTTTATTCTGTTTAGAATTCAGTTTGACAAACTCTCCGACTTCATCAAGGATTAAAGCCATAATAAATCCTGATGAGTATAACAATGACCTCACTTAAAATTCCAACGACCTACAAAACAGATGTGCTCGGTCCCGAATACCAACAACTCGTACTTGAATTTCCCGATGATTATGAAGGGAAAGTTATTGCCACCTTAGTGCGTAAAAAAGCAGCCCAAACCACAACCAAAGCAGTACTGTATATTCATGGTTTTATTGATTATTTTTTTCAAACAGAAATGGCCGAACAATTTAATCAACACGGCTTTGACTTTTATGCCCTCGACCTACGTAAATATGGGCGTTCGCGCCTAGGGCACCAACAACTTTATAATGTTCGTGATTTACGGGAATATGATGCTGAAATCAGCAAATCCCTAGAAATCATCCAACAAGAAGGTCATGAGTCGGTTTTGCTGTGCGGACATTCTACTGGTGGTCTGATCACTACGCTTTATGCAGCACATTTCCCCGATCATCCGCTGATTAAAGGCTTATGGGCAAACAGTCCATTTTACGATTTTAATATGAGCGATTTTGAAAAGACCAAAGCCCTCCCGCATCTCAGTAAACTTGGGCAACATTTACCCAACCTGCCCATGCCAAGCGGTCTAAACCCATGGTATGTGCCGAGCCTTCATTGTCATTATTCTGGGGAATGGAATTTTAATCTAGAGTGGAAACTCGCCAAGTATCCAAGGGTAAAACTGAGTTTCATACGTGCCATTCATGAAGCGCAAAAAGAGATTCATGCCGGTGTTACACTGACTGTACCAACTTTGGTGATGCACTCACATCAAACCACCAATCCTAAAAAATGGGGAATTGAAGCACAAACCAGTGACATCATTTTAAATGTAGCCGATATTCAAAAATATGCTGAGAAAATTCAAGGCGATGTCAGCATTGAAAGCATAGAAAATGGGTTGCATGATCTAATCCTGTCAGCAAAAAATGTCCGAGAACAGGTCTATCAATCGCTGTTTGATTGGATCAAAGAAAAAGGGATCTAAATTAAAGATCCTCTCTATCCTTCAGTTTCAAAAGCGTTTGATGGACTGGATGCGATTTTGGCATCAACTCGATCAAACGCTCAACAGCATCAATCGCTTCTGGGAAATGCGCGACATGCTTGAGTAATACATCGGTTTCATTGGCTCTAAAAATCGCATCACTTAACCGTGATTCCAAACAATCTCGCCAAGCACACAAGAACGGACTTTCGGTTTTCGCCAAGAACACACCGGTATACAGTTTAAGTGCTGTTTCCAAATAACCTGCATCTAAAGCCTGTTCCGCCTGTAAAAAGTCTGCATCGACATTCACCAATAAGCGATAAGGTCGTGAGCCTAACATGCCCCCTAAAATATCGCGTAATTGCGACATTTCTGCCTTTAGCGTGCCGATACTGACTTTACGTTCGCCATATAAGGCCTGATGCAAGGTATCTAAGGTTAAACCTTGTGGACAGAGTGCCAAAATCGCCAAAATTTCAATTTGGCGAGGCGTGAGCACCAAGACTTTGCCATTAAACAAAATCTGCGGCACTGCAAATGCCCGAATAAAAAGCTGCTGTTTCTGATGCTCCAATAGCGCCATCTGGATAATCGAAGCACAACGCTCTGCGGCCAATAAACCCAGGCTGTTGTGATTTTTCCAAGTCGTGGAGAGATCAATCACCCCCAAAACCTGCTTGGAGTACGGATCAATAATCGGGGCTGCATAACAGACCCAATCCTGAATCGAGGTCATATAGTGCTCATTCGAGAACACACAACTCGACTGTTGGGTTTTTAAGGACAATGCCAGAGCATTGGTACCAACCAATTCTTCACGCCACTGACCACCTTCAACAAAATGTACACTTTCCGCAGCACTTTGCATTTGATTGCTGGATGCTGACCACACAATGGTACTGCCGATATCACCAACAGCAACCACCATAGAAGACTGTTCAGCAATATGTTTTAAATCTTCCGTGCAGCGTTGTAATGCATGCTCTAATGCGGTGTTTAAACCACGGCGATGCTGATGATTGATCGGTGCTGCCATACGATCTTTCGGAATGGCTGCAGAAGCTGAACGTTGCCATGAACTCGCAATACTTTGCCCTAATTGCTCTGCATGTAAAGGCGAAAGACTGCTACTTTGGCGATACTGATCAATCCTTTGTCTTTTTTCTAATAATGCCTGCTTATTCATCATTGCTTTCTCTCAACAACTAATGATTCGACGTCCTGTACTTAACTGTTTTTGTAAGCATTTGTCGTCCTGTTGTAAACCTTCTACATTCCAACCTTTCTCCAACCTTATGCTAGTTATGCTAAACAAATAATGTACTCATGTACCTTATACCAAAGCTGTAGATGCTTAAATAAACAACAAGCAAAGGAAATTATATATGCGTTATGCCGATCCTAATCAACCTGGTTCTAAGGTTCAATTTAAAGCACAATACGAAAACTTTATTGGCGGGCAATGGGTAGCACCTGTTAAAGGAGAATACTTCGAAAACATCTCCCCTGTCGATGGCAAAGTATTTACCAAGGTTCCTCGCTCAACGGTTGAAGATATCGAACTTGCGCTTGATGCAGCGCACAAAGCTAAGGCTCAATGGAATAAATCCTCTCCTACTACTCGTTCTAACCTGCTTCTTAAAATTGCAGATCGTTTAGAACAAAACCTTGAATTACTCGCAGTTGCAGAAACTTGGGACAACGGTAAACCTGTTCGTGAAACGCTTGCAGCTGATATTCCTTTAGCAATCGATCACTTCCGTTATTTCGCGGGCTGTATTCGTGCGCAAGAAGGTGGTATTTCTGAGATTGACGAAGACACAATTGCTTACCATTTCCATGAGCCATTGGGTGTGGTAGGTCAAATTATCCCATGGAACTTCCCAATTCTCATGGCGGCATGGAAACTCGCTCCTGCCTTGGCAGCGGGTAACTGTATCGTACTGAAACCAGCAGAACAAACCCCTGTCAGCATTTTACTTGTGGCTGAATTAATTCAAGACCTACTGCCTGAAGGTGTTTTGAATATCGTCAACGGTTATGGAGCTGAAGTGGGTCGTCCACTGGCAACTAGCCCACGTATTGCTAAAATTGCATTTACGGGTTCAACCCAAGTGGGTCAGTTGATCATGCAATATGCAACTGAAAACATTATTCCGGTTACTTTGGAACTTGGCGGTAAATCACCAAACATTTTCTTTGAAGATGTAATGGACCGTGAAGATGACTACCTAGATAAAGCCCTTGAAGGTTTTGCTATGTTTGCCTTGAACCAAGGTGAAGTGTGTACTTGCCCTTCACGTGCGCTAGTTCAAGAAAGTATTGCCGACAAATTCCTTGAAAAAGCTATTGAGCGCGTGAAACGTATTAAAACGGGTCACCCTCTAGACACTGAAACCATGATTGGTGCTCAGGCATCTCAAGAGCAACAAGACAAAATCTTGAGCTGTATTGCAACAGGTCGTGGTGAAGGTGCTGAAGTGCTTACTGGTGGTGGTTCACGTAATGAAGTGGGCAGCGGTTTCTATATTGAACCGACCATCTTCAAAGGCAACAACAGCATGAAGATTTTCCAAGAAGAAATTTTCGGCCCAGTATTGTCTGTGACCACGTTCAAAGACTTTGATGAAGCAATCAAAATCGCGAACGACACCATTTATGGTTTAGGTGCAGGTGTTTGGTCTCGTTCTGCTCATACCTCTTACCGTGCGGGTCGTGCAATTGAAGCTGGACGTGTTTGGACCAACTGTTACCACATTTACCCTGCACATGCGGCATTTGGTGGTTACAAGAAATCTGGTATTGGACGTGAAAACCACAAAATGATGCTTGATCACTACCAACAAACCAAAAACTTGTTAGTGAGCTACTCAACCAAACCAGCGGGCTTCTTCTAATTCCTTCTTGAAACTTGTTTCCTTTGCAAGAAAACTGAAAACAGCGAACCACGGTTCGCTGTTTTCTTTTTAAGTTGTTCATTTTATTTCTTTATTTTGATGGCTTTTTTACAATGTCGCAGCCTTTAAGATTCAGCAGTCGGTTGCATCATCTGTTGAACCTCTGTTTGATCTTCAGCTTTAAATAATATTGCTAAACAGACAAAAATAAGTCCCATACCCAACCAACCTAAACCATCCAATTGCTCACCGACAATCAGCATCGCAAATACCGCAGCCATAAACGGTTCAAACAAGGTCAAGGTCACAGCACGACTCGCAGGCACAGTTTTAAGCCCATAGCCAAACAACAAATAGCCCAGAAACATCGGGATTAACATCATGTAGCCAACTACATACACATTGACAGCCTCATCAAACAGATTTGCTCCTGTATAGCATGCGGTTGGTAGCAACAACATCGCTCCGAAACCAAAAATCAGTCCGATGGAGGCTTTGGCATCTACGCCACGATCAATCATTTTCTTGGCTGCCCATGAATACAGCGAATAGGTCAGCCCTGCAACCAAGCCCAAAATGATGCCCAAAATTTTCTGATCAGTCGAATGGGCTTGTAGATTGCTTGAAGTATGAGACTCACCTAAAGACAATAACAGCACCCCCACTATGCCAAAGCAGCAGCTCGCAAACCAGCGTTTTGATAATTGCTTTTGGTCAAAAAACCGCTCGAATAAAGCAGTAAATAACGGCGCAGTACCAATAGAAACCACCGTACCTATGGTGATACCAGCCATATGCATAGAGCTATAAAAAGCCAAGGGATAGATAGCTACAGATACAGCACCTAAGAGCAAAATGCCTTTATGCTGCGGGATGTCGTGGAGATGTTGAATAATCTGTTTTCTTGCCAATAGTGCCTGTAGCAACCCACCACCGCCCATTGCCAAAGCACCAATCGCCAGCGGACTTAGATTCGGTGCAAACGAAGCCGCTGTACCAGTAGTTCCCCACAATACCGATGCAATCAGTACTGCAATAAAGCCATAGTGAGCCGTGAAATCAAATTTCAAGTTCACGTGTGCAACTCCTGCTGCAACAAACGTACAATCATTTGTTTCGCTGCATGCACCTTATTCCCATTGCCCTCCAGTCCTGCACGAGCGATAGAGCCTTCCAAAACAAAAGAAATTAGCAGTGCCAACTCCTGTACTTTGTTCTGGTCTTGCAACATCTCCCCCAAATGCCCCAGCACAATCTGCTCAACTTCATCTTTATGCTGTTTAACCGCCATACGCTCAGGGCTTGCCGCAGGAAATTCCGCGGCTGCATTCAATAAACCGCAGCCTCTAAATCCTTTTTCATAAGCATATTCGGCATGGTCTTGATAAGCATCAAATACCGCGAGAATCCGGTCAAATGGCGTATTGGCCTGAGATAATCGTTTGTCGTATAAATCTAACCATTCTTGATGCCGCGCTTGAATATAGGTCGTAATCAGATCGGATTTTGTCGGGAAATTGTTATATAAAGACATTTTTGCAACCCCAGCTCGCTCGGTAATTGCATTAATGCCAGTATTGGCAATTCCATCGTTATAAAACAAAACTGCTGCCGCTTCTAATATTTTTTCTTTTGCACTCTTATTGCCCATTGCCCCACCAAATAGATATACCGATCTACCTAATTTATAAAAAAGCACAAAAATTTGCAATCAGAAATGAACGCATGAATTTAATCTAAGCGTTTTTAAAGTTTAGAACATAGAAAAAAATAAGCTCTTGTACCACCACTGTCATACAAGAGCACTGAGGCTAATGTTGAATTTAAGCTTTAGCTAAAGCCTGTTCTAAAAAGTGCAGATGGTCGATTCCCCAGTAAATTTCACCTTGATTAAACCACGTCGGTGCTCCAAAAACTCCACGCTCAACGGCTTCCTCGGTCACAAATTTTAACTGCTGTTTAACCTGATCATCTTGCAACCAAACTTGAACCTGCTGCATCTCCAAGCCTAAATCCTGCAAGACTTGCTTTAGCACGTCCAAATCATTGAGATTTTTAGGCTCACCAAACATGGCATGAAAAATTCCTGTTAATACGGGCAAGAACTGCGCTGGCGCGTAAAGCTGTACAGCCGTGAGCAAACGCATAAGTTGCAAGGTATTTAGCGGGAAATAAGGATTCATTTGCATGGGGATATGCCACAGCTTCGACCAGCGCTGCAAATCATTCATGGCATATTGTGATTTTGCAGGGACGGTCATGGGGCTACTATTTCCCGTAGCTTTAAACACACCACCCAATAGCATCGGTTTCCATATAATTTTTGCGTGTTGCGCTTCAGCAATTTTTTGAATGCGATGGAAACCCAAATAACTATAAGGACTGCCTAAATCAAAATAAAACTCAATTTTTTTCATAACTCTCTCCCTGTTTATCTTAAGTCAATTACCAACGTTCCATCCATGGTCTAAGATCAAGCTCATGTGTCCAAGCATCACGTGGTTGGTGCGCTAAATGCCAGTAGTTTTCTGCAATATGCGCGGGATTCAAGATTCCATCTTGTTGTTTCAATGCATAAATTTCAGGAAAAGTGGTTTCAATAAAATCAGTATCAATTGCCCCATCCACCACAACATGCGCAACATGAATATTTCGTGGACCTAATTCACGCGCCATACTCTGCGCCAAAGCGCGTAAGGCATGTTTTGCCCCTGCAAATGCCGCAAAATTTGCTGCCCCGCGAATGCCCGCGGTTGCCCCTGTAAAAATAAGTGTGCCATGTTCACGTTGCACCATACGTTTAGCAACTTCCCGCCCCACCAGAAACGCACTAAAACATGCCATTTCCCAAATTTTAAAATACTTACGGGCCGTTTCCTCTAAAATACTGCAAGGCACATTGGCGCCAATATTAAAAACCATTACAGCAATTGGGCCTATTTCAGACTCGATTTGCTCAATTAACTCGACCACCTGTTCTTCTTGACGTGCATCAGAAGCAAAGCCATATGCAGTGCCGCCAAAATTATGAATCTCGTCAATTAACGGCTGTAACTTGTCTGCATTACGTCGTGTCATACACACGGTATACCCACCTCGCGCAAATCGTTTGGCAATTTCACCCCCTGTTGCGTCGCCTGCACCAATAATTAAAGCAACCCCTTGTGGGCGATTTCCCTGCTTATTTTCTTCTTTCATTTTAAAAGCCCATTAATATAACGATCGTTACTATAACGAATACTATGTTATTATTTTCACATCGTCAAACCTCCTTTTGGGTCTAGTGCTATGCGATATAAACCGGGATATAAACAAGAAAAACGCAAAGAATTGCTACAGATCAGTGGTCAACTGGCGAAACAACAAGGTTTTGCAGCGACAGGCGTAGATGGTTTTATGAAAGCTGCTGGCGTAACCAGTGGTGCCTTTTATTCGCACTTTTCATCCAAACATGAATTGTTTAAGGCACTGGTAGAAGCCGAGCTACAACACAGTCTGCGCATGTGGCAAGATAACCCTCACGATAATCCTCAAGACTGGATTGATTTTGAACTAAACCGTTATTTAAATATCAGCCATCTGCAACACGCTGATCGAGGCTGCATGTTGCCTGCTCTAGCCAGTGAAGTTGCGCGTTCTGATACAGAAGTGAAACAGCTTTATCAGCAAGAATTACAACGTGGTCATGCACTTTTTGCCCAGCATTTAGGCTGTGAAATTAAGGCTTGGGCTGTTCTCAGCCAACTGGTTGGTAGTATTACGCTTGCACGCGGCATGGCTGATTTAGCGTTACAAAAGCAAATCCTAGAATCTAGTCGCACATTCCTGAAAGCCAGCTTATTTAACTAAACAGAATTCCTTTCGGATTCAGCAGCATTTGATTTATAGTCAGCTGAATCTAATCGTATTTCTGACGAACCAAACCGCATGAGAACAACAGATCCCGACTTTCCTGAAACCATTTACGCCATTCAGCATCTTGCTTTTGAAGACCTCGGGGCTTTAGAAGATACTTTTTATCAACTCGGCTTTCGCGTGCGCTATGTCGAAGCGGGTGTGGATGATTTGACTAAAGCCCTTGAACACCCAGGCTTAACCGTCATTTTAGGTGGACCGATTGGTGTCTATGAAACAACAGACTACCCATTCCTTACACAAGAAATTGAACTTCTCAAGCAACGACTGACCCTTAATTTACCCACACTCGGTATTTGCTTAGGGGCACAGCTGATTGCCCATGCGCTTGGCGCTAAAGTCTATGCCGGTGCGCAAAAAGAGATTGGCTGGAGCTGTTTAGAAATTAAACCTGTCGCTCAGAACCCGCTCGCATTGCTTAAGGAGATCCCTGTTTTACACTGGCACGGCGATACCTTCGATTTACCCGAACATGCTGAACTTTTGGCCAGCTCCGCCCTCTACCCGCATCAAGCCTTTAAGCTAGGTTCTAATATTCTGGCTTTACAATTTCATCTCGAAGTGGCGGCAGATGCGATGGAAAAATGGCTGATTGGTCATACCTGCGAATTACGCCATGCCAACATAGATATTCAAACCCTACGGGCGGATAACCAACGCTTTGCACCTGCTTTAGAGCAAAATGCACCGCAAGTGCTTGAGTTTTTTATGCAACATATTGAGTAAAATTGCTAGATCAAATCGATCCTCCATGTCTTTCTAGTAATAAATAGACATAAAAAAGGCACTCCATCCGAGTGCCTTTTACTTTCCCGAAGAAATCGTGGGGAGATTATTTCTTCGCAGGAACTGATGCTTCAGTGGTAATGTTTACAGTAATTTTATCACCGACATTTGGTACATAAGCACCCACACCAAATGCAGAACGGTCAAACGAAGTTGTGGCATTAAAACCAATGGATTGTAGTTTGGTCATCGGATGCTCACCTTGTTTGTTCATTACCGCATCAAGCACCACAGGTTTAGTCACATCTTTAACAGTTAAGTTACCTGTAATTTTATATTGGTTATTGCCTAAAGCTTCAACTTTGGTACTTTTAAAGGTGATGTTTGGATAATTGATGGCATCAAAAAATTCAGCTTTTTTCAAATGTTCATCCAACACTTTTACATTGGTGTTCAAACTCGCCAAAGGAATCGTTACATCCACTGATGAATTGGCGGGCTTTTCATTATCGACATTAATAGTACCTTGAATATCGCTAAAGTTTGCAGATGGTGTAGAAAAACCAAAATGGCTCCATGAGAACACCGTTGCCGTGTGGGTCGGATCAATTTTATAAGCCACTGGCTTTGCCATCGATAGTGTTGCTACAGAAGCAACCGCCAAACCTAATGTTAATGTTTTCAAGTTCATATGATTCTATCTCATCTCAGAATGATTATTAGTGTATAGCTTTCCATTTTTTATTCACTGTTATGGATAAGACGATATGTTGCAATTATAGAACAGTTGATTGAATTTAGATTTTTTAAGATAAATCGCAACAATATTGATGACTGACAGCGAGTTTTAATCATGATATTAAAATACATGAAAAACAACTGAAACCGCCCATAATTAAACTTTAATTGTTCTGATTTAGATTTTTTTAACCATAAAAAAACGCCTCTAATTAGAGGCGTTTTTCTTCAGAATCAATAGATTAAGCTGTTAATTCTTTTACTGCATTTACAACCGCTTCAGTAGTAATACCGAAGAACTGGAATAAATCTTTCGCAGGTGCAGATTCACCATACGTTGTCATACCAATCACTTTGCCGTCTAGACCAACAAACTTCCACCAGTAATCAACGTGAGCTGCTTCAACCGCAACACGCGCACGAATATGCGCTGGAAGTACGGCTTCACGGTAAGCGGCATCTTGCTTCATAAATTCTTCAGCACATGGCATAGAAACGACACGTACGCCTTCTAATTGCGCATAAGCTTCCATCGCTAACGATACTTCAGAACCCGTCGCAATAATAATTGCTTTTAATTCGCCTTTTTCTTCAGCCAATACATAACCACCTTTCGCGACGTTCTCAATTTGTGCTTGAGTACGTGTTTGGAATGGTAAGTTTTGACGAGAGAAGATTAACGCTGAAGGACCGTCTTTACGCAACAATGCAGACTTCCAAGAAACTGCTGTTTCTACGGTGTCTGCTGGACGCCATGTATTTAAGTTTGGCGTACCACGTAAAGATGCAATTTGTTCGATTGGCTGATGCGTTGGACCATCTTCACCCAAACCGATAGAGTCATGGGTATACACATGAATGACACGTTGCTTCATCAATGCCGACATACGTACTGCATTACGCGCATATTCCATGAACATTAAGAATGTAGCCACGTAAGGAATGAAACCACCATGCAAAGCAACACCGTTTGCCATTGCAGTCATACCAAACTCACGCACGCCATAGTGTACGTAGTTACCCGCTGGGTTGTCTTGAACGCCTTGGCAACCTTTCCAAAGCGTTAAGTTAGAACCCGCTAAGTCCGCAGAACCACCCAACAATTCAGGAAGTAGTGGACCAAATGCTTGTAGAGTATTTTGGCTTGCTTTACGCGTAGCAATTGTTTCTGCTTTAGCATTGGTTTCTGCAATGAAGGCATCCGCTTGAGCAGCAAAATCTGCTGGTAAGTCACCTTCAATACGACGTAATAATTCAGCTGCTTCTGTCGGGTACTTCGCATGGTATTGAGCAAATACTGCATTCCAAGCCGCTTCAGCTTCAGAACCTTTAGCTTTTGCATCCCATACTGCATATACGTCAGCTGGAATTTCAAATGCACCTTCTGTCCAGCCTAATGCTTCACGCGTTAATGCAATTTCATCATTGCCTAACGGAGCACCGTGACAGTCTTCTTTACCTTGTTTATTTGGAGAACCTAAACCAATAATTGTTTTACAAATAATGATGGTTGGCTTTTGAGTTTCAGCTTTAGCATCCAAAGTCGCTTGACGAATTGCCGCAGCATCATGACCGTCTACACGAAGTACTTGCCAGCCATAAGATTTGAAACGTTGTTCTGTATCGTCAGAGAACCAACCTTCAACTTCACCATCAATTGAAATGCCGTTGTCGTCGTAATAAGCAATTAACTTACCAAGACCGAGTGTACCTGCAAGAGAACATACTTCGTGAGAAATACCTTCCATTAAGCAGCCATCACCTAAGAAACAGTAAGTGAAGTGGTCAACAACAGTAAGGTCTTCTTTGTTGAATTGAGCCGCTAATGTTTTTTCAGCTAAGGCAAAACCAACCGCATTGGCAATCCCCTGACCCAATGGACCCGTTGTCGTTTCAATACCAGGTGCATAACCATATTCAGGGTGACCCGGTGTTCTAGAATGAAGCTGACGGAATGCTTTTAAATCTTCAATTGAAAGGTCATAACCCGTTAAATGTAATAATGCATATTGCAGCATTGAGCCATGACCATTCGACAATACAAAACGGTCACGGTTTGCCCATTGTGGGTTCGTCGGGTTATGGTTTAAAAATTCGCGCCACACGACGTCTGCAATATCTGCCATCCCCATTGGTGCACCTGGATGTCCTGAGTTGGCTTTTTGCACAGCATCCATAGCCAATACACGAATTGCATTTGCAATACGACGTTCGTTCAAAGGGGTTGTCATAGATCAGAGTCCAATTAAAACAATTTAAAGAAGATGAATATCACATTCAAAACTAGGCACTATTGTCTTAAAAAAAGTGGGATGGGTAAAGCCTTATACGCAATTTTTACCGATTAAATGCTACTTAAGTGGACTTGAATGAATCAAAACTTTGGGATTCTGATTTCAGCTGCAAACAATGGGCTTAGTGCTTTATCAACACCATAAAATTTTTGATCTTTTAATTGTTATACTTTTTACAAAATCAGATTCCAAACGCATTGTGTTGGAATAATTGAATGATCAGGAACAATCTATAGGCATATTTTCCAAAGATGCAATGCATTACCTACCTTAGCACTTAGTTAATCTAGTCTTGATAAACGTAACCTCATCTTTTATCCATCTATGTATTTAAACCTCTACCCCCCCATTGAAATCTCCAGTTAATACGATGATGTACTTATTCCACCTAGCTTTAACTAAATAGCATGCGAAATACATTTCAGCACTGCAATTCACACACCACATCAAACTTTTATGTAAATGATTAACTAGAGTTAAAACAAACAAAGCGTTCACCGCAGAGGGCTGAAAAATCACTGTCTAAAAAATACCTTTTCTTGAATGATCCACCCGATGTACAAACACCTCAACTTGTATCAATTTGTGTTTATTTTCATCAATAACACCCCTTTTAAAAGGCAATTAAAGCTTCTTTATCAGTTTTTTAGATGCTTATATCAAATAAAAAGTCATTGAATTGAAATAAATTCATCCTTTTTTATACAAGATGAGCTAGTCCTAAAGTCTAACTCGATGTAACATATTGCGTCTTTAAAATTAACTGTGATAGGACTTATGCGCGAGTACGCTGTATTTACTTCGGAATCTGTAAGCGAAGGCCATCCAGATAAAATGGCTGATCAGATCAGTGATGCTATCTTGGATGCAATCTTAAAAGAAGACCCATATGCGCGGGTTGCTTGTGAAACGCTTGTAAAAACGGGTGCTGTCGTACTTGCTGGCGAAATCACAACAACTGCGAATATCGATGTTGAAGCGATTGTACGTCAAACTGTTAACGGCATTGGCTATCATCACTCAGACTTAGGTTTTGATGGTTCAACTTGTGCTGTCATCAACATGATTGGTAAACAATCTCCTGAAATTGCTCAGGGTGTTGACCGTCAAAAACCTGAAGATCAAGGTGCAGGCGACCAAGGTTTGATGTTTGGTTATGCAAGCCGTGAAACTGATGTGCTGATGCCAGCACCAATTTCATACGCTCACCGCTTAATGGAAAAGCAAGCTGAATTACGTCGCAACGGCTCACTACCATGGTTACGCCCAGATGCTAAAAGCCAAGTCACTTTTGCGTATGAAAATGGCAAACCAGTTCGTTTAGATGCTGTTGTATTGTCAACTCAACATGATCCTGAAATTTCACAAGCGAATTTAAAAGAAGCTGTGATTGAAGAGATCGTGAAGAAAATTATTCCTGCAGAAATGTTCCATGCAGACACTAAATTCCACATCAACCCAACGGGGATGTTTGTGATTGGTGGCCCTGTAGGTGACTGTGGTTTAACAGGCCGTAAAATCATTGTAGATACCTACGGCGGTATGGCACGTCATGGTGGCGGCGCTTTCTCGGGTAAAGACCCTTCTAAAGTTGACCGTTCTGCTGCATACGCGGGTCGTTATGTGGCAAAAAACATTGTTGCAGCAGGTTTAGCTGACAAATGTGAAATTCAAGTGTCTTATGCAATTGGTGTTGCAGAGCCAACTTCTATTTCAATCAACACTTTTAACACAGGTAAAGTGCCTGACGAACTCATCATCCAATTGGTTCGTGAACACTTCGACCTACGCCCATACGGCATTACACGTATGCTAGACCTGATTCAACCTATGTATAAGCAAACGGCTGCATATGGTCACTTCGGTCGTGAAGGCTCAGACACCGCATTTACTTGGGAAAAAACAGACAAGGTTGAAGCGCTTAAATCTTCTGCTGGTCTCTAATATTTTCCTTACAAAAAACGCTCACTTCGGTGAGCTTTTTTTGTGCCATTCGAAAAAAATTCTCATAACAAAATGTTTCAAGTGTTGTTATAGCATGCCGACCTATTCAACTCGCCATATAGAAAAATAATTGAATAAAATCGAAACATTAACCCACAAAGACACTCTCAACCACATCCAATTCAACCATTTCACTGCCATTAGATTCCGCCATTCCAATTTACACATCAGCATAGAAATTAGGCAAAAAAGAGCTTATAAATAAAAAAATAGGTTTTTGCCCTTTAAAAAATTTAGCCTATCCCTATTAAATATTTATATGTTTACAGGAGTTGTCTCGTGAAAAAGGTTGTGAAAGCAAAAAATTTAATCGCATTTCGTATTTGGTTAGAAAAATTAGGTTATTCAGTAAAAAGCTTAGCGGATGATCGCGGCTTTACTTTTAGTTTTAAAAAAGAATATGGCTTAGTAACTTGTGATTTGGCGGGCAATTCTTTAGCAATGCAACTTGGCGAAGAATTTGAAGACCATTTAAAAGCATAACATCTCAATTTTTCTGTTCGACCGTATAAGACCATCACACATCAGCGAGTCGCTATTCCTTTATATTTTAAGCCCTACGGGGCTTTTTTTGTTGAGGAGGAATACCCTTCACCAAACCCTTTATACTGCCCACAAAGCAGCGATTTCATCGCAGAATGGCTTAGATCCGTGAATGCTCCAACTTGTGTATTCTGACCGCAAGATATAAAAACTTTAAGTCATCAGACCCAACCACTTTCTTACAGGCAACAAAAAAGCAAGGTATTAACCTTGCTTCATTATTTTAACCCAAAGTATTAAGTGGTGGGGGCGAAGAGACTCGAACTCTTACACCTCGCGGCGCTGGAACCTAAATCCAGTGCGTCTACCAATTTCGCCACGCCCCCATCATACTGGGTTTCACACTGAGTGTGAAAAATTTGGCAGAGGATCAAGGACTCGAACCTTGACGAACGGTTTTGGAGACCGTCATGCTACCATTACACCAATCCTCTGTTACCTAAACACCATCAACTGATGATTAAGTGGTGGGGGCGAAGAGACTCGAACTCTTACACCTTGCGGCGCTGGAACCTAAATCCAGTGCGTCTACCAATTTCGCCACGCCCCCCGATGGCTGTGTATATTATAGAGATCACTCCCCTCTGGCAAGCCCTTTTTATGAAAAAATCTATTGTTTGATTAAATATAAAACAAAAACTGCAATTATGTACTTTTCTTAAGCAATTTCAGTGACTAAGGCACGTTTTATTGCATAAATATTGTCAAATCTAGCGGCTTTATGCTTTGCCAACATCTTCGACAAAAGTGATTGAAATACTAAATATTTCTCAGGCAGTACAATTTCTAAGCGCTGACAATGTAAATAAGCCCAATCTTGATAATTTTCTGCAGATAAGCGCTGCCCAGACAACCATTCATAGAAGATAATGCCTAAAGCATAGATATCGGTCTGTTCACTTTTAGCATCCCCATGAAACAGTTCGGGGGCCATATAGCGTGGGGTTGCATTCATTGCGATCTGGTTGAGCGCATGCATAGGCTGCGCCTGCTCAAAATCAATCAGCTTGAGCTGCCCCGCATATTCCACAAAATGTTCCCGCTTCAGATCGGCATGCAACCACTGCGCGTCATGCATCAGCTGAACCACGGTTAAGGCACGTAAAAAATGATGCTGAATAGCAGAAATATCCAGCCGCTGTGCATCGACGGCGAAGTATGCTGCTGCATCAGGCACAATCAGGGCTTGCTCGAATAGCGGTTCTGTTTCATTCGCTAGCCCCCATTCAAGCAGTGCCGACTTGGGCAGCGTTTTGAATGGTAAGGTTATTTTGGCAAGTTCAGCGGTATTCTGCCCCTGTCGATAAAACTCAAGCTCACGCTGGAATCCCTGTTGATACATCGGATGTCCCTGCTGTAATTGCAGCTTTAGCCAAAAGTTTTGATTGTTAGCTTGAAAAGAATACAGCCTGCGTCCAAATTGCAGGCTGTTGTGTTTGGTTTTTAATTGCAGAGCTTGCATATCTGAAACTTCAGGCAGTCTGGGCTTGAGCATGTGTTTGTGGATGTGTGAGTTGATAGTTGATTAACTCCAGCGCATGCTGAATCGTTTTGCCAATCCGTGCATGTGTTTCAATACTGGAAATTTTAGGCCATGTGGCGCGCTCACCTTCGCGTTGCAACAGCTTGAACAAATGTGGGCGTGGATTTTGTAGCATATAGCTATAATGCCGCAGACTATAATTTCCAATAATATTTACATCACCATAGTAACGCTGATCAACCACACCATAACCATGATCGAGCAAGCGCCTTACTGATGGAATTTTACCAACACGCTCTCGGGCAAAATCCATAATCCCCTTGGTAATCACCTCACCCTGTCGTCGAATAATCCGTTCAGGCCAACTCAATACATCTCGACGGAAGCGAGATAAATCATCTTGCATGAACGGGACAATATGTGGATTGACTTGACTGGCAATGCTGTAGTTCAAATTATATAAGCGTGCCATTTTTTCCTGCGGGAAATCGCTACGCACACTACCATCGACCCAACGCGTTGTTGCCATATAAGGGGTATGCTCACCATCATAGCGTTTACTGGTCAACTTTACGGGCGGAAATAGAATAGGAACAGCACACGAAGCCAAAACAGCGCTCCAAACCAATAAATCTGGAGATGTATAGGTATTCATAATGCGTGCATCTTGTAAGGCATCATAAGGCGCTACTGCAATATTGATATACAATCCTGATTGTTTATAGGCTTCATCAAAGGTGAGATCGCCCATATTTTCTATCAGGAATTTCTTTAAATACTTCACATCAGCTACGCCACCATTTCGCTTGAGCAAATCACCAAATTTACGAAAATGAAAAGCATCACTAAAGAAGTTATCACCATTTAAAATACTAGAGATATCTTTCGGCTTAGAAACCCCCAGCATCGCGGTCATGATGGCTCCCGCGCTAGAACCCGAAAGCACTTTGGGCATCAAGTCCTGCTCAATCAGCGCCTTACACACTCCCGTATGAAACAACCCTAAAGTTGCTCCCCCAGAAAACATCAATGCTGGCTGCCCATAGGCTTTTTCACAATGTCTAAAGAAATCGAGCTTTTCTTGTAAAGTGAGACAATCACACGCTTCTGAAGCCACGAAAGCCAGACTGGCACTCACCTCTTCAACATAATCTTCAATAATGGTTTTAGTGCCAACATAAGTTGCTGCAAACAACATTGGGTGGGCGATATTGGCAATATCGTAAGTTAAGCCTTCACGCAGCAAATACATCAAATCACGCGAACGGTGCTGAAAGCGGTAGCGTTTTAATAATTTAAGCCGATAGGAAATCATCTCGGCATCAAAATACGGTGAGCAATTGTCATACTTCCATTCTTGTGCACCAGATTCCTGATCAATTTTCAGCGCAATACTTTTCCACTCTTCATAACTTTCAGCTTGTTCTAATTGTCTTTTTAACTTTTTTATACGATAGGCTTGATGCGGATTCATGTCCTGTAAGAAATCTTGAAATAACATAGCTTCCCTCAAACACCTGTTCTTAAATACATAAACTTTAAATCTTCGACATTCATTATTTTGAAATTTACGTTCACGGATTGTGATTCGCTTTCACTCACATAATACTATACAGTCTAAGCCCAAGGCTGATGTTGGTCTTATGTGCTACTTTATCGTAATTATAAGCTGAATGACTATGGCAACTATTGAATTACCTGACGCGATTTTGCAATCCCTCTCTCAAGTGCTTTCGCAATTACAACAAAGCCTTCCTGCGCTTAAACAAGATCCCGATTTTTCTGCTCCTGCATTTAAATGGCAGAATCAACAACTGATTCCGATTTATCATCCCAAGAAAATTGAACTGGATGATTTAAAAGGCATTGAGCGCCAAAAAGCCAAAGTCATTCAAAACACCCTGCAATTTTTAAATGGGCTGCCTGCCAATGATGTCTTGTTGACGGGTTCGCGCGGTACAGGTAAATCCTCTATTGTCCGTGCGCTTTTAAGCCAATATCAAGATCAAGGTTTACGTTTAATTGAAATTGAGCGTGATGATTTATCTGACTTACCGCAAATTCAAGCCATTATTCAAAACCGTCCTGAAAAATTCATTGTCTATTGTGATGACTTGGCGTTTAACGCTGAAGATGAAAACTATCGTAGCCTCAAAAGCGTCTTAGATGGTTCATTACAATCTGGCTCAAGCAACTTTATAATTTATGCCACCAGTAACCGTCGTCATTTGTTACCTGAATTCATGCATGAAAATACGCCTGTGACCCGTGTAGATGTACCTCAATACACGGAACTGCATCCGCAAGAAGCGATTGAAGAAAAAATTTCCTTGTCAGATCGTTTTGGTTTATGGCTCTCCTTCTATCCGATGGATCAAACTCTATATTTAGAAATTGTGACGCATTATTTGGCGAAATCGAATATGCCAATGACCGATGAAACCCGAGCAGAAGCACTCAGATGGTGTCAGGCTCGTGGGCAGCGCTCAGGGCGTGCCGCCTATCAATTCTCCAAACACTGGGTGGGTTCGCAACAGTTAAATCAGCTCTAATTTTTTATAAAATAAGTTCACTTAAACAATGTGTGAAACGATATTTACTTTTATTCGCAATACATCATTTTTATAGCAAAAAGCCCAATCTTTGAAGATTGGGCTAGATTCAACACTATAAGAAATTGATTTATCTTTGAATATAAAAATAATTTCGTATAATTGCTTGTATGTTAATTATTAGAAATAAGAAACATAACTACCCATTAAACTTCCATACACTGGTCAAAAAATTTTGAGCAGAATCCCATGGCGTTTTATGCAGATCTTTTTGAAAATGCACCAAAGTAAAATCAGACCCGAGTCTCGTTTGTAATTGCTCAATACGATATCTTTTGACTGGCAAACCACTGCATTGTGTTGGACCATCCTCAGCAAAAATGGACATAACTAAATATCCACCCTTCTTCAATGCACCTTTTAAGTTTGCTAGATAGTGCTCTTGTTGCTCATCAGTGACCATAAAATGAAATACTGCTCGATCATGCCATAAGTCAAAGCACTGTTTTGGCAATGAAATAGCACAGATATCTCCAACCAACCAATGAATATTTGCTTTTGTTAAGCCTTTATCAACTAACCTTGATTGAGTCTTTTCAAGTGCTGTTTCAGATAGATCCAATACATACAAGTTGGCATATCCAGATTCAACAAGTTGGTCAATTAACATCGATGCACCACTGCCAACATCAATAATTTGTTGATTGTGTTGGATGCTTAATCTTTTTAAAATATCTAAAAATTGATCATCTCTAGCCTGATACCAGCTGACCTGATCCACTTCTTTTGTTTGATAAACATTTTCCCAATGGTTTTGACTCATACTTAATCACGACCTACACCTTCTTCATGCTCTCTAGATTAGCAGCGTTTCAAGTTAATCAGAGTATGTATTTTTCTACGCCATTTAACCTACTCGCAATTATACGAAATTCCCATAGTATCCAAATATAAATCAATACTTTAATTAAAAAGATTAGCCATTAGAAAAGTTTACCTATCTTTCTTTTAAACATCTTTGAAACTTTTAACGAATAAAATAGAACAAAAAACACTCTAAAACTTAATAAATCCAGTTAAATCAATGCTTAACACCCCAAATTTTATCCGCAATTTCTGTGGATAACCCTAGGGGTAAATATTTTACAGTGACGTAATCCAAAGCTTACAACAATTCAGGTTTATAACGGCTACACCTCTATCTCAAATATTTATAGGATTAATCTCATAGAGAACAGGATGTTCCAAAACATAAAACAACAATCATAAGTTCAGCATCAGGACGTGAGGTACGACAGGAGTTATACCTAATTAAGTAATACGAAAAAGCCCGACAGGATGTCGGGCTTTTTTACTTTTCTAAACAAAAATTGGTTTTTTATATTCCTGATGTATCAGCAGGATTCGACAATTCAGTCATTGGCCAACGCGGTGTTGTGGTAACTGACAATCCATCATGCTGCCCAGCCTTCAAACGTTGGTAGCCTGCAAAAGCAATCATGGCACCGTTGTCCGTACATAAAGCGGGTTCTGCATAATACACTTGCCCACGAATCTTAGTTAAGTCGGCTTCTAAACGCTCACGTAAGCGTTTATTCGCACTTACACCACCTGCAATCACTAAACGCTTTAAACCTGTCTGTTTCATTGCTTTTACAGATTTCTTCACCAAAGTATCAACCAGCGCCTCTTGGAATGACGCAGCAATATCGGCTTCGCGCCCTTCGCCTTGCACTTTTTTTAACTGAACAGAAACAGCTGTTTTTAGACCACTAAAAGAGAAATCTAAACCTTGATGTAACATTGGACGCGGGAATTCAAACGCAGTGCTGTCGCCTTGCTCAGCCAATTTAGAAATATTTGGACCGCCTGGATAAGGCAAACTCATCATTTTCGCCACTTTATCAAAAGCTTCACCCGCAGCATCATCAATTGACTCACCGAGTAATTCATATTGCCCAATACCGTAGGCTGCCATTAATTGGGTGTGCCCACCCGAAACCAGTAAGGCCACAAATGGAAATTCAGGCGGAGTTGCAGACAACAATGGTGCCAGCATATGTCCTTCCATATGATGCACGCCAATTGCAGGCTTATTCAAAGCAAAGGCCAAAGTTCGTCCAAATAACGCACCTGTCATTAATGCCCCCATTAAACCCGGTCCACGAGTATAGGCAATCGCATCAATTTCAGATTTTTTTACGCCACTGTCTAACAACAGTTGATCTAACAAAGGAATAAGTTTACGCACATGGTCGCGTGAAGCCAATTCTGGAACAACTCCGCCATATTCTGCATGCAGCTTAATCTGACTATACAAAACCTGCCCGCGTAAGCCGTTTTCACTGTCATACAGTGCCAAACCTGTTTCGTCACACGATGTTTCTAAGCCTAAAACGATCATTAAACTGCCTACAACCTATATCAAATCTAAAGCGAAACCTATTATAGACTTGTGATATGAGATGTAAATGAGTAAAATACTGACCTTCACTTGTGATCAAGGCAATCATGCCGAGATCTTATCCATAACTTAATGAGGATTCTTCATGCCACAAGTTAAATTGAAAGAAGGCGAACCAGTAGACGTAGCTATCCGTCGTTTCAAACGTTCATGCGAAAAAGCGGGTGTTTTAGCTGACGTACGTAAGCGCGAGTTCTACGAAAAACCAACTCAAGAACGTAAGCGTAAAAAAGCTGCTGCTGTTAAGCGTTACCAAAAGAAATTGGCGCGCGAATCAGTTCGTACTACACGCCTTTACTAAGATTTATTTGTGATTGATTGACGACTTGGAAAAATAAATGACTACTTTAAAAAACCAAATAACTGAAGTTTTAAAAGCAACAATGCGTGCTAAAGAAATGGATAAGTTAACGGTCATTCGTAGTCTACAAGCCGCAATCAAGCAAATCGAAGTCGATGAGCGCAAAGAGCTTGACGATGCTCAAACTCTTGCGGTCATTGAAAAGCAAATCAAACAACGTAAAGAATCGGTTAAAGCCTTTGAAGGCGCTGGCCGTGATGATTTAGCTAGTAAAGAACAAGCCGAAATTGAAATTTTATCTCAATTTCTACCAGAAGCTATGACTGAGGAAGAGCTTGATTCTATCATTGAGCAAACTATTGCTGCTCAAGAAGCTACTAGCATGAAAGATATGGGTAAGGTGATGAACTCTCTGCGTCCGCTCATAGCCGGGCGCGCCGATCCTGCTCAAGTTTCTGCTAAAATTAAAGCAAAACTCGCATAATCTTTCCTAAAATTCCCTTCTTTATCGTTGAACTGCCTTAATAATCAATAAGACAGTTCTTAGATAACAGCTTTTAAGTCAAGTTACACTGCACATTATATTTCTTCAAAATCATCATTTCTTTTGATGACATGACTTGTTGAATGACATCCTGTTTGTTGAGATTTCGATACTGAGCATCTAGCGAACTTCTATTTTTATCCGCTGCTGTATAAAGCTGATTGACATAACGCCCCACTATGCTGCAATAACGCACCTGCTGGTCTGCCGTAAAACTGGTCTGCTGCGGACTCAATTGACCAAAAAATTGACGCATATCCGCCTTGTAGGTCTGATTAATCTTATCCACCGCAATCACATAGTCTTCAACACTAGCAACTGCCGAACCAGAGCACAGAACAAGTGAAACTGCCGCCCAAAATCGTATTTTATTTTTCATGCGAACCATTAAAAATCAAAAAAAATGATTAAATGCCATCATACCGTTCTCAGTATTGCAAAACTAGCGTTGTTTATTTAATTTGAATAAAATCAGGCTTATATTGCTTATATGCTTCTTCAGTTGGTGCTGGTATCTTGCCCAAGGTTACCGTACCTAAGCGTAGTCGAATTACATCTGGCAGGTCTACTCGATATGAAAAAATAGGACTTCCACATTCCTGACAAAATACCCGTGCTTTATTTGGACTATGAAAATATTCCTTCAGCACCTTGACCCCGCGCACAATTTCAAACAAAGACTTCTGCAATGGACTATTCCAACCCGCAAAACCGCCTTGCGCTCTCTGACAATGCAGACAATAACATAAAATCGATTTTTCAATTTCTCCATGATAGCGATAGCTCACCGTACCGCATAAACACTGCCCCTCAATCATTTTTTACTCCTTTATTCTTATCTATTATTGGTATTATTTTATTCACAGCATTAGATTTTATACTGACGCTCTTTTTGCATTTGATCAATACGTTGTTTTAATTTCTCAGACATCGCCATATTGTCTTTGGCCAACCGCTGAGCGTGTAACAACGATTTGATTGCTCCCTCTTCTGAACCACTCCAATACTCAACCTCAGCACGATAACGCAATACATTGACTGCTCTAAGTGGAGAGTCCAGATCTGCATTTGCGGCCTGCTGCAGCAAATACCAACCCGTGATATCTCTAGGATTTTGCTTCACAAAATTTTGCACCAATGTCGTCGCTTGTGCAGCTTGCTTTTGCCGAATCAATACTTCTGCCAACTTATACGCCAATGCTCGGTTTTCAGGCATAATTCGTGCAGGTGAAGCAATGGTCTGATACGCATCATCCAACTTATTTTGCCCCAAATAAATATCTGTTTGAATTAAAGTCTGCAAATTATGTAACTTTTTTTGTTTCTTCAATTGCTCAAGCTGAGTTTGTGCAGCTGCAAAATCTCCCTGTTGTGCATAAAAAGCCGCTAAAGCCAACTGTCCTGCATAATCGCCTTGCTTGGTTAAGGTCTGCAATTGAAGCTCGGTAGCCTGATTCGTGACCACTAGGGTATACCATTTCAAAACTTCAAAATTTTCATCGCGCATCTCACTTTTAACTTGCGGAAGCTGATTTGCACGTAATCGCGCTTCGCTCATACGCTCTGTGGTCAGTGGATGTGTTAACCAAAAATCCGGTAAAAAACTGACTCGGCTGGTGGCACGGTGCATAACTTCAAAAAAATCAGCCATGCTTTGCGGATTATAGCCAGCAGTATACATATATTGCATCCCGATACGGTCGGCTTCTCGTTCCTGATTGCGACTATAGGTTAACTGGTTATCCAGTAAAGCTGCTTGAGAGCCCATTATTACCGCAGCACCTGCATTACCATCGGCCTGTGAAGCCACCAATGCACCAACCAGAATTCCAGCCAATGCCAGCAAGCCTTGCCCCTTAAAGGCCTCTTGCGAACGACTGTAATGTCGCTGTGTCACATGGGCAATCTCGTGTGCCATCACCCCCGCAATTTCATCCATATTGCGGGCAGAGGTAATCAGACCTGTATTTAAGGCAAATAATCCGCCAGGCACAGCAAACGCATTAATTTGCGCATCATTAATCAAGACCATCCCTATAGGCTGTCCCAATTGCGTCTGACTTAAAATATTTGAAAAGACACCAAATAGCTGATCTTCCAACCAAGGATTATGCGCAACAGGCATTTGCCGCTGCACTTCCCGATACACTTTCTCGCCAATCATTTTTTCATTTTGGCGATCAATCAAACCGATACCACTTCCGATTTCAGGAACATTAAACTGAGGAGATGATGAAAAATGTGTAACCTCCGCCCATGCTACATGGGAAAGTACACACAAACTACCTACAAGCAAAAACCGTTTCAATGTTAAGTCTCAAAATCATCCGCGATCTGCATAAACTATAACATTGAAACTCAGTCTCATTTGCAATGATGTGTTATCAATATTTTAAAATTCTGGATTCACCAGATAGCGCGGCTGTTTACCTTGCAAAGCATCGACCAAATTACGATAAGCCAGTTCTGCCATTTTTTTACGTGTTTCTGCCGTGGCTGAGCCTACATGAGGTAAAGTTACCACGTTGTCTAAAGTAAACAATTCAGAATGTTGCAGCGGTTCCTTTTCATAAACATCCAGACCTGCCGCAAAAATTTTTCGCTCCTTAAGAGCCTGAATCAATGCTTGCTCATCAATCACTGAACCACGGGCAATATTCACCAATACCGCATGCGACTGCATAAGCTCCAATTGAGCCGAAGAAATCAATGCTTTAGAGTCTGCATTTAAATCCACCGCAACCACCACAAAGTCTGATTGCTGTAACAACTGCTCCAATGAGCAATATTGTGCATTCAACGGCTGCGCAAGCTCTAATTTTTCTCGGCGACTATGGTACAGAATATTCATATTGAAACCATACAAGCCACGACGGGCAATTGCAGCACCAATATTACCGAGACCAATAACCCCTAAGGTTTTCCCATAAATATCTTGACCAAACTGCGCCTGTGAAACGGTGCGTTTCCACTCTCCCTTTTTAGTCCATTGGTCCAAATAAGGCACTTTACGCGCAGCGCTCATTAATAAAGTAAAAGCGAGGTCCGCAGTCGTTTCCGTCAACACATGCGGCGTATGACTTAACCAGATATTTTTTTGGTTTAAATAAGCTACATCGTAGTTGTCATAACCTACACTTACACTGGAAATAATTTTAATTTGTTGCGCTGTGGCAAGGTTCGATTCATTTAACAATCTCCCCGCCCCAATCATGCCATCAGCATCCTGCACCTGTTGTTGAATTTGCTGATTAACATCCCCTTGTTTCGGATCAATCACCACAACCTGAAACTGTGCTTGTAAGCGTGTAAGAATTTCAGGATCAATTTGACTAAAAACAACAACTTTCTTATTCATCAGGCATCCGTGTATTTAATGATTTTTGCATAAACTGCCACAACCGTTTTTTTAAGATCGGTTGATCCAACATCTCTTGTAAGCCAGCCAAACGATGCACATCTGCCTGCTGTAAATATGGAACCGCTCCCAAAGCAATCAGATCTTTGTCCACACTGATTGCATCAACAAAACCTTGCACATAACAGCTAGCACCCCGCCCATCTTGCATTTCTGCAAGTGGAAATGGCCACTTAAGCTCTGCATATTCAGCAGGAATGGCCTGTTGAATATTCAACCAAAGCTCGGCTTGCGCTTCCGTGAGTGAACTTGTATCCAACAGAATGGTACAACTGGTTAAACTGATTGCCTGAATGGCAAAGGCAGCAATTTGGATTGCAGGTTCAGGTTGTAACTCGGGAGGCTGTGGCGCTATTAACTGTTCATCTCTATTCTGTTCTGGCTCAACTTCAATAAACTGTGTGAGTTCAACTGCAATATCCTGCTTCTGCGGGGTCACCAACTCAGGAGAAGCAAGCACAGTTTGCGGCAATTCAAGTAAAGGCTCAGGTAATGCCTGATCACGCCACAATGTAGATGACGGTGATTGTTGCAGACGAGCAGCATGCTGAGGAATCCAAATATCAATTCCCATCGTTGCCAATATATCGCGCTGGTGCCCCATCATCTGTACATTCAACATCTCAATCTTTGACGCTATTTTAACGACATTTGCACGAATTTGCTGTGCTTTATTACAACACTCATTTATACCTATGCAGCCTAGAGCTATTGATAAATTACATAATCATTAAACTATTCTTTTTCTGCATTTGCTCTACAATTTCAGAGGTTTCGAAACCAAACCGCCAGTACAACAACTCCAAGACATCCAGCTCATCTTGGGTAATGATACGATCATTCCATAAGCACAACTCAGCAATCCCCAAGATAATTAGACGGTCTCGCAATAGCAATCCAGAAATATCATGAACAATTTCCGCCAAATCAATTGGCTCATCTGAAATTTCTTCATAAATTTCCAGTTCTTCAGGCGTTAAAATACGCTTCAGAATTTTTTCTCGCACGTCTAACTGATTATCACTGTTAATTTGTTGTACATGCAGCAAAGCATCGATCAGCCGGACAATTTGCGGCTTGACCTCATCTAATGCCGTAGGGGTATGCACTGGCAATAAATTGAGTTCTAATTTAACGCGTTCCAAAAGCAGCGCATCGAGTAATCCAATTTCACCATCTTCCTGAATAATTCGTGCCAGTTTAGTCACAAATTGGCGCGCAATAGTTGCAGGCATTCCCCCAATATTGGCGCAGGCTTCATGAAAAATGGATAAATGCACTCGCCCATCTAAATGCAACAAAGCATCAATAATCGCGCGACTGACTTCGGCTTCCGCAGGAATAAATTCACGATACTGGCGAATCATTAAAATCGCCACCATAACCTCTCTAGAGCCCGTCGCTGTTTGTAGAGCACGCTCTATCAACTCAGGGCGTTGCATATTGCTGCGCACATCTGGGTTTAAGGGTTTAATCGCATCTTTAATCGCAAAACTAATTGGCGATAAGCGCAATAGTGGCAGCGGCTGTGGTGAACTCCATGGGGTATGGTATTCCGCATTAGTTTCTTCCAAAGAACGAAACAAGCTAAATAGTGGCTGATTACGTAAACGCTTAAGATTCTCCAGCTGTAAATCTTGCACCAAACCTGAATTTAACTCATAAATGCGTTGCTCAATACTCGGATGAATATTCATCCAGCTTTGTGGGCTTAAGGAGTTAGCAAAGCACATGTGTGAAATCGATTCTGAGTATTCACTATGAATTTGTGAACCAGCATGATGCACATAAATCCTCAATAGGGTTTGAATATTGGCATCATTCTGAATGAGACGTTTGGTTCTTAAATCATTTTTAAAGGTTCGGCTTCCCAAGGTGAGGTATTTAATGAAACGCGTCATTAACACCCCTAGACTACCCACCAACCAAACAACACCCCCCAAGGCCACCAAAATGGTTTCAAATTTTTGCGGCTGATCATATCCGTGCCGGCTAAAACCCAGTTTAGCCACCTTACTTCCCCACTGGCTAAACGTGGTCAAACCACTATATAAAATTTTCAGGCGAGTATTGTCTGCCGTTTCTCCAGAAAGGATTTGATTAAATTCATGACTAAGCAGCCCATACAATTCAAACTCATCTAAATTCTGTAAAGCACCCCACGTTAAAATAATCGCAATATCTCGCGGCAAAAAACCAGCGGTCAAGGCATTCACGCCAACTTCATCAGGTAAAACATAGACTGCGGGTGTATCAATTAAAAACCGTTCTGAAAGTTGTTCCGTAATTTTGAGTGCAACAAATTCTTCAGGGGTACTTTCAATTAGACTTAAACGTCTCGCACGCAATTGCTTGGCGAGCGAATGCCCACCAGAACGAAATACATAAAATTCATATAAAATTGATGAGCCAATGATCAGCAGCAACAACCCAATCACATAAGGACTCAGCTGATGCCAGACGATAGATTGCGTTTGATCAAAATAATAGACCAATAAACCAAGTACGGTATTAAGAATAAACATGGTCAATAGGACAGCCAAAGCACAAATACTGGCAGACCACAGCATATTTTTATTTTTGATCAAAAAGCCACCCATTTCTGTCAATGTAAAGTTCCTTCATTACATTGTAATTCAGCCACATCATAAATGAAAAAGGCGGGTAATACCCACCTTTTTCACGCAGAATAATTGAAAATTATTGCTCGGTCACACCGGTTAAATCTACCGATGCCGCATCGATATTTACATCAATATAACCATCTTTAGATTTTTTCGCTGAGTCATTGCGCTTCTGTTCCAATTCATCCAGATACGCAGCATCAATTCCACCAGCCACGTAAACACCATCAAATACAGAACAGTCAAATTCTTGTAAATGCGGGACTTTGCTGGTACGAATAGCCGCTTTTAGGTCTTCCAAGTCTTGGAAAATTAAGCGATCAGCTTCAATAATTTCACGAATTTCTTCAACACTGCGTTCAGAAGCAATCAGCTCTTTTTTCGCAGGCATATCAATACCGTAAACGTTTGGATATTTCACCATTGGCGCTGCCGAAGCGAAGAATACTTTTTTCGCACCTGCATCACGTGCCATTTGAATGATTTCATTACACGTCGTACCACGTACAATCGAGTCATCTACCAGCAAAACATTTTTGCCTTTAAACTCAAGCTCTACAGGGTTGAGTTTTTGACGAACCGATTTTTTGCGTTGCTGTTGACCTGGCATAATGAAGGTACGACCGATATAACGGTTTTTCATAAATCCTTCACGGAATTTTACACCCAAGGTATTTGCCAATTCTAAAGCTGAAGTGCGTGATGTATCTGGAATTGGAATCACCACATCAATATCATGCTCCTCACCCCATTCGCTCAGAATTTTGTGCGCTAACTTCTCACCCATTTTCAAACGCGCTTTATAGACAGAAATACCGTCAATCGTTGCATCTGGGCGGGCAAAATACACATATTCAAAAATACATGGACGATATTCTGGGTTTTTAGCACATTGCTGTGTGAACATTTCCCCATTGGCATTAATAAAAATTGCTTCACCTGGCGCAATATCACGCTCAACTTTAAAGCCAAGTGCAGTAATCGCAACGGACTCCGAAGCAATAATATATTCTTTCTCACCGGTTTCAATTTCACGCGAACCATAAATCAGTGGACGAATACCATTTGGATCACGGAAGCCCACAAGCCCCTGACCCGTAATCATCGCTACAACACCATAAGCACCTTTACAACGCTCATGTACACGTGAAACTACATGGAAAATATCTTCTGGAGTTGGCTCTAATTTGCTACGTTTTTGCAACTCATGTGCAAACGCATTCAATAACACTTCAGAGTCAGAATCGGTATTCATGTGACGTAAATCTGTTTTAAACAAATCATCATGAATTTCTTCAGCATTGGTTAAGTTACCATTGTGTGCCAAAGTAATACCGTAAGGTGAGTTTACATAAAAAGGTTGAGCCTCAGCACTGCTCGATGAGCCTGCTGTAGGATAACGCACATGACCAATACCGTAATTACCTAGTAATGCACGCATGTGACGGGTATGAAATACATCACGTACCATGCCATTGTCTTTGCGAAGAAATAAACGTCCTTCGTGGCAAGTTACGATCCCAGCTGCATCTTGTCCACGATGTTGTAACATCGTTAATGCATCAAACAACATTTGGTTAACGGGTGATTTACCAGCTATACCAACAACTCCACACATAGCAACCTCGCAGACAAGCTAGGATTAATAAAAAGGATTATTTGTTGAGTTGCCTGAACGCGAATGATCTTTTTGCGTTGGTTCAGACAAGGAGTGGGAAGATTGCTGAGCACCTTCCGACTGAATATGTTCAAGCGCTTCGTGCGCTGCATCTTTTGACATTTGGGCAGCCCATGGCGCATAAGGCAATAATGATTGCACCACTTTAGATTGTTTCCAATGCGGAGAACTTTCTACCCATGGACTCAGGCCCTGCATGGTAATTAGAACCACCAACAACCCCTTCAGCGTACCAAATGCACCACCCGCAAGGCGGTTCAAAGGTCCCAACTTCAAGCTGCTGAGCAAACCATTTAATAGTGCCGTAGCCAACCACGTCAGTACAATAATGACCAATACAATAAAGGCAAATGCTGCTATTTTCTGAACCACTGGATCTTGACTGAGCACACTCATTGAGGGAGCAATGATAGCGGCATATTTAGCACCAACAATGAGTGCAAAAATCCAACCCACCAAGTTCGCAAAGGCTTTAACAAATCCTTGTCGCAAACCGTTTAGCCCTCCAATGAGCAAAATGATCAGTATGAAGATATCAATGGTATTCATTTTGCAAGCATAGCATCAACACAATCTTTAATCAGCTTTGGTCCTGTATATATGAGGCCACTATACACTTGTACAAGTGTTGCCCCTGCATTTTGCTTAATCAGTGCTTGTTCACCAGCTAGAATCCCGCCTACCCCGATTAATGGGACTTGACCATTCAAGGCTTGCGCAAAAGCCGACAAACAAGCTGTGCTCTTTTCAAATACTGGTGCACCAGAAAGACCACCTGCTTCATCACCTTGAGGTAGATTTTCTACACCTTCACGGGATAGCGTCGTATTGGTGACAATCAAACCATCAATTTTGTTTGCAATCAGTTGCTGTGAAATAAAAGTAATATCTTCTGGAGTTAAATCTGGCGCAACTTTCAAGACCAAAGGCACATAATGCTGATGCTCATCCGCCAATTCAAGCTGACGTTTCTTTAACGTCACCAACAATTCGGTCAGCGCATCACCGCTTTGCAAGCTGCGTAGGTTTTTGGTATTTGGAGATGAAATATTAACGGTGACATATGAAGCGTAGTTATAGACTTTTTCCAAGCAGATTAAATAATCATCTACTGCTTTTTCTACAGGGGTATCGGCATTTTTACCAATATTAATCCCTAATACGCCTTTAAATTTGGAAGCTTTGACATTTTCAATCAGCTTGTCCACACCATCGTTATTAAAACCCATACGGTTAATAATCGCTTGTGCTTGCGGCAAACGGAAAAGACGTGGTTTTGGATTACCTGCTTGAGGACGCGGTGTAATGGTACCAATTTCGATAAACCCAAAACCTAGACTAGCCAAGGCATCGATATAAGCACCATTTTTATCTAAGCCAGCAGCCAAACCTACAGGATTTGGGAATTCAATCCCCATGCAGGTCACAGGTTTTGCCGCAACACTTTGTCGCATCAAACCCATCGCATGAGCTGATTTTAGCAAGGATAATGTGAGCTCATGTGCACGCTCTGGTGCTAAAGAAAACAACAAAGGGCGGGCTAGAGAATACAACATATCTAGAAAAGTCTACTGCTTTTTAAGTCGGTACATTATAGGCATAGCCCACTCAAAACACCATGCTTGGCAACTGTTTATTTTGACCTATTATTGTACTGTCGCTGTTAATTTAATCTGCCCTGCGGTTGACTGAAGTTCCATTTTTTCAATGCTTAAACCTATCTGCGCCAATTGAGTCAGGAAATTGGCCAAAACAGAATAGTTCGCATGAGTTACAACAACTTGAATTTGCTCACCCATTTGCTGTGATGCGACACCCAAGCCTTGCTGCTGGGCAACACGTTGCACTTTTTCCGCAGCACTAAGCTGCACATCACCCGCAGGTTTCATGGTGACCGCATTGCTTTGCATCCATACCACCAAATCCTTCAGCTCGCTGACACGTTGCTGTTGATACTCAGCAGCCTTATGCATATACCATAAGGCCGAGCCAAGCGCGGCAAATAACACAAAAATGATGGTAAAAATGACCATGACACGCTCACGAACAGACAAGCGCTCTAAGTATTGGGCAAATTGCTCATAAGCCGAATCGAATGAGTTGCTCACTTTTTCTAATACTTTCATTATTGTATTTTCACCGATCCAATCACACCCGTACCATTCGGCTGAATATTTCCAAGTTCAACCTTAAAACCCTGTTGACTCAGTTGCTGGGTTAAATTTTGCAATATTGCAGATGAACTGGCCTTTAAATCCAGATTTAATCCTGCTGCATCAGAATAGACACGATCCGCAATAATCTTGTTTTGCATTAAAATCGGACCGACCCGACTTAACAACTGCAAGCTGTTATTCTGCCCGATTTGATTGCTTCGCATTTGAAATTCAAACTGGCTTTTCAAGGTTTGTTCAGTTACAGGATAATTTTGCCCAAACCAGTATTTAAATTGAGTAACGGCTTGCTGCGCAGTTTCATCTGCGACCTTTTTGTTTTTATACCAACGACTAGCATCATAGCCAAACTGCACCACCAATAGAGCCAATGCCACCACTCCACAGGCTTTCCAATACCCCGAAAGGTTCGATTCCGACTTAAGCTTAGGCAGAACATTAAAAGGATGCTGCTTTGGTTTTTTTAACGGTGTAAAAACATAGTCAAAATGACTGATCTGATCTTGAGTTACACGCGCCTCTAAAGCTTCATGCTGCCTATCATTTAGATGCGCTATATGGTAGTGGCGATTGGCATTCTGATAATCCAAATACAAAGATAAATCATCGACTGAGCAACCCAAATACTCATTTTCACGGACTAGTAAACGCCCATGCAAATTTAAAAGCACTGTTTGATCAGGTTGTTCTGGTTGAGGCACTGCATAAAAATCTGGAATAAGTACAGCTATTTTCACCGGCAATAATGCCAGCGAATGCTGTAGATTTTCGACCAAATACTGTGAAACTCCAAGTAACGTTAATTGATCTGGATTTTGAAACTGATGCAATACCTTCATACTATCAATTGGAAAAACAATATATTCCTCCAAAAGATATTTAATCCCCTCTTGCCCCAATTGCTTGTACTGCACTTTATTGAGGCTATGTTGCAGCATCTGTATATGCCGACTCGGAAAGAACACGGTTGCTTCTTGAGCGGCAAACGGTTTTAAGTCTTGAATCAATTGCTCCAAACTTAATGCCGAGTGCCAAGTTTCCCCTGCTGACCACTGCCATGCGTCATTGGCTTCTGGCATCCATATATACAACATTTATTTTTATCTGCCGTTTTAAATCTTTTTAAGCCTTAGGAATGAATTGCTTTTTCAGCGTAGACAGCCCAGCCGCAATGACCGTTTGATCATAGCAACGCGCTTCTGAAAGTGCAAAAGGATGAAATGGCTCAGAGGTAAGGACTTCTTCTATATGTGCCACAACATTCATATGACACACCACTACAATCGACTCATACGGTAAATGAGACAACCATTCAACAGCAACCTGCGCATCATCATCTGGTTTAATTGCATTACACAATAAAACGGGCACACCTTTAAAATAAGTCTGAATATGCGCCAAGGTTTCTTGCGCCCTTAATAATGGACTAACAATAAAAATATCAGGTTGCACTAAATCTTTTAAGAAATCTGCAGTTTCTTGAGCTTGTTGATGACCACGCGCTGTCAATGGACGTTTAAGATCATTACCATCAATAGGTGGCGAAGCTTCACCATGACGGACTAATGTAAGCAACATAATATTTCCTTATTATTTCAGAGCACTCAACCGATGTTTTAAAAATAGTTGGTGCTCATTTATGAAGTATATACAGTATTTATGACAATTCTAATGCATTCAATGAATTAAACTTAAACCGCATGATGTGGCAAAACAAACTCCACATCACTACGATGTCCATTTTTCATTAAGGATACCGCAATAGATAACGGTGGAGCCCCTTCAAAAATCACATCATATAAAGCACAAGTAATTGGCATATAGACATCAAGTTCCTGAGCACGAGCTTTCACCTGCACAACGGTATTAATCCCTTCCGCGGTTTGTCCAAGTTCCTTGGTGGCCTGTTCTAAAGTTTTCCCCTTACCCAAGGCATAACCGATTTGATAATTGCGACTCAAAGGACTATTACAGGTGGCAAATAAATCACCGACCCCCGACAAGCCCAAGAATGTTAGCGGGTTTGCACCAAGCTTTACCGCAAAACGACTCATTTCTGCCAAAGCACGGGTTAGAATCATACTCTTGGTATTTTCTCCCACGTTAAAAGCAGCAGCCATGCCCATAGCGACCGCATAAATATTTTTTAAGGCGCCACCCAATTCAACGCCATGCACATCATCACTTGCAAAAACACGGAATAAAGCACTGTGTAATGCCTGTTGCACTGCATAACGCACTAACTCAGAATCACTCGCAATGACTGTACCTGCTGGTTGTCCAGCAACAATCTCTTTGGCCAAATTAGGCCCAGAAAGCACACCAAAAGGCACTTCTGGCAATTCTTGCTGAATAATATCGCTCATAAAGCAAAAGGTATTTGCTTCAATACCCTTGGTTAAAGAGATCACGGCTTGCGAACTAATATAGGGACGAATTTGCTTCAGAACGTCACGGAACGAATGACTCGGGATCGCCACCAAGATAATATCTCGATCTCGAACGGCTTTTTCTACATCTGAAACAGCAACCAGACCTGGTTCTAGTTGAAAATCTGGCAAATAACGCTGATTGATATGCGTCCGATTAATTTCATCGGCAATAGCCTCATCACGAATCCAAATCATGGTGTCACAACCATTTCGTACTGCTGTATTTGCCATTGCAGTACCAAAACTACCACCACCCAATACGGTCACTCGTAATGCCGTTTTACGGTCAATTACAACAGGTTCAACCAAGTCACTAAAATTTAATTCAGACATTTATTTTTATATCCTAAAGCGTATTTCAAACTTATTTATTCCAATAACTCACATATTGTTCGGTATGAATTTCAGCACGCGCTGGAATCGCTTTGGCTGCTGTTCCAATATAAATAATACCAGAAACAAGATCTTGCGCTGTGAGCCCCAAGGCCTGTTTTAACAAGGTAGATTCAACCACCGCCCCACTCCGCCACATAGTCGAAAAACCTTGCGCTTGCAAAGACAGTAAGAAATTTTCAATGGCAGCACCGGTACTTAACGTCTGCTCAAAATAAGGAACTTTGGCGTGATCTTTAAACTGCGTTAAGGCCAAAACCAACACTGGCGCTCGAAATGGATGCTGCTTCACGCGATCTAATTGGACTGGATCTTGCTCACCAAGATCTGCGAGTGCATCTGATAACAATTGACCAAAAGCGGCTCTTTGTTCAGGCTCAATCACCACAAATCTGGTCGGCTTTAAGCGATGATGATCTGGTGCAGTCAATGCCGCTTGAAAAGCAAGTTCAAGTTGAGCTGCATTTGGAGCAGGCTCAACAAGATGTCCGATAGACTGACGTTGATGAATATTTTGGTGAATAAGGTCTGCTGTTAAATCCGTCATCGACTTTGAGATCTACACATTAATACTCCTGCAAGAGTATCACAATATTTTCATAATGCTCTAGCAGACTGAATAAATTGTCTTTATCGGCATTTTTTCACACAGCAGTAAAATAAAGCAGCACTTTTTATACATCTTCTTTGGTCATTATCATCAACACTATGTTGCAGTACTTCACTACAAAATGGGGAAAACATGAACAATAAATTTGCCTTGAGTGCAGCTATTTTAGGCTCAATTTTACTATCTGCATGTGCCACAACACCGACATCATCCACGGTAATTCAAAAAGAAAATAATCAATTTGAGGTTACCGGTCTGGGTAAAACCAGCATTATTTCCAAAAACAATGCGGTCGCAGCAGCCAATAAAACCTGCAAAAACTCAACACCAATCGTGGTGAGTGAAAAAACCGAATACAATGGTTCGCTCAAAGGTGTTGTAGATGACCAAACAGGTCAAATGATTCAAGCAGCTGCTGATGTCATTGGCAGTATTGCAGGCACCAATACCAGCATTTCAAAAGATACCGATTATCAAACCGTTGTGACTTTTTACTGCAAAGCCAATTAAGTCCAACACTCAAAAGAAATCCATAAAAAAAGGCTAGTATTTACTAGCCTTTTTCTCGTTTTTAGCAAAAATTAGCAATAACCTTCCAAACGAGTTAACGGTAATTTCTGTCCAATCGCTTTTTCAATCTCTGGCAAATGAAATGCATCATCTTCTGAAAGAAAGCTAATGCTTACCCCACGTGTTCCTGCACGTCCCGTACGACCAATACGGTGTACGTAATCATCCGACTGTTCAGGTAAAGTAAAGTTCACTACATGCGATACGCCATCAACATGAATACCACGACCCGCCACATCGGTGGCAATCATGATGTTGTGCTTACCATGTTTAAACTGGTCTAGCATTTTGAGTCGCTTGTCTTGGGCAATTTCACCAGACAGCATCACAACTTTATAACCATCACGCTTCAAGGTGTCATATAACTTACGGACTTGATCACGACGATTGGCAAAAATCATGACTTTTTCAATTGGCTCATCACGCAAGATATCTTGCAGCAATTTATATTTATCCGTCTTCGCAACCATATATACACGCTGCTCAACATCAGCATTGGTTTTCTTTTCTGGCTCAATTTCCACAGTTACCGGTTCAAATAACCACTGTTGTGCCAAATTCAAAACATCATAGCTAAAAGTCGCAGAGAACATGAGGGTTTGGCGCTGCTCTTTACGCGGAGAATAACGCACAATACGTTTCACCGAAGGAATAAAGCCCATATCCAATAAACGGTCGGCTTCATCAATCACTAAAAACTCGATTTGATCGAGCCATACTTCTTTTTGTTCAACGAAATCAATCAGACGACCTGGTGTCGCCACAATAATATCGACAAAATTTTTGTCGAGCTGTGCTTTTTGCTTATCGAAATCTACACCACCCAACAAAGTCACCAAATGCAGATCGGTAAATTTAGTGAGATGTTTCGCATCACTCTCGATTTGTAAAGCTAACTCACGTGTTGGAGCTAAAATCAGTGCACGTGGCTCACCACGAAAACGCTGCTCTTTAATTGGATTGTTCAGCAAGTCATTAATCACACTCACCAAAAATGCAGCAGTTTTGCCTGTTCCTGTTTGTGCACGCCCAATCGCATCATGTCCAGCCAAAGTAAACTTCAGTACCTTCTGCTGGATTGGTGTCATTTCCTTAAACCCCAAAGCATCAATCGCTTGTTTAAGTTGAGGATGTAAATTTAGGGTTTCAAAACCAGATGACATAAATACTTGCTCAAACTAATGAATAAAGAAAAGACGAGGGCTTATTATAAACAAAAAACGCCCCAATAGACATTGGGGCGTTTCGAAGATTCTTTAGCGTATTAGTCTAAAGGTTGAACTTCTTCAGCTTGGAAGCCTTTTTGGCCTTTTACAACACTGAATTCAACACGTTGGCCGTCACGAAGTGAACGGTGGCCTTCGCCTTGAATTGCACGGAAGTGAACAAATACATCATCACCGCCATTGCGTTGAATAAAACCAAAACCTTTAGTGTCGTTGAACCATTTAACTACGCCTTGTTCACGAGCTGTCATAAGTTAATCCTCATTGTATTTAAAAGAAGGACCACCCGGTGTTGCAAACAGCAGAGCAAACAAGGTTTAAAAACATTTATTATTTCTAAGCTTGTAATCATTCTGTATAACTATTAACAAAATCCCGGTTACATCCATTTGTAGTGTAGGGTTTTAAAACAATGTAAAGTTGCGATAAATCCTCAATACGGCATCGAGCTTAACATGGGTTTGTGACAATTAATAGAATTTTTTTCACTTAATTCAGCTAAAGATTAAGTAATTTTTTTTAGATGCATATTTTAGATCAATATAAACATTCATATAGTTTTACTATGTTTTTATTTGGGGTTTGGCATTAAATTTGCTAATATTTTAACAGTATATTTCTGCAACCTCACTCAGTATGACGAAACAGACCGAATGTGAGCTGATTATTGATGCAATGGGTAAGCCTTGCCCCATGCCATTATTGATGCTTAAACGTTCCCTAAAAAATTCACCTTCACATCGGATTTTACTCAAATCTTCCGATCCGCATAGTCAAATTGATGTGACACGTTATTGTCAGATGCATCAGTTAAGCTGTGAAGTGAGAAAAATTTCAGAGCATGAATACCATTACTTAATTGAATCTTAATTATTTTCAGTTAGACTCAATGGTTTCAATTTGGCATAAAAAATTACATAACGCTACCCAAATTTCCTTAATGTGTGAGCTTATTGGCATTAATATGAAAGGTAGTGGAACATCAATGTCCAATTTTATAAGGAGTACCTATGAGTGACAGCAGCAATCAATTGATGCCCCTGTCATTATCTGCGCCAGGTGTAAACCTTGGGGCATATATTAGTACTGTCAATCAGATTCCGATTTTAACAGCTGAACAAGAAAAAGAGTTGGCTGAGCGTTACTACTACGACCAAGACCTTGATGCTGCTAAAATGCTGGTAATGTCGCATTTGCGTTTCGTTGTTCATATTGCACGAAGTTATGCAGGTTATGGCTTGCCACAAGGTGATTTAATTCAAGAAGGCAACTTAGGCTTAATGAAAGCTGTGAAACGTTTTGACCCGAACATGGGCGTGCGTTTAGTGTCTTTTGCGGTACACTGGATTAAAGCTGAAATTCATGAATATGTGATTCGTAATTGGCGAATTGTTAAAATTGCCACCACCAAAGCGCAACGTAAATTATTCTTTAATTTACGCAGTCTGAAAAAATCGAGTAAGAAACTGACCTTAGAAGAAGCGCAGTCGATTGCTAATGATTTGAATGTGACGCCAGAACAAGTGCTAGAAATGGAAGGCCGTCTTACCGCCTATGATGCTGCTTTTGAAGCGCAAGGTGATGACGATGATGAAGGTTCAACGCATGTTGCTCCTGCCTTGTATTTAGAAGACAACCGTTATGATCCTGCCCGTTTGGTTGAAAACGAAGACTATGAAGAACAAAGTACTTCCGCTTTGCATGAAGCCATGGAGCAACTCGACGATCGCTCACGTAATATTTTACAGCGCCGCTGGTTAGATGATGATAAATCAACCCTACATGAATTGGCTGCTGAATATAATGTTTCTGCTGAACGTATTCGCCAATTAGAGAAAAATGCGATGGAAAAAATCAAAATCGCAATGTCTTCAAATTAATTCTGCTGTTCAAATTTTTAAAGGGTATAACTTTCGGGTTATGCCCTTTTTTATTTGCGATAGCACAATGTCACATTTCGCTTTTTTCACTAGGGCAGAATATGCTAAGGTTATGCGCAAATTTGTTTAGGTCTCATAGCTTATGTGGATCGCAATCTCAGCACTCAATTTAGCCATTGCTGTCATGTTAGGTGCTTTTGGCGCACATGGCTTAAAAGCCCGTGCAACTGAGGCTCAATTGGCTTGGTGGCAAACCGCGACAGATTATTTTTTCTATCATGCTTTGGGCTTATTGATGCTCGCGATTTTGGCAAAAGTCGTTCCTCTGCTGCCGATTAAAGTGAGTTTCACCCTCATTCAAGTTGGAATTTTCTTCTTTTGTGGCTCACTGTATGTGATGGCTTTGGGTTTACCTCGTGGTTTGGGTGCCATTACCCCAATTGGCGGAGCATTGATGATTGCTGGATGGTTGGTCTTAGCGTGGAATGCCTACAAATACGCCAAATAGGTCAAAACTTGTTGGAAATAATGACATGCAAATTTTTCTGAACGGTGAAGCAAAAGACACCACGTGCTGCAATCTATTACAACTGATTCAAGAATTAGAATTAGAAGGTAAACGTTTTGCAGTCGAACACAATGAAATGATTATTTCAAAATCTAAACTCGAACAAACCCCTATTTGTGATCAAGATCGCATTGAAATTATTCATGCCGTTGGTGGCGGCTAATTTGGAGCTCCCATGGAAGATACCCCTCTTATTGTCGGTTCAAGAACCTTTAACTCACGTTTGTTGGTGGGTACGGGTAAATATAAAGATTTAAATGAAACTGATTTAGCCATTCAAGCCAGTGGTGCAGAAATTGTTACTGTCGCCATTCGCCGCGTCAATATTGGCCAGCATCCCGATCAGCCCAATTTGCTTTCGGTTATTCCACCTGAAAAATATACGATTTTGCCAAATACCGCAGGTTGTTTTGATGCCAATAGTGCGATACGCACCTGTATGTTGGCACGGGAACTATTAGATGGTCACAATTTGGTCAAGCTTGAAGTTCTCGGTGATGAAAAAACGCTTTACCCCAACATTACCGAAACCCTTAAAGCTGCCCGCACCTTGATTGACGATGGTTTTGAAATCATGGTCTACACTTCTGATGACCCTATTGTGGCGCAAGAATTGGAAAGCATGGGTTGTGTAGCAATTATGCCTTTAGGTAGTTTAATTGGCTCGGGTTTGGGGATTTTAAACCCACACACGATTTCGATTATTAAAGAAAATGCCAAAGTTCCAGTGTTAGTCGATGCTGGTGTAGGAACAGCCAGTGACGCTGCAATTGCCATGGAACTCGGTTGTGACGGTGTATTGATGAATACCGCGATTGCTGCTGCGCAAAACCCGGTGTTAATGGCATCTGCCATGAAAAAAGCGGTAGAAGCAGGACGTGAAGCATTCCTCGCTGGGCGTATGCCGCGCAAACGCATGGCAAATGCCAGTTCACCAGAAACGGGCTATTTCTTTAAATAAAATGTGTAGTAAAGGATTCCTCGGAATCCTTTTCTTTTTAAGAATAAATATAGAGTCAATTACATGATAAAAACCATTCTACCTTTATGCTGCTTGGGTTTCTGTATCCCTAGCTTTGCAGCAACACCCTCTTCAAGCTTCAGTCCATTCATTCCTAAAAATTGGAAAATCATTGAAACCGTTACAGGGGATCTCAACCGTGATGGTCTAAATGATAGCGTTTTGGTTATTGAAGACAATAATCCGGAAAATGTGATTGCGAATGCGGGTTTAGGCAGTGATCGCTTAAATCTGAATCCGAGAAAACTATTAGTGCTATTTCAAACAGCACAGGGTTATCAACTGATCACTGAAAACGACTCACTTCCAACTGAGAATGACGAAGAATCCCCTTGCTTGGCTGACCCAATGGAAGATGGCGGGATAAGTATTCATAAAGACATACTTAAAATCAATCTGCATTATTGGCTCAGTTGTGGTTCTTGGTATGTCACCAATAACAGTTTTAGTTTTCGCTATCAAAATAATGCCATGCACCTGATCGGCTTTGATCAAAGCGAGTTTCATCGTGCTTCTGGGGATCAATCCTCTCGCAGCATCAATTTTTCGACAGGAAAAGTGAAAACCACGACTGGAGAAAATGAGTTCGCGGAGTCTACTCAGCCTGTTCAAGTCAAGTGGAGCAAGCTCCAACAAACCTACAATCTAAAACTAGAACAAATTGATTTTAATGAACCACCTGAATTTAAATAAAAAAAACGCCTCAATAGAGGCGTTTTTCTATTTTCAAGAATTGATTAAGGAATCAAACCCTCATCGCGCATCGCCATTTGTACCGACTGGCGCTCTGCGACTTTATTACGAATAGCAATGATATTTTTATACGGCGTCAAATCATGCTCAATGGCATTTGACCAGTTTGTCAGCACAAATAAATAAGCATCGGCAGGTCCAAAGTTATCATCAACCAAATAATCATTGTCTGAATCTGCAATGGCTTGATCGATATAACTGAGTAAACGATCAATTTCTGCATAGGCTTTGGTTTTGGCTTCTTCCGACAAAGGTCCGCAGAATAATACGGCATAGGCATCATGCAATTCTGAGTTGAGATAACCCAACCACTCGAGTACCTTGGCACGGCCTAGACCTGAGGGTGGAATCAAATCCTGCTTGGGATCATGCTGCGCTAAGAAGGGTAAAATCGCCACATTTTCAGTCAAAATTAACCCTGGGTTGATTTCGAGTGCAGGCACATAACCTTTTGGGTTAATTGCATAATAATCTTCACCTTTTTCTGTTTTATGTGTTTTTAGGTCTACGCGAACCAGATCAAAATCGACATTAATTTCATTTAGAATAATATGTGCTGCTAATGAAGATGCACCTGGGGAATAATAAAGCTTCATATATAATCCTTGTTATCGAACTCTTCAATTTTTTAAATGCCTTCAGACAAACTTTCAAGCGCTCAGACCTGTAAATTGCAAAAAAGCGTAACGACTTATAAATAGTACTTCTTGAATATTGTTCAATTTTTACAATTTTTCAAGACAATCTCGTGTGCTTTTTTATTGTTAGATGTTTTAACATACACATTCTTTAAATTTCATGAAATGTTGTAGTGATTAGCCTTAAAAGAACAGAATGGTTTTCGAATATTCGTACTGATGTGCTTGCGGGTATTGTGGTTGGTCTAGCACTAATTCCTGAATCGATAGCTTTTTCAGCAATTGCAGGTGTAGACCCTCAAGTCGGTTTATATGCATCGTTCTGTATAGCCGTCAGTATTGCTTTTTTTGGTGGTCGCCCTGCCATGATTTCGGCAGCTACAGGTGCAATGGCGCTGCTGATGATTACCCTCGTCAAAGAACATGGGCTTCAATATTTATTTGCAACCACCATTTTAACGGGTCTGATTCAAATTATTGCAGGCTACTTTAAAGTCGCAAAACTGATGCGCTTTGTTTCTCAATCTGTGGTTTACGGTTTTGTGAATGCCCTAGCAATCCTTATTTTTGTGGCACAAATTCCTGAAATCCAGAAAATGGACTGGATTGGTTATACCTTTGTTGCTTTAGGCTTGCTGATCGTTTATCTATTTCCTTATCTTCCTAAAATTGGCAAATTACTGCCTGCCCCACTGGTTTGTATCATTTTACTCAGCCTAGTGGCACTGGTTTTTGGTGCAGACATGCGAACCGTCAGTGATTTAGGTCAATTCCCAGATACACTACCTGTATTTTTAGTGCCTGAAATTCCGCTTAATCTGGAAACGTTAAAGATTATTTTCCCTTATGCCATCACCTTAGCCACCGTAGGTTTACTGGAAACCATGATGACGACCACCATCGTGAATGACGTCACAGGCACCGAGGGTGATCGTCATAAGGAATGTCGTGGTCAAGGTTATGCCAATATTGTCAGTGGTTTTATGGGCGGTATGGCAGGCTGCGCGATGATTGGTCAGTCGATTATTAACGTGAGTTCAGGAGCGCGTACGCGACTCTCAACCTTAGTGGCAGGTGTGTTCTTACTCTGTCTGGTGGTGTTTTTAAAAGACTGGCTGGCGTATATTCCAATGGCGGCACTGGTGGCTATTATGATTATGGTGTCCTTTACCACTTTTAATTGGGATTCAGTCAAGCAATTTAATAAGCATCCGAAGCAAAGTAACATTGTCATGCTCAGCGTCGTGGTGATTGTATTGGCGACCCACAATCTAGCCTTAGGTGTTTTTGTTGGGGTCTGTCTCTCTGCCCTGTTCCTTGTGAACAAACTGGAAAGTGAAGTTAAAGTCCAAGCGCTACAGATCAATGCCGATACACTTGAATATCGCATTTCAGGACAAATTTTCTTTAGCAGCTCGGAAAAATTCTATCAATTCTTTGATTTTTCGACTCCTGCCAAACGCGTCATTCTCGATTTAACTCATGCCCATGTTTGGGACATTACTTCGGTGAATATGCTGAATACCGTGGTACAAAAGTTTCGAGATCAGGGAGTTAACATTGAGGTGGTGGGTTTGAATGAAGCCAGTAGCACTTTGATAGACCGCTATAATCCGCTTTAAATCCTATTTCATATTAAAAAGAGTTGGTTAGACCAGCTCTTTTTTTGCTTAGTGCTAAGAAATTTGTAAGCTCTAGATCATCTCCCAAGCCAGTTTCTACTGGATGAACTTCACGCTGACAAAATCAAAAACAATTTAATTGCCGAAATAACGGTAAAAAATTTGACTTGCCAGTCTCAGGATTTAAAATACCGCTTTCGAATTTTTACATTTGCCAAAGTTATGTCAACCGATCTATTAGAACCGCAAGTCGTCGAGCTAGACAACTTAAATGAGCATCGTGAAATTGTGACTTATATGCGTCGCTCTGCTCCGCTGAATACTTCTCAACGTACTGCGCTTGAACAATATGGTCACTTAATTTTGGAATATCCAGTAGGTGATTTGCGTCAGCATTTTGAACACCCTGAACGTCCTTTGACTGTTGAAATCGGCTTTGGTATGGGTCGTTCACTGGTGCTTATGGCGAAAGCCAATCCAGAACGTAACTTTGTTGGTATTGAAGTACACATTCCTGGGATTGCGCAATGCGTGTATGAAGCAGGTATGGCTGAACTGAAAAACTTACGCGTTTTAGATGCCGATGCGATTCAAGTCCTTCGTGAAATGCCTGACAATAGTATTAACTGTGTGCAGTTATATTTCCCAGATCCATGGCAGAAAAAACGTCATTTCAAACGTCGTTTCGTTTCACATGACCGTATGCCATTGGTTGAGCAAAAGTTGGAAATGGGTGGTACATTCCACGCAGCCACTGACTGGGAACCGTATGCAGAGTGGATGCTGGATGTATTAGACAACCGTCCAAATCTTGAAAATATGGCAGGTAAAGGCAATAGCTACCCGCGTCCAGAATGGCGTCCACAAACCAAATTTGAACGTCGTGGCTTGGAAGCTGGTCACAAAATTAACGACTTTATTTTCAAGAAAATTAAGTAATTTATCTCAGTAAGATTTTTCTCAAGCATGCTGCACTGCATGCTTGAGATTCCCCTCTCAATTTCACGCCAACGCTTAGGCTTGATGTCGCTGCATAATCTGCTGACTCATTAAGGCATATACTTCAGCCAAATCAGGTCGTTGCAATTCCGCTAAAATTGACTGATGCATCTGTAAAATATTCACATCACCGCGTACTGCCGGGCCCGTCTGCATATTTTTGGGATCATTCTGTGTGGCTTTGGCTGCTGTTTCCAAAATCAACGGATACAACAGACTAAAATCAACCTGTGTCTGATCGACAATCTGCTTGCTCATGTCATAACAGTAATTAGTAAAATTACAGGCAAACACGGCTGCCAAATGCAAACTTAAACGTTGTTGCGAACTATAGGCATAGACACGTTCACTGAGTTGTTGCGCCAGTTGCAGTAAAAGCGCTTGATCTGCTGCGTGTACTGCTTCCACAAAAAGTGGGGTGTGCTGCCAGTCAATTTCACGCTCAAGACTAAACGTCTGTAAAGGATAAAATACGCCCGAACGTGGGTGATAGTGCTGCAATCGCTGAAGATCGGTACTGCCCGAAGTATGTACAATCAGCACATTTGGCAATAACGGGGCAATTTCTGCAATCACCGTAGTAATGGATTGATCACTCACCGCAAGAATCAACAGGTCAATCTCTGGATTTAACTCGCTAAACGAAGGACAAGCGTGTGCTGCCACATGCGTAGCCAAACGCTGTGATTTTTCCCAAGTCCGACTATAAATTTGTACAATTTGATGTTGTTGCTTTAAAACAGAGGCCAAATGGGAGGCAACGCGCCCTGCACCGATAAAACTAATTCGCATATTTGCTTACTCTTCCTTTCTGCTGTAAGCATGCCAATAAAAAAAGGACGAAGCAATTCGTCCTTTCTATTTCAATGCAGTTTCTGATCAGTTAAAAACATTGTTCAGATAAACAATACGCTCTGAAGTTTTTTGATTAAAACACTTGGTGTATTGCATGTCCTGATTTTGTTCCTTCATGTTCGCATCCCAATAATCGTGATGCTGTTGATAGGTTTCACGATCTTTTTCGGGAATATTATAAAGGCTCGTTTGCGCAATCACTTTACAGTCTACATCCCGTTTTTCAAACCAATCGGACTGGTCTTGTTGCAACTGGGCTTTTTGCTCACTGGTAAAATGATCCCAAGTTTGATTCAAACGCTCCACCACTTTTGCTTGATCGGTATTCAGCTCTTTTTGACGGATATCCATCGATTTCTGTGCCAGTTCTTGTTGTGCTGCTTCTTCTTGAGCATTGGCTTCCTGTCTATCTGTCATATCTCGATTTTCAGCTTCATAAGCAGCAAGTTGTACCGCTTTTTCTGTAATAAAGACTAATCCCTCTATCACATTATTTTCTTTGGGTAACTGGAGTTGAATGCCCTCTTTATCCGTTTTAATCAGCTCATAATTAAATGATCCTTTCAACTGATCTTTCTGCAAGCTCAAACCATACGCTTCACTTTCCAGTAAATCATTCAAGGTGTCATAGCGATCACAATCACATTCTTCGGTTTTATATGCATTTTCAGCACGTTGCTGCAACCCTTTCGGCATTTTCACAATCAGCTCGCTACGGCATTCCAGTTGCTTTGCGGTTTCTGGTTGTTCAGTCACTGTGGTAATATTTTTCACTTCAAAATGAATATTCTGGGTGATGGTATCGGTCAGGTGTTTATCTGCCTGATAATAGCTAGAGTCACGTAAAGCTTTATCCAGTTTTTTCAGATAGTCTTGCTGTAGCGCAGTCTTAATCTCTGTTAACTTTGCTTCATTGCTACAGTCCCATTCATTGACTGCGGGCACAGCTGGTTCTGCTTCAGCATTGTCTTTCTTTCCTTTAAAGAAATCACACCCCGTGAGAAGCATGCTGCTACACAAGGTTACAAAAACTAAAGTATTGCTTAATTTATTCATATAAAGCCTGTTATATGTTGTTATTTTTCGAGGCGTATTTAAGCAAATTTAGGCTAAAAAAACGAGTATCTATACCGTGAAAGATTTTCAGGCATCAAAAAAAGGGGCGATGCAGCCCCTTTTTTTGAATGGTTTTGAGATCAATTAAAAAGTTTTATTGACGCTAATACCAACACTAAAATTACGCCCATCGGCAGGTTCAAAATAACGCCCATTACTGTCATTCACAATCACTGAACCGACATAGTTACGGTCAAACAAATTATCGACTCGCGCATAAGTATTGATTTTCCAGTCTTGATTCACCCATAAATAGCCGATGTTTGCCGCCACCACGGTATAGCTCGGTGCAGTATCAGAGTTGATATCATCGACATAAATTTTATCCATATAGCGTGCGTCTAAGCCGGCCTGAAAACCCTGCTCAGGTTGCCATGCCAAAGCTACAAAGGCTTGGTTTTTAGCAATCCCTGGGATATAAGTCCCCTTCTGAATCAGTGGCTTGGTGGTGGTCGCAGGAATATCTGCATCAAAGGTCGCGTCCAAATAACTATAGCTGGTTCGAATATTCAAGGCTTGCCAGAGTTGCTTTTGCCATGATAGTTCTAAGCCTTCACGTAAAGTTTTTTCCGCATTACGGAAGGTACTGCGCCCGCCATTGGCATCATCAGGCACAATGTCATCTTGGGTTTCAATATGAAACGCTGCGAAGCTAAACTGTCCCAGTACATTTTGAGATTTCAAACCCAACTCATAGCTATCACTGCTTGAAGGCTTTAAATCAAAGTTAATACCTGACGTTCCCACCGTCGGATACGCCATCTCAGTAAAAGTTGGTGTTTCAAAGCCTTTGCCATAACTGGCATAAGCATACAACTCAGGTAATACTTCCCAACCCAACGCCACGGTAGGCAATAGTTTTTGATAGTCGGTACTGCCACTATCGTCGCCATTACCTGCCACAATATACTGATCTTCAGATTTGTAATTGACATTGCTATAGCGTAAACCTGCATCTAGATGCCATTGCGGTAAAAACTGCCACGAGGCTTGAATGTACGGATCGAGATTCCATAAAGTATTGATTTCATCTCTTCGTAAATCCCCTTTTACTCCATAACGCCCCATTGCATCATAGTTTTCATATCCTTGACGATCTTCACGCATTTGGTCGAATGCCAAACCCGCAATCACGGTGGTATTCGGCAGTAGTTCCTTACCTGTCCAACGGAAGTCTGCACCGTAGTAATCCCGATCAAAATCAATCACACCGCCTGCATGACGCGGATTTTTTTGTGCACTGCTTGGAATGGACTGATATTGCACCACTTGACGATTGCCCAAATAGAACATGGCATAGAGTTCGTTTTGGTCATTCAGCGGTTTGCTCCACGTCAACCCTGTCTGAGTCTGATCAATACTTTTACGTACATCATAGATATTTTGACTGTCATTGACCTGTTGTGGATTGGCTTGCCATTGTTCCCGCTTTAAACCTTGTGGATCATCCGCTTCAATTTTCACTCGGTTCATGAGCCAGTTGATTTTGCTGCCATCATCTAATTTCCACGTTAGCTTGGCATTATTCAGTACTTTTTGCGCTGCACTGTGGTCACGGAAACCATCTGTGTCGAAATAAGATGAGCTGATGACATATGCAGGCTGATTGGCTTGATCTGAGCCACCTTGTAATTGAATATTGGCTTGTTGCTTGTGATGGCTACCCGCATTGAACCCAACTTGAATGGAATCTTGACCTTGCCCTTCTTTGGTCTGGGTCAAAATTGTGCCACCCGATGAGTTGCCATAAATGGATGAAAAGGGTCCGGTCAAAACTTCAATATTGTCTAGGCTGTCTAAATCAATATTGGAACTCTGCCCCTGACCATCGGGCATGGTGGCGGGAATACCATCGACATATAAGCGAATGCCGCGCACACCGAAGGTTGAACGTGCGCCAAAGCCCCGCATGGAGATTTGCAAATCTTGGGCATAATTTTCACGATTGTTGATTTGCAAACCCGCAACGCCTTGTAACAGCTCTGAGACATTCACATTGGCATTTTTTTGCGCTTGTGGCGCTTGCACTTTCTGGATTGACGCTGAGGTCTGCAACAATTCACTGTCTGTTCGAACCGCTTGGACTTTAATCACGGGAAGTTGATATTCCGTTGTCTCTTGAGCATGCAGAACCATCGACTGCAAGATCACAGCAGTCAATAACGCATATTGAAAGGGAAATGGAGTCGTATTGAGTAGTCTCACAAGATATCCTTTTCTTATCATTTGATGGAGTGTAAAAAGCCCCTCTGGGACAGAAGGGCTTTCCGTTTATGCGTCTGTATTACTCACCTAAACTATAAGCAATCACATAGTCGCCATGATCTGGGGACTGGCGTGCGCCACCCGCAGAAACAACTACATATTGTTTACCTGTTTTAGGTGAAATATAGCTCATTGGTGTACCCTGACTACCGACGGGTAAACGTGCTTTCCATAACTCTTGACCATTTGAAGAGTTAAAGGCGCGTAAGTAGTAGTCCTGTGTTGCCGCAAAGAACACCAAGCCACCTTGAGTCGCCATTGGACCACCAATCGTTGGCATACCAATGGGTGCTTTTAAGCCCATTTTGATACCCATCGGACCTGTATCTTCGACCGTACCCAATGGAACCTGCCATGCAATTTGACGAGTTTTCATGTCAATTGCCGTCATGGTGCCGAAAGGTGGTTTTTGACATGGAATGCTCAACGCAGACCAGAAACGGTTTTTGTTGACTTTGTATGGGGTGTCTTTCATTGGCACTGCACCCATACCGGTATTTACTTTTTCACCGCCATTGGCTTGAATCGCCAAGTCTTCAGGGGTTTGTTTGATTAACTGAATCCAAAGCCCTAAGCGCATGTCATTCACAAACATATAGCGATGTGTTGGATCAAATGCGATAGAACCCCAGTTCATACCACCCAACGACCCTGGGAAGCTCAAGGAAACATCCGTACCTGGTGCAGTAAATAGACCTTCATAACGCATCGATTTGAAATTAATGCGACACATCAATTGGTCGAATGGCGTTGCACCCCACATGTCCGATTCAGTCAAAGTCTGGTTGCCAATTTGTGGCATTTCAATAGAACGTGGTTGGGTCAAACTGTATTGTTCATTTGGAATGTCGGCAGCTTTAACTGGCTGTTCCACCACTTTGGTTAATGGTTTACCTGTAACACGGTCAAGCACAAAGAACTGACCAGACTTGGTCCCAATCACCACAGCAGGTTTAGTCGAACCATCTTTCAGTGGAAAATCGACCAAGCTTGGTTGCATGGGTAAGTCAAAGTCCCATAAGTCATTATGAACCGTTTGATAGACCCACTTTTCTTTACCAGTAGTCGCATCAAGCGCCAATACCGAGGTATTGTACTTATGGTCTAAAGGTTGACGGTTTGCCCCCCAAAGGTCGACCGAAGAACTCCCCATTGGTAAGAACACGGTATTCATTTGTGGGTCATAAGACATTGCAGCCCATGAATTGGCTGAACTACGCTTATAGGTTTCACCTGGTTTTAGCACATAGTTTGGATCTGGATTACGTGGATCGAATGCCCAACGCAGTTTACCTGTAATGACATCGTATGCACGAATTACACCACCTGGCATGTCGGCTGCAACGTTATCGGCAATACGGCTACCAATCACAATTGAAGTGCCTGCAATGGTTGGCGCTGAAGTCACTTCAAAACGTGGAGCTTTGGTGCCATCACCCAAGCCTTCAAGTAAATTGACGGTACCATCGACACCAAAGTCTTTACAGCGTTCGCCTGTATCCGCATTCACTGCAATTAAGCGACCATCAGGGGTATTGGTATAGACACGTCGTGGACATGCGGTATTGGTCGCAACTGCTGTCACGGCTGTTGCACCTGCCAATGTTGGCTGGACCAAGGCTTGAGTCGAATCGAAATACGCCACACCGCGGCAACGCTCCCAAGCATCCGCTTTAGAGTTGACCTCGGCCTTCCAGATTTGCTTACCGGTGTCTGCATCCAATGCAATAATGTTGTTATGCGGGGTACACAACAATACTTTGTTGCCCACTTGCAATGGGGTCATTTGATCTTCTGCACCATTCCCCGAACCTGTGGTCATATCACCTGTTTGGAAACGCCAAGCTTCTTTGAGTTTAGACACGTTATTACGGTTAATTTGATCAAGTGCTGCAAAACGGCTCCCACCTGCATCACTACCATAGTGATCCCAATTCACCTGCTGTTTATTCGGGGTAACGGGTACTAATGGTAATTCCTGACCCGATGCTTCCACAGTCGGATGTGGAATAAACATGCCGTATAAACCACCGAACATACCTAAAACAGTCAATCCACCCACCACATAAGCTGGTGCGGACATTGCCGTTTGTTGCTGGTATTTACGAATAGAAGGCAAAGTAAATAACACCGCAGCAAAGAGTCCTGCTGGGAACATTAAGCGTGAATGTAGCGGCCAGAATTCAAAGCCTGTATCAATCAATGCCCAAATCACGGTACCGATAAAGACTAAACTGAATAATCCAACCCCAAGGGCTTTTTTTCTAAAAATGAAAATCGCTGAAACGATGGTCACTAAGCCTGCAATAAAGAAGTACCATGAGCCACCTAAACTGATGAGCTTTCCGCCACCAATTAAATAAAATAGGCCTGTTAACAATAAGGCCAAGCCAAGGACAAGGCACCATATTTTAAATATGGCTCCTGGCTTTGATTGAGCTTCAGACATACATCTTACTCCTAGTGCCGTGCGTTTAAATGATCACTCCCTCTCTCCTTTGAGTATCATTTATCTTCACGAATAAATTCTTTTGCTTGCGCAGCTGTACTGCGCAAGCCTTGATTCAAGTGTTTAAACTAAACAGCACTACTGCTTATATTTTAATCACCTTTTCAATCTAAATACTGTTAAAAATTCACTTTCATACTTAAACCAGCCACCCATGCATCTTCGACTTCTTTTATGCCTGTTGGTTGATAGATGTATTGCAAGTTTGGTCGAAGCATAATCGCGGGTGACCATTGGTAGGTGTAGTTCAATTCAACATTCAGTTCATCACGTTGAATCGGAACATAGTCACTGGCCACTGCGTCGTAACTGTAATAACCACGACTTTCATTGGTGGCAATTTGTTTATCCGTTACGCGATCATTCACGACATAATTGGCAAAACCTAGTCCAATCGAATCGTTCGGACGACTCTCGAATGGTCCTTTATACCAAAGCGCCAGTTGTTGGGTACTTTCAACCGAAGTCGTGGCTTTATCATTCACAACACCATTAAAGCTGATGTATAAACCACGTTTAGGATCAGCACCGTGTTGAGTCAATTGTTGCTGAGCATTCAGCCAGAAACTGTATTTGCCATCTTGCATTTCGCCACTACGGATATCTTTGGCTTCCGCTGTGGAATATAGCGCTCCAAGTTTATATTCACCCGGTAAGCCATTTAATGCAGCTAACTTTGGTTTCCAAGCCAACTCCAGTGGAATGGTTGCCCCTTCAACATTGTCCATATCAAGGTTAAAACCATCACTATTGGATTGTGTTTTCACATTATCAGGATTGACTTCGTATACGCCCAAACCGAGTGACCATGCTGGTGCAAACTGATACTTCAGATTAGTCCCCCACACTCCGACAGGCCAGTTGTACCAAATTGAACCGATTGATTTACCGAGCTGACCACCACAAAGTAGCAAGTTCTGGAATTCACATTGCGAACTGTTAAAGTCATCCGACATGCCCATACGACCAATCTTGAATTGCACGCGATTGTCATCAAATCCTGATTTGATCCAGGCTTGGGTCAGACGCCAAATTTTTCCACGCCCGTAAATTTCTTGAGTATTGCCTAAGGTACTGGCACGCGGGTCTTTAATACGTTCTAGGGTTAAAGCGTTACCATCACGTTTGGTAATCATTAAACCTGCCGTAGTATTTTCCCAACCTGCAATTTTGTTCAAATCAAAATTGGCACCTAAAGTTAGTTGTCCTGCATTTTCCAGCGTATTGTCATCGTTATACCCCCCATCTAGGTTGGTTGCTGCCTGACTCATAATGGCTGCAGTGAATTTATAACCTTGATCTTCCAGTTGCTTCCGTTCACCGTTCCAATCACCAAATAACCATTGGCGGTCTGCCGAATAAAATTCATTGGCTGAAGCCAATTGGCAAGTGATTAGCGCCAAAGATAATGTGCCAAGTTTTAAGAGTTGTTGCATACCAAACATCCTTTTCTGTTTGGAAAGCTCAACATAGCTGAGCTTTCCATGCGATTCTTATTATTTCGTTTTAACGGCAGGGCTAAGTTCTGATGTTGCACCCAAATGGTCAGTCACATTGGCAGTCACGCTTGCAGCACCACCCAGTGCTTTCCAAGTGGTTTGACCTTGACCTTGCGCATTGGTGGTCACCACTTGCGTACCTAAATACTGCTCTGCTTCTTGGCTATTCGCTTGGCGATTGGCAAAGAATTCGACTTGATAGCGCTGATTTGGTTGCCCTTGAACTACAGCGCTAATTTGACCTTTGCTATAGCTTAAACGTGGTGCTTGGATATTGTGGTTTGGCATGGCATTACAGCCCTGTTCGTTTGACTGTGTACAAGTTTTTTGCAATTTCGCTGGCTCAATCACCACACCACCACCACGAGAACCCACAAAGCCGGCATGCTCTAAAGCAGGTACTGCAAATACAATCGCACCTAAACGCTGATCAGGTACACATGAACCACCCGCTTCACAACGCTTAATATCTTTACCGTTGTCCCAAATTGCGTTTTTAGTGAGTGTGGTACGCGCGTTAGCATCTTTTTCTGAACGAATGGCGATACCTAGACGGTTACCGTGGACTTTGTTGCTGTCAAAGATGTTGCCATCACCGGTTAAGTTAAAGCCAATTGAGTTATTAGTCAGTTCGTTGTACGCAACGTAATTACGTTTACCCCAGTTAATTTGGAGACCATCTGAGTAGTTCTCAAACTTGTTCCCTACGACCGCATTGTCATTGCCCCAAAGGATTTCAATGCCCTGAGATGGCTCTGGATTAGCCTTGGTTGAAGTGAATAGGTTATTGGCTACTAAGTTGAATGCCGCTCCACGCGTCAGTTCAAGTCCATCACCATTATCCACAAACACGTTGTTTAAGACTTTGTTGTTATTGGTGGTGGTTGAGGTTGGATTGCCTTTACCATCATCACCTGTCAACATCACCCCAGAACCACCGTAGTTGTTACTGATCCGGTTATGTTGGATGAGGTTGTTGCTCGAACGGTTAATCAAGACACCAATACAGAAACGGTGAATGTCTAGACCTTTTAAAGTCACGCCATTTACATCTTGCAATACCAGACCCGGTAACGTCATGGTTCGCACGTTAGTGCCATACTGTTCAGGGTTAGCACCTGGGCAGGCTTTCGCGCCTTCGCCTTTAATGTAGTTCGAACCATCAATGGCAATAAACTCACCGGTTTTATCCCACTGCGTACCAATAATCTTTACGGCAGATTTAATCGGAGGTAAAGGCTGATTTAGCTTAATGACATAAGGAGCTTTGCCGACGGCTTGAATCTGAATTTCATTTTCTTGTGCTAAATTGGCATTCGACTGTTCAATCGCCCAACGTAAAGAGCCTTGGTTACTATCGTCCTGATAGCGGTCAACCATATAAGTTTCTGCACTGGCAAAACCTGAAGCAGCCAAACTTAAAACCAGTGTGGTTAGACGTAAAGTGGATGATTTCATATTCAAATCCTTTTATATTTTGAAGTCTTAAGGTGTAGGCTGCACAGTTTTAAGGAACTGTTTAAGTTGGGTCACATCAATTTGACCCGGTGCTGACGCCTCACCAATCATGCCAAAGCTTAAGCTGCCACCCATGTTGGCCGTGGCTACACGCGAGATCGTGCCCAATTGCCCCATCGACATGGTCAATAATGGTTTTTGACTTTTTTGGCTCACCGCTAATGTTGCATTCATTAAGGTCATGACATCTTGTTTAGACTTCGGCATCACTGCAATTTTCAGAATGTCTGCACCCATTTGATCTTGTTTGAGCAAACGGTTTTCGATTTCTTGTTGTTCTGGAGTTTTATTAAAATCGTGATTCGACATAATCACTAATACATGTTTATCGTGCGCCAATTTGGTCAACTTCGCAACGCTGCCTGCATCACGGAACATCTCAATATCCAGCAACTGCATAAATGGTGCTTTGAGATATTCACGATAAATTTTTTCATAATCTTGATCAGTCACCGTCATTTTGCCACCTTCGTTATGGGTACGAATGGTCGCAATGAGCGGTTTATCTTTTAAAATTTGATTCAGTTGCTGACCAAGTGCAATCACTTTTTTCGTGTCAGCAGAAAATTCGAGTAAATCAATACGAAACTCGGCTAAGTCTGCATCGGGATTAGCTGCAATCACTTTTGCTTGCGTTATTGCTTGTTCAGCAGTTTTTGCCGTAATTGGTACGATGGTTTTAACAGGTAAGTCGCCAATATTGATGTTTTTCACCACATAATGCTGGGTGCTTAATGGCATGGCCTCGGCTGCAAATGTAGATGGCATTGCTGCAAGTACAGCACTGCTTAAACATAATTGCATCGCTAATTTTTTGATCGTAATCATTACAGTTCCTTGTATTTTCAATACTATTGCCTGACTTCAGTCATAAGCCGCAAACATACGTGGGATTCATGCAATGGGACATGGAATCCCCACGTATAAACTTCTATCTATTAGCCCAGTGCAGGAGGCCCTGCACAAAGCCTTGGGGAGTTAGATATCTAAAAACACGGTTTCATCTTCGCCTTGAATGCGAATGTCAAAGCGATAAACCACTTCACCATCACGCTCTTCACGCTTAGCAATGAGCGTCTGACGACGTGGCGCCCACTCAATACCTTTTAACACTGGGTCTTGCGTATTGGCTTCAGCTTCATCATCAAAATAAACACGGGTGTTCAAACCAATGTTGATACCGCGAGCAAAAATGATTAATGCAATGTGTGGCGCTTGTGTTGAGCCTTTACGTCCTGGAACAGCACCTGGTTTAATGGTGTCGAAACTCCAAAAACCTGTGTCAAAGTCTGCACCGGTACGCCCCCAACCCAAAAAGTTTGGATCAGCCTGTTTACCTTGGCTATCGGCAGCACTTGGATACACGCCATTGGCATCAGCCTGCCAAATCTCGATTAAAACATCACGTAATGGTAAACCTAAGCCGTCAAACACCTGACCTTCTAAGCGGATACGCTCGCCTAAGGTGTTTTCTTTCACTAGCTGGTTGTTAAAGTTATTTTCAAACACTTCAATGTTGGCTTGTTTTGGTAACAAACCAATGTGTACATATGGTCCACCTGTTTGAGATGGAGTTTCATGCAATTCCTGAAAATTCCAATTGTTCATGTTGTTCTCCCTGAATTAAGTCAAATCATTTTCGAAATAAGTCGCACGACGACCACGTAAAGTGATGTCAAAGCGGTAACAACGGCTGTCTGCTTCAATGAAATTGCTCTTGTCTTCTAAAGCAATCAGTGCACGACGTTGTTCTTCCGAAGGAATGGTTTTAATAATTGGACACGAATCAATCAGCGTATCGCCTTCAAAATAGAATTGAGAAATCAGACGCTGTGCCCAACCATCGGCAATCAATGAGAAGTGAATATGTGCAGGACGCCATTCATTGATACGGTTACGCCATGGGTAAGGACCTGGTTTAATCGTGCGGAATACAAAGTAACCATTGGCATCCGTCATCATACGGCCACAACCACCAAAGTTCGGATCCATCGCACCAATAAACTGGTCATTGGGATGACGGTAACGACCTGACGCATTGGCTTGCCACACTTCGAGCAAGGCATTTTTCACAGGGCGACCAAACTGGTCACGTACATAACCATGCACAATAATACGTTCACCAATTGGCAAACCTTCTTTGGCATAGTTCAAGATCAAATCGTTATCTTTAGGACCAAACTGATCAGCGCTAAAATGCGGTGCAGTCACTTCAGTTAATGTTTCTGCAATTGAGATCAATGCATTTTTAGGCGAACGCAATACACTGGTTTTATAGCCTGGTGTATACGCTGGCGGATGATCATCGGTATTACGCTGTGCATATGCACCTAAAATAAGTTGTGACATGTGACGTCCCTCTTAAACTTGTTCCATTACTCTTGATTGGTCTGTTCTTGGTTTAACTGCTTTTCACTCAGCTTTTGGGGTGCAATGCCCAAATCTGCAAAAACTTCTTCTGCCATGTGCATGGCTGCATTCGCTGCTGGGAGACCTGCATACAGTGAACAATGCAGAATCAACTCTTTTAAATCGTCCTTGGTCACACCATTGTTAAAACAAGCGCGTAAATGCATACGCAATTCTTCTTCACGACCTAATGACAATAAAATGGCAATGGTCACTAAACTACGGGTATGACGCGGTAAACCTGGTCTAGACCAAACTTCACCCCAAGCAAAACGACTAATAAAATTCTGAAAATCTTCATTAAAGTCATTCAGGTTCTCGATCGAACGATTCACATGCTTTTCACCCAGCACTTCAGTTCGAACTTTGATCCCTTGTTCATAGCGTTGTTCATCATTCATGGGAGAACCCTCAATTACGTTGCATCCGTATGTGCAACAAGTGATTTAACAAAAATAGCGACTGCTGCTGCGGTTGCAGGAATCATGAGCAGGCTTAAAATTGCAGTAAATGACCAGTCATTGCCGAGTAATACCGCACCAATCCAAGCACCAAACACGGCACCGAAACGCCCAATCCCAGACATCCACGCCACACCTGTTGCACGGCATTGTGTTGGATAGAAACGCGCGCTTAACGCTGGCATTGAAGACTGTGCACCATTAATCGCGATACCTGCACATAACACTAAGATGGCAAGTAAAGTTGGATTCGCTAAGCTCTGACCGACTGCCACAGCAAACAAACCTGCAACTAAGTAAAAGCACGCGATAATTTTATTTGGATTGAAACGGTCCATTGCCCAGCCAATGAATAAGGCACTGAGTACGCCACCAAACTGGAATAAACCACCAATAAATGCTGCACGCTCTAAAGTTGCACCCGTCTCACGCATTAAGGTTGGTAACCAGCTGGTCAACAGGTAAATCACGACCAAGCCCATGAAGTAAGTCAACCAAAGTAAAACTGTGCCTTTAACGTATTTCGGTGAGAACAACATGCCGAATACACCTTTTTTCTCTGCACCATCAATCTGTTCTTCTGGTACATGGAACTCCGTCACACCCTGAACTTGTTCAGGCGCAATACGTGACAAGATTTGGTGCACTTTGGCGTTATCACCCCCTTTGACAATCAAGAAACGATACGATTCAGGCAAGAAGAAAATCACCAAGATCATCAAGATCAGTGGCGACCAACCGCCTAGTAAAAACAGGCTGTGCCATCCAAAAGTCGGAATCAACCAACTACTGATAAAGCCGCCAGTCGCCATACCCAAGTTGTAACCACAGAACATACAGGTCACGAGCAAAGAGCGTGAGCGTTTCGGGCAATATTCGGAGAATAGCGTGGTTGCGTTTGGCATTGCCGCACCCAAACCAATACCTGTTAAAAAGCGTAAAATCACCAAGGTGTCTAGGTCAGACGCATAGGCAGATGCCAAGGTAAAACCACCAAAAATGAGCATGGAAACACTTAGCACCACTTTGCGGCCAAAGCGGTCAGCGGTTGGACCCGAAACCAAAGCCCCAATAATCATGCCGCCTAATGCCGCACTCATCACTGGACCAAGCTGGGAACGGTCTACACCCCAGTCTTGTGCCAAGGCTGGTGCAATAAACCCCATTGCTGCAGTATCAATACCATCAACAAAAACAATGAAAAAACATACAATTGCAATAAGCCACTGATACTTGCTAATTGGTGCTTCATTAATCAGTGCCTGCGCGTCTATACTCGTTTTTTGAGTAGCGTATTCCTGAGACGCCATACCTGCCTCCTTAGGCTGAAAGTCCTTTTTAAATCCTTAAACTATTGAATCGAACCAATGAACTGACTGAGCATTTGATTGAACTGCTCAGGTTGTTCAATATTGGAAAGATGCGATGCGTCAATCACCGCCAATTCACTATTTTGAATCTGTTGTTGCATGAACATGCCATCAGCAACTGTGGTCACAGGGTCAAATGCGCCTGCAATCACTAAAGTTGGAATATGAATGTTCTGAATTTCTTGAGTTAAATCGGCTTGTGCCAATGCACGGCAAGATTCTGCGTAACCCAGTGCTGGCGTTGTTGCTAAAGACTGGATGGTACGTTGTGCTAAAGCGTTATGTTGGTAATCAAACTGTTCGCTAAACCAGCGGGTATGTGTCGTTGCAACTAAATCAGCTAAACCGTTGGCAACCACAGCATCTGCACGGGCGTTCCAACCTTCTGCAGTCCAAATTTTGGCTGCTGAATTGGCAACGGTAATGCTATGAAAACGTGCTGCATGATGAATACCCAACCATAAAGCTGTCATTCCACCCATGGAAATTCCACAAAAATGGGCTTTTTGAATATTCAAACCATCCAAAATATCAATCACATCTTCAGCAAGGTTTTGTACTGAAGTATGCTCAATCACATCGCTATGACCATGACCACGTGTGTCATAGGTCACGACTTTAAAATGCTGTTCAAATGCCGCAACTTGAGGTTGCCACATGCCTTTGTCTGTGCCGAGTGAATTTGAAAATACAATTACAGGTGCATTTTCTTGACCGCTAATTTGCACAGCCAAACATTTGCCCTGACGATTGGTCATTGTAATATTCACTTTGCCTCTCCTTTTGCTTCCTGCAACACCGCATCAATCTGGTCTTGAATATTGCCAAGATAAGATTCGGGTTTAAAAATTTCTGAAATCTGATCTGCGTTAAAATAAGCTGTGACTTGATCCAATTCTGCAATCACATCTTTTAAATGCACGCCTTTTTCTACAGCTGTTTTACACGCCACTTCCACCACATGATGAGCCTGTAAACGCCCCATATGAGGTGCCAATGCCATCATGACCGCTTCTGCCATAATCAAGCCTTGGGTGCATTCCAAGTTACGCTGCATGTTCTCAGCATTAACTTGCATACCCTGTAAAACGTCTAAAGTCCGTTCTAAAGCACCTGCACAGAGTTGGAAAATTTCTGGTACGGCAAGCCATTCCGCATGCCAAGCACCCAAACTACGTTCATGCTCCTGCACCATGCTTTGGTACAAACTCGACATCAATACAGGCATACGGTTTGCTGCAGCTAAAACTGAAGCAGCGGCAACAGGATTACGTTTATGTGGCATGGTCGATGAACCACCGCGACCTTTTGCTGTTGGTTCAAAGATTTCAGCAATTTCAGTTTGCATCATCAAAGACCAATCACGTGCCATTTTGCCCAAGCTACCTGTCACCATCGCTAAAACACTTGCTACTTCCACAATACGGTCACGCTCACCATGCCAAGTGCAACTAGGCGCTGAAAGCTGTAACTGTGCTGCAAATGCCTCCACTACGGCAGTACCTTGGTTCTGTAACGATGCCAATGAACCCACTGCACCACCCAGCTGAGCTGTAAACACACGTGACTTCATCGCTTCAATACGTGCTAAATCACGATGAAATGCCGATGCCCAGCGCGCCAATTTATGACCCAGCGTAATCGGCAAACCTTGCTGCAACCACGTACGACCAATCATGACTTGGGCACGATACTGTTCGGCTTGAGCCAATGCTGCGCGATAACAGTGTTGAATTAAGGCTTCAACATGAGTCAACGCTGCACGGCACTGCAAAATACATGCGGTATCTAGAATGTCCTGACTGGTTGCGCCCCAGTGAACATAACGAGCAGCATCTTCATCGATTTGTTTGGCAATTGCAGTCAATTGCTTTACAAATGGAATTGCAATATTGCCCGCCAAGCCTGTTGCGACAGCCAAAGCATCAAAATCAATCTGATCCAACGCTGCTTCTGCAATTTGGCTAATTGCGGTAGCCGCCGATTCCGGAATCACACCAACCTGAGCCTGTGCTTGTGCCAACGCGACTTCAGCCTCAATCATGTAAGACACCAAAGCACGATCACTGAAAATTTCAGTCACGTCTTTTTGGTAGAATAAGCTGGCATATAACTGGCTCATGATGGTCTTTTCCTTAATCCGCTTTGCTAATCCGATTTAAACCCGCTGAATAATCAGCGCAATGCCTTGACCCACGCCAATACACATCGAACACAGTGCATAGGTACCACCGGTTTGTTCCAATTGGTTTAAAGCTGTAGTGACTAAACGTGCACCTGAAGCACCGAGTGGATGACCAATCGCAATCGCACCGCCATTTGGATTCACTTGTGTCGTGTCATCTGCCAGACCAAGATCACGGGTCACCGCCAGTGCCTGTGCGGCAAACGCTTCATTCAACTCAATCACATCCATCTGCTCGATGCTGAGATTGGCTTGTTTCAGCAATTTCTTGATCGCAGGTGCTGGAGCAAAGCCCATAATGCGCGGTTCAACCCCCACAGCCGTAGAGGCAATGATCTTGGCACGGGGTTTAAGCTGGTATTGTTCT
>NZ_JCAXDV010000009.1:0-147969 GCF_059758585.1 Acinetobacter sp. GQ146
TAGGGTTGGGGCAATTAAATCCGAACTTTGAGTATCCGTTTCATCGGTTAATGCCGTATCACTATCACTTGCTGTATTGTTATATGCATCACTACCCACCGATGTAACAATTGAACCATCTTTCACTGCATTAGGATTAAGTGCAACAAGTCCTGTTGTAGGATTAATCGAAACATTGGCTATAGTATTGTCCAAACTCCAAGTACCGTCCTCACCTTTAGTCGCAGTCAAAGTCACTGGATTATCAGATTCATCGGTATAAGTAATGACCTGTTTAACATTGTCCGCTCCAGGTCTAACTGCTACAGCGCCTGTCGCCAGCGCCACGACATCAGGCGTATCCGCAGCATTAGGTGTGCTGTCATCCACCCTAGCAGTATCACTATCAGTTGCAGTATTATTACTTGAGTTGCTCCCCGTAGAAGTCACAGTGCTGCCATCTTTTACAGCATCCATTTCCAAGGTAACTAAACCTGTTGATGGGTCAACACTAACTCCAGTTGGGGTTTGATCGAGACTCCATGTGCCATCAGATGCTTTATTCACAGTCAGCGTGACCGTATTATTTGATTCATCTGTATATACAATGACTTGTTTAACATTATCTGCCCCAGGTTTAATTATGACCTGTCCACCATCTAATGCAACTACATCAGGGTTATCAGCAGTTTTAGCAGGTGTTGATCCCCCACTTCCGCCACCGCCCCCTCCACCAGCCGCGGCTAAACCAATCAAAGGAATTAAGGCCAACAACCAATAAGGATTAAATTCGTATGCAGCTGAAGTTAAAGGCTCTCCGCCTAAGGCCTGACCCGCGCTGACTTGATCTGCGAGCATACTGACCGCGTTTTCTTGTAGACCACTTTCAGGAACATAGGCATAGAAATTGCCATTTTCATGCATGCCAATAATCAGGTTGGTTGTGATTCCATCTGTGCCGTAATAGCCTTGTATGATCAAATCAGGATCGAGCGGGTTTGCATTCCCATCATCAAAGCCAATATACAGATCATTTCCAATACGTTGAATTTTGATATTTTCTGGCGCTCGTTGAGTGGCATCATCAATCAATTCATAATTCACGCCTTTTTGTGCCTGAATGGTGATGGGCTGATCGTGTGTTTTGGTAACCTGAAATGCTGAAATAATTTTTTTTGCATCGTGCAATTTTATGCTGACAGTTTGATTTGGCATGTTATTTATCCTTTTCTTATAGTTTGATTCTTTATTTGGTGAATAAATGCAGAGAGAATGCTTTACTCAGCCTTCATTCCATAAGTTACGATTTCTACCCGTCGGTTCGGGAAATCACACTGCTCACGTGCAGATTTATCTTTGGCATAACGCTGTTCACAATCACTCACAATAAGATCCTGCTCTCCACGCCCTTCGACTAAGATATTATTTTTCATCACATTATTTTGTACAAGTAAACTTCGTACCGTTTCCGCTCGACGTTGTGATAGTTGTTGATTAGAAATTTCAGAACCCACTGGATCGGTATAGCCAATCACTGCAATATGACTAATTCCATCTTGATCACGGCTAATTTCTGATGCAATTGCTGCAACTTCTTGCCGCCCCTTCGGGGTTAAATCATTCGCACCTGATTTTGCATAACTAAATAATGTACTGGCTTCCAACGTATATTTTTTTAATACCGTTTTTACTGGAACAGGCACATAAACTGGTTTTACACATTCTTGAACCTCTTTGACTCGTGAAACAGTATGCACCTCTTCTTTCAAGTTCGGCAGAATGGCTAATGCCTGAGTTTCTTCAAGGGCTTGCAATTGAATAGACTGATGCTCGCCATTCACTAATCTAAAATACTGGGTAACGCCTTCTGATAATTGTTGCTGCGAATTTTGCTGACGAACCTGAGAATAATCTAAGTCACTTCTTGTATATGCCGCTGTAATTCTTGTCGGTTGAGTACAGAGTTGTTGTGTTTTATATCCTCCAGGTAAAAGTGATGTTAAATAATGTCCAGCCACAAATATGTTTGCGGCTGGACCTTTTAAACCCTCTTTATCCCGAATAAAAACTACTCGCGTATGTCCCTCTTTAATCACTTCAGACTGAGAAAATGGCTTTGAGCTAAAGATAGTCCAATGTTCTGAAGAAGGCTGTTTATTAGCAGAAGTGCAACCCACCAAAAATAAGGAGCACCCTAAAATTAATACAAATCTCTTAACCAACATAATATTAACCTCGATTATTTATCTTCTAATTTCCTACCCTATCTTCAGGGATATATTTTTTATTTATACATAAAACCATAAAAAAAATATGTATTTATGTGAATTTTCAATCAAGCTTATTTATAAAGAATATTTTAAAAAATTAAAAAAACAATAGCTTTAGTCATATTTTTTTGATTAATTTTAATTAATCATCATATTTACTTGTAAAAAATAAAAATATTATAAATTTTAAAAAAACCATATTAATAATATGGTTTTTACTGATTATTTTAAAAAATCTATTAAAAAATACATTCAAAATATATTTTAATTATTATAGATAAATATATTTTAATTATTATAGATAAATTTATTTTAACCACATTATGGCCAACTCTTTATATCCAAAAACTATTATAAATTTAATTCATAGTTCTACAATTTATGGATTATCTTTCTTGCAATGCTTGTTTCATTCGCGTAATCGGTTTGATTAAATATTGAAATATTGTCTTCTCTCCTGTTTTAACATCAACGCTAGCAATCATACCTGGGATAATCGGCATCACTTTTCCATTTTTATCCCGTAATGAATTTTGATGAGTTTCAACCAAAATGCGGTAATAAGCTTCTTCTGGATTTAAATTTAACTCACTCGGGCGGGTTTTATCTCTGAGTGTATCTGGACTAATTAAGGTGACTTTACCGTCCAAACCACCATATAAGGCATAGTCATAGGCTGTAATTTTTACAATCGCAGCCAAACCTGGATGCACAAAGGCCACATCTTGAGGGCGGATATAAGCTTCAACTAATAATTTGTCATTCAATGGCACAATTTCCATGATGTCTTGCCCCGCCTGAACAACACCACCAACAGTGTTGATTTTGATATTCTTCACAATCCCGCGTAAGGGTGCCCGAATTAAGGAACGATCCACTGGATCAGCACGCATTGCCATGTTCTCTTTAGCTTGTGCTAATTCTGACTCCACACGTACCAGCTCATTATTGGCATCAGCAGCATATTGATTGCGCTTTTCAGCAATCTGTAAAGCTAAATCTGATGATTGGCGGCGCATACGAAGGAGCTCAACTTCTGACATCACCCCTTCAGCCACCATTGGCGCGGTAATTGAAATTTCCCGATCCAGCATGGATTTACTACTTTGTAAGCCAGCAACAGCATCTTCTACTGCACGACGTCGTGCCGTATATGCTGCACGCTCCCGGTGTTTGAGTGACTCACCAATTCCAGCAGGAAATTGAATACTCGTAGCATAAGACTCTGCTCTAAGACGCGCAGCCATCGCTTCTAAATTTTCCACCTTAGCCTTGCTTTCTCTTAAAATCGCGGAGCTACGGGTATCATCTAGCCGCAATAAAATTTGACCTTTTTCAACAACATCCCCTTCTTTCACTAGCATTTCTTTGATGGTGCCAGGATCTAGACTTTGTAAAATTTGCTCTCGGCTGGTCGGAATGACACTCCCCTGACCACGAGTCACTTCTTCCACAGGACTGTGATAGGCCCAAAATACAAACACCACTAAAAGCACAAATAACAAACTGATGGTCCAGAATAAGCCCGTGTGCTGTTCGGTCTGTAATGCAGCATTCAGATCATTCAATAGCTTGAGATCTTTGGACTGAATTCGTTCTTCAGTAACTGGGTTTTGATATTTTTCCATAATCTTTACTCTGGTCGCTTGATTGTCCCAATCTGCAACTATTCCATATTTACTTTTTGTACTTGCGAATGATTCGTTGGATTCTGATAGGTTTGTGACTGATCTGACTTAACAACGATTGTCCGTCCATGTTGTGGTGCTGTTTGCCCCATAGATGAACCCTGTTCCTTGCTAGTCGATGGTTGTGCTGTTGCCGATTCTTTTTGTTTTTGATCATTTGTGGCTAATTTGTTCAGCACCACATCTCGCGGACCATCCATGACCACTTGCCCTTGATCAATCACAATCACACGATTCACAATACTTAATACCTGAGTTCGATGTGTTACGACCAATAAGGTTTTATCTTTGCTCCATTGGTGTAAAGCAGCCAAAGTTTGTTTTTCCGTAAGCTGATCCAAACCATTGGTCGGTTCATCTAACAGAACGACTTTCGGATGTCTTAACGTTAATCGAGCTAGAGCAATAATTTGCTTCTGCCCTCCTGAAAGCCCTAAGCCATCTTCTCCAAGCGGCATATCTAAACCTCTGGGATGATTCTGAATAAGACTATCCAGACCAAAGCGTTTCAAGGCGATTAATAATTCTTGATCGGTTGAAAATCCATCTTGTCGTGCCAAATCTAGATTTTCCCGCAAACTCCCCAGAAACAAGCGTGGTGCCTGACCTAACATTGCCACTTGATTACGTAAAAAATGAGGATCAAGCTGACGCAAATCTACACCATCCAAAGTGACATTCCCTTCCAACGGCTCGAACATGCCACTTGCAAGTTTCAAAGTCGTGGTCTTACCACTGCCAATTTTGCCTAAAATTCCAATCTTCTCTCCAGCTTCAATATTCAAATTGAGGCCTTTCAATACTGCGGGGATGTCTTGTTGATATTTAAAACTGACATTTTTAAACTTCAGCTCACCCTTCACCTGATCTAGACTGATATATTGCCGATCTGGATGTCGTTCAATTTTACGCTCAATAATGCTTTGTAAACCTTGCAAGCCGATTTTTGCTTGTTGAAAACGGACCGCTAAACTCGCTATTTGAGCCAAAGGTGCTAAGGCTCGGCCTGATAAAATCACAGAAGCAATTAACGCCCCCATACTGATTTTATGGTTTGGGTCTGGGCTATGAATGAGATAAGTCCCCAGTATGACCAAAATGACCGTATTCAATTGCTGAACAGCAACCGAAAAATTCACCACAAAATTACTAAGATCACGCGTTTTGGTACTCGAAGCTGCATTTTTAGCGGTGCAATAGTCCCATTTTTGTTGCGCCCAACTGGTCGCATTATTGGCTTTTAGCGTCTCAATCCCTTCAATTGCCTCGACCGCAAGTCCCTGCCGCTGCGAAGCTTCTTTCATGGACTCATTGATAAAGCGTGCTAAAGGAGCCTGAGCCAAAATTCCGACCAACATTACAATTGGAATTAAAATTAACGGCACCAGTGCTAACTGTCCGCCAATCATCCAGATCACGGTAATAAACAACAACAGGAAAGGTAAATCTACCAACACCAATAAACTGGCACTGGTCATAAATTCACGCACAGATTCAAATTCACGCAAATTATTGGCATAGGAACCAGATGAAACCGGACGTTCTGCTAAATCTAGGCTCATCACTCGTCTAAAAATTGCTGAACTAATAATTAAATCGGCTTTCTTGCCTGCAATGTCGGTCAAATGTCCCCGAATCATTTTTGCTAAAAATTCAAAACTGATGGCCAATATCACGCCAATACTGAGTACCCACAGGGTTTCATACGATTTGTTGGGAATTACCCGATCATATACATTCATGACATATAACGAACTGACCAATGCCAGAAAATTAATCACAAAAGTCGCTAAAATCACCTGTGAATAATAGGCTCGAAAGCGCCAAATCACTTTCCAAAACCATGCTTTCGGCAAATGATATTCAGGCAACTCCGAACGTACGTCACTCGCGAGCTTTGCTTTAATAAACCAACAGTAACCAGCATAAAGCTGCGCCAATTGCAGATGCGTAAATGATTGTTTCAAACCATCCGTTTGTTGTAATTCATATACCCGCGCTGTACCGTTGCCTTCAATCCGCGTAATGACCGCGGCCTCGTCATGCTGCAACACAATCACCGCAGGTACAGCCAAATAAGGGATATCTAGAAGTGCTTTTTTTGCTAAGGTATTTTCAAATCCGTGGCTTTTTAATACCTCAATCAATGCGGAATAATTTACATTCAAATGTTGATCATGCGTTACCTGCGCCATCAATGTAGCGACTGGTAATGGATTACCGAGAAGTCGGGTCACCAAAGCAATGTGTTCTATAATGGATTTCATTTTCTTGATGTCATCCTTTTTTAATTATTAGACCCTCTGGTCATTCAGGCATAATCCACGTCCATATGTGAATCAGATCTCGACTCTTCTATTGCCTCACCCAATTACTAATACCCGCCTGTGCACGTAGATATGCCAACGCAGCCATCCTGTAATCATTTTGTGCCGTTACATACGCCATTTCGACGCCTGCTAATTCGTTATAGGCATTCAGCACATCTATTAAACTTTTTCTGGCAATTTTGAACTGTTTTTCGTTATCACTAACCACTTTGCGAGATGCTTGTATTTGCTCCTGTGAAATATGCATTTTTTGTTGACTTTGAAACATGTCAATTTCAGCCGTTCGGGCACGCTCCTCAATATCCCGCTGAATTTGTTCCAATCGGGCTTGTGCAGCAACTACAGACTGACCACTTTGCTCTACCGAATATTTAGATGCACGATTCAGTAAATTCCAAGACAGATTTAAATACACCTGCCGATCCTCAGTCGTCACATTGCCTTCCAAGTTAATACTTGGATAGCGTTTTGCTTGACGATACTTCACCTCGGATCGAATACTGTCGAGCTCAGCATGTTGCGCCATATAAGAGGGATGTTGCCTTACCTCACTCAGTTGATAACGCTGAATAAACTCACTTGGAGGCATGGCAATAAAAGGATCAACAAGGGTATCTTGATTAATAATTTCTGAGGAATATTTTTTTAAATGACTTAATGCAAAACCCAGTTCACGCTGCAAACTACTGATTGTATGCTCTACCTGCATTTGTCTCGCTTGCGCTTGGGTCAACTCTGAGCGCCGACCTGGGTCATATTGCACAATGACCCCAATGTCATGGGTAAATTTGTTGTGGCGCGCTAAACTTCGCATCTGCACCGCAAGCGCCTCGTGTGCATTCAGGGCTTTTAAATATTCAGTGCCAATGTTGTAGCCCAACTCCTCAGCCGTTTCGTCAATCTTCTGCTCAAAGTATAGTGATTTTTTCACATCCCGATCGACTTGAGCGCTGATCGCCCCAAATGAATACAGATTAACGCTACCTCGAAGCCCAGGAGTGAAATCTTCACTCACATAGTCATATTGACTCTGATGATATTGATCAAGAATCTGATTGGCGGTTACAGCCAAAGTGGGATAATGCAATGACTTTGACTCTTTAACCTTACTTAATGCCGCATCTTCGTTGGCTTGTGCTTCTAACATCATTGGGTCTTGCTCCAAAGCTGTTCTTAACAATGCTTTTAATGGCACGGCATATACCGAAGAGGTACAAAATAATGTCAGCAATAGAGCTATTCCTTTGCCCCAATACACTGATTGAACTTGTTTATTTCGCATTGTCATCTTTTAGCTATAAATACTTCTTATACGTATAAAACATTGTGACTTATATCTCACAAGCCAGTTTAACAACTAAATTCAACAAGTTAATAGTCATTTAGCACAGCCGATAGACAAGCCGTATACTTAAGTTATACTTAATAATTAAAAAATAATTCAGGCTGGATTAGTTGATAAAAAATCAATCGACAATTTTTTATACCGAAAAATGACATCACCATGTCATAAAAATGTGGATGCGTTATCAATTTTTTATAATTTAACCATTTTACTATACATATATGTAACATTGATGATTGAATTTTATTATTATCTATTTTACTTATTTTTAAAACAAAACTAATAATTACATAAAACCAAGTAATTTAGTATACATTTTTTGTTACAAATAAACCAACTGCCAGACTCAACTTTCATGAGTAGCAATAAATTCAATTTCTTATTTTAATCTCTGATTTATCCTTCTTAGGGTATCTCTTACCTTAAAATTGATGAATCAAAATTGATATCCCCATTTTTAGGGATATATGGCTTAACAGCGTATTCCTACCACACACCCCCATCCCCCCTATAAGTTGAAATCATAAAAAAAGCCACCTAAAAGGTGGCTTTTTCTTCAGCGAAGCTGAAAATCAACGATTAACCAAGTTTCTTAGAAACATAGTCAATAGCAGATTGAACTGTCGTGATCTCGTTAGAATCTTCATCAGGGATAGTGATGTCGAAATCATTTTCGAAAGACATAACAAGTTCAACTAGGTCAAGAGAGTCTGCACCTAAGTCATCCATGAAAGATGCTTCGTTTTTGATCTCTTCTACTTTAAGACCAAGTTGTTCTGCAACCGCTTGTTTAACGCGTTGTTCGATATCGCTCACAGGAATTCTCCTCATTGCTTGTGGCGTTTTTAAATGCCGTTAGTTTAATTGAAACTCTAATTTTTTGAAAGTTTATACATCAGCCTTAGCTCATGTATAAACCACCATTTACGTGTAAAACCGTACCTGTAATGTAACTTGCCTTCTCAGAAGCCAAGAAACTTACAGCATTCGCGATATCTTGTGGTTCACCTAAGCGCTGAAGTGCCACTTGATCACTCATTTTTTTGCGAATTTCTTCGCTTAACTGTTCTGTCATTTCCGTTGCAATAAAGCCTGGTGCAACCGAGTTCACAGTAATTTGTCGGCTACCCATTTCTTTTGCAAGACTGCGGCTAAATGCCTCAATACCTGCTTTAGCAGCTGAATAGTTGGCCTGTCCTGGGTTTGCGAAATGCGCAACCACAGAGCTGATGTTAATAATGCGTCCAAAACGGGCTTTAGTCATGCCTTTAAGAACACGCTTAGACAAACGGTATACGGCTTTTAAATGAATGTTCAGAATATCATCCCAATCATCTTCAGACATACGTAGTAACAAATTATCACGGGTAATTCCTGCATTATTTACAAGTGCAAGAACTGGACCATAATTTTGTTCGATATCTGTAACCAATGCATCAATTGCTGCCCCATCGCGAACGTCGAGGACTTTACCCGCCCCATTTTCACCAAATGATGCTGACAATTTTTCTGCGCCGGATTCAGATGTCGCAGTACCCACAACAAAATAACCGTCTTGAATTAACTGTTGAGCGATGGCTGCGCCAATCCCTCTACTCGCGCCTGTCACTAAAGCGACTTTGCGTTCTTGTGTCATGCAATTTTCCCTTCTGCCACTAAAATGGCATTCAGTGCATCCTCCATACGACCTTTGGTGTCGAGTGGGAATGCTTTATCAATATTAGGTAAACGCTTCGCAAGATTGGCAAGTACGTTACCCGGACCACACTCAACAATAAATTGAATGCCCTGATCCTGCACAAACTGCATGGTTTTGGTCCATTGTACGGATTGGTACAATTGTGCAGTTAATGCCTGACGTAATTGCGCTACATCTGTCGCGATTTCCGCGTTGACATTTTGTATTACAGGAATGCTAGGTAGCTCAATGGCAGTTTGTTCCAACGCAAGTGCAAATTGCTCTGCGGCAGGTTTCATTAATGCACAATGTGATGGTACAGACACTGGTAAAGCAATGGCTTTACCTGATTGCTCTTTCGCAATCGCCATTACCGCTTCAACCGCAGCTTTTTCACCCGCAATCACAACTTGACCTTGAGCATTGTAGTTTGCCGCTTGCACTGAGCCTTGACCTTGTGCAGTCACTTCAGCACACAACTCTACAACTTTGGCATCTTCAAGACCCAAAATTGCGGCCATTGCACCTTTGCCTTGAGGCACAGCATTTTGCATGAGTTTGCCGCGCAAATTCACCAACTTAACGGCATCCCCCAAAGTCATTGCACCCGCAGCAACCAAAGCGCTGTATTCACCCAATGAGTGACCTGCAAGGTATTTCGGTACAACCCCACCAAGTTCCAACCATACACGCCACAAAGCAATACTCGCAGTCAATAACACTGGCTGAGTAAATTCAGTTTGGTCTAAGCCTTCACCGCTTTGGGCAATATGCCATAAATCAAAACCTAGAGCTTCTGATGCTTCCGCGAAGGTGTCACGAACACCACTAAACTGTTCAGCAAGTTCAGCCAGCATGCCAGCTTTTTGCGAACCTTGACCTGGAAACACAAATGCAGTTTTTGTTGCTTGAGCTGCTTGTTCAAGTGGTCTAGCAGACATATAAGAATCCTTTATGTAGTCACTGCTCATTCATGGAGCGAAAATTTAACACTTAATTTTGTTTTTGGTAATTGCGAAATACAACAAAAATTGGAGACAAAAAAAGGGAGCTTTCGCTCCCAATTTTTTCACTAAGCCTGTCGCTTAATGCTTCATCAATTATTCAGCAGATGCTTTAGCGAATAATTGACGACCACGGTAGATACCATCTTTAGATACGTGGTGACGACGGTGCGTTTCACCAGTAGCTTGGTCTACAGTTAATGCATTCTCGGTTAAAGCGTCATGTGAACGGCGCATGTCACGGCGAGAGCGACTTTTACGGTTTTGCTGAACGGCCATGATGGCTCCTTACAAATCGAAAAAATGGATCAGAACAAATTCAGTTGTCTTAACTTAACAGTATAACACAAAATTTAGTTAAGTTTACCCTTCAAACCTGCCAAAACATCAAACGGGTTATCCCGTTTTTCTTCGACAACGTCCTGAACGGCAGGTCGATGCTTATGCTCACAAGCGTCGTGCTTAGGAGACAAAGGCAGCAACAATAACAGTTCATCTTCCAAAAGTGCGAGTAAATCGGCAGTGGCAGGAGTTGCAAAATCTCCTTTCGTTGTCGCTTCACTTTCACCTAGTACGATGAAATCAGCATCCTCATCCAAGCGCTCTATCAGTGACTCATCATCAATAAGAGCTAGATGAAAATCTGAAACCAACTCAATTTCTACAGCGCCTAAACAGCGCTGGCATTCCATTGGAACTTTGGTTTCAACATGACCATCCAACCATACAATACGATGATACGCATCCATTGATAGCTTACAGTCTATGTTAATCAATTGATCATCAATTGATCCAACAGCTTCACGAGCGATACGAACAAAGCGAGACAATGGCAGGGTACCTGACCATGTAAAGCCTTGTTCAGCCCATTTAAACGGCTCAATCTGTGCCGGAAAGGTATTTGCTGACATAATTAAGGCGGCAATTCTACAAATTCATCAGTACTCTGTCAAAGATTAAGATACAATTTTGTACTTATTTAGACAGACCTATTGGGTAAATTAAGTCATGCATCTGTTGCAGCCGCAAACAGAAGTGAATAAAAAATCACTTGTTAGCACACTTTCAGCTGTTCATTCTGACATTTCACCAGACCAAGTGCAACTTTTGGACTGGGCGAATTTACAGACAGAAAATGAACAAGTTGACTGGCTCATCTTACACTTTAATTACTGGTTTTCCCACCTTAATGTGAATTTGATTCGCGGTGAGCATGAACCTGAATATTTTCCAGCGACACATGAACAGCCAGCGCGGATTCAATTTGCCCATGGTTTCTTTAATAGCGCCCTGCACGAAATTAGTCACTGGACCATTGCGGGAGAACAACGTCGTCTCCTTCCCGATTTAGGTTACTGGTATGCACCCGATGGTCGCACGGCAGAACAACAAGCCTTGTTTGAACAAGTCGAAATTAAGCCACAAGCCATTGAATGGATGTTTGCACAAGCCTTTGGACGAAAATTTCGCGTATCACTCGACAACCTCACAGGCGAAGGTGGTAATGGAGCAACATTCAAAGATAATGTCTATGCTCAAGTCCAACGTTATTGTGCAGGAGAAATCGCTCTGCCACGTGATGCAAAATACTTCATTGACTGCATTTGTACCTGCACCCGAAGTGGCAAAAGATTACAAAGTGACGAGTTTCAACGCGTAATGCTGGATTAATTACAGAAATTCATCAAAGATTCATGTCAACATACTGTAATTTCAACAGATAATATCTAAAAAATCAGGAGAAAAATATGTTGCACTTAAGAATACATCCTGATAATCCACAACCGCGCTTAATCAGTCAGGCAGTGGAACGTATTCGGGCGGGTGATGTGGTGGTCTACCCGACCGATGCTGCTTATGCGATTGGTTGTCAGATTGGGAATAAAAGTGCCATGGAGCGTATTTCACAAATTCGTGGTTTAGGTCCCAAACATCAATATGCGATTATCTGTTCCGATTTATCCGACATTGCCACTTATGCCAAAGTCGACAATGCCATGTATCGTTTACTGAAAAACAATACCCCTGCGGTCACCACCTTTATCTTACCTGCGACCAGCGAAGTGCCGCGTCGTTTGATGCACCCGAAAAAGAAAACCATCGGTTTACGCATCCCCAGCAATCCGATTTGCCAAATGCTGCTAAAAGAGTTGGGCGAACCTCTACTGACCAGTACCCTGATCTTACCCGGGATAGCAGATCCACTCGATGACCCTTATGAGATTGAAATGCAGCTTGAAAAACGTATTGATGTGTTTATCGATGGCGGCTTGGGCACTTTAAGTACCACCAGTATTGTGGATCTGTCTGGAGATCACCCTGTGGTAATCCGGCATGGTGTGGGTGATGTCAGTGCTTTTGAATAATAAAAGCCATAAACATCTAAGGGGGGAAAACTCCCCTTAGACCTATATAACGTTGTAATGTAAATAATTACAATGTTATAGAACCCTCTGTTTGGTCAATTCTTTCAATTCTGGTATCTATTGGATGAACTCAATTCGAGTCCTGTTTATCATCACTCAAAAAAATACTGCATATTTATTTACTGCTTTTTTTGTGATTTAGTCGGTGAAGTAATTTATTCATCCTGCAATTTGCTTTACACTAAGCCCTATTAAAATTATGTATTTTTTAATCACCTCTACTTTCTCTCCTAAGTGCTGATTCAAAAACGCATAATCATGCCTTTGAAAATTCGCGTGGCCAATAACTGTAATGAATCAATCCGTCCATAATGCAATGGAAGATACGCCTCACATCCGTGTTCTAGATGAATGGCAAGACTCCATCCCTGAGGATTTATATATTCCTCCCGCTGCATTTGAAATTCTTTTAGAGCATTTCGAAGGACCACTCGACTTTTTAATTTATCTGATTCAAAAAAATGGGTTTGACTTATTACAGTTAGACATTGCTCCAATTGCGGCTCAGTATCTGTCCTACATGGATGCGATGAAGTCATTAAACATTGAACTCACCGCAGACTATATGGTGATGGCTGCCTTACTGGCTGATTTAAAATCGCGTTTGTTACTGCCAAAGCCAACGGCAATTGCAGTAGAAAAAGATCCTAAGCAGGAATTGATTGACCGCTTAGAAACTTATTTACGGGTTAAGCAAGCGGCTGAACGTTTGGGTCAAATGAGCATTTTAGAGCGGGATACCTTCGAAACCAATGTCAGCCTAGGCGATGTTGCGGTGCGTCATGAAGGGTTTTCAGTCAATCTGCTGCATGATGCTCTATTTTGTGTGTTTAATCGCCCAGAGCCTGTCATGCATAAAATTGAGCAAGAACCGGTCTTGCTAGAAGAACGGATTGCCTTTATTGAAGAAAAGCTGCAAACCGGTAATGTGCTCGAATTTATTGAATTACTGAAACCAAGTCAGGGTCGCATGGGGGTGGTCGTCACCTTTATGGCGGTACTGGAATTGACCCGCCAACAGCGCGTCAAAATTATTGGTTCAGGGATTGAGGCCCCATTGAGTGTACAAGGAGCACAATCATGAGTGAATCGACTCTGCTTTCGACTTCTGAAACGCATCATGAAATGTTGATGCAACTGGAAGCGATTATTTTTGCCAGTGATGCACCTGTTTCCTTGGCACGTCTGAAAGAAGCATTTCAAGATCAATATTCCAAATCTGAACTGCGCCAATTGATCCAACAATTAATGGTATTACAACATGGTCGCTCGATTGAACTGGTTGAAACTGCTCAAGGTTTCCGCTTTCAAGTCCGCGCCAAATACCGACATATTATTAGTCAAACCTGGCCTGAGCGTCCAACACGCTTATCGCCTGCTCTGCTCGAAATTCTAGCGGTGGTGGCTTACCATCAACCCGTGACTCGTGCGGACATTGAACAAATTCGTGGAGTCTCGAATAATAGTCAAATATTGAGAACCCTATTTGACTGGAACTGGATTAAAGAATCTGGTTTTCGGGAACTCCCTGGAAGACCCGCGTTGTTAGTCACAACGCCTCAATTTTTAAATGCTTTTGGTCTAACCTCTGTTGGCCAATTGCCTCCCCTACAGGATGCCAAGGAAGCTTTTATGACCCTCGATGCGCAAGCACCGAAATCATAAATAGGCGAACTGTTGATGATAATTTCTAAGGTTATGCTGTCATGAGTGAAAAATTGCAAAAGGTACTCGCACGAGTTGGACTCGGCTCTCGCCGTTATATGGAAGAAGTCATTGCTGCTGGTCGTGTGAGTGTCAACGGTCGTGTTGCGCAAGTAGGCGAACGTATTGAGCCAGGCGATGAGCTTCGCATCGATGGTCGTAAAGTGCAGTTCCAAATTGAAGACGAAATTCGTCGTCGCGTTCTGATTTATTACAAACCAGAAGGTGAAATTTGTTCACGTAACGATCCTGAACAACGTCCAACCGTGTTTGATAATTTACCTTCGATTGCCAATGATCGTTGGGTGATGGTAGGTCGTTTGGATATTAACTCTACAGGCTTGTTATTGTTCACAAATGACGGTGAGTTAGCCAATCGTTTAATGCATCCATCGAACGAAATTGAACGTGAATATGCTGTGCGTGTAATGGGTGAAGTGACCCCTCAAATCCGCAACAACATGCTGCGTGGTGTGGTATTGGATGATGGTCCTGCAAAATTCGAATCTTTCTCTGAAATTGGTGGTGACGGGATTAACCGCTGGTATCAAGTGGTTGTGAAAGAAGGCCGTAACCGCGAAGTGCGTCGTATTTTTGAATCTCAAGGTTTAAAAGTCAGCCGCTTATTGCGTACTCGCTATGGCACAGTGATTTTGCCACGTGAATTACGTACAGGTCGCTGGATGGAACTCGACAAAAATGACATCGACAACCTAACCAAGTCGGTTGAGTTAAAACCACGTCAGGGTACTGGTTTGTTCGGTATGGCGAAACGTCGTACTGAACGCATGCAAGACAAACCATTGGCTGCACGCCGTGGTGGTTTCTTACGTCAGCAACGTCGTGACAATGATGATGAAGCTCAACCAAAGCCGACGTTCAACCGCGAACGCCGTGAAAACCCGAATGGCCATACACACCGTCGTCAGGACAATGCACCAGCAGGCTACGGCCAACGTGAGCAACGTCAAAACTCTGGTTACGCACAACGTGACAACCGTTCCGACAACTTTGGCAACAAAGCGGCTTATGGTCAACGTGACTCGCGTGATGAACAAGCACCGCGTAAGCCATTTGGTGCAAACAAAAGCTTTAAGAAGTTTTAATTAGCTTCTCACTGCACATAAAAAAACCGCCTTTGGGCGGTTTTTTTATGTCGTTTAAATCAGGTAACCGACGCAATACCTTTCGGAATCGCACCTAACAAGCGCTTGGTATAGTCATGCTGCGGGGATTGATACAGATCATCTGAATTAGCAATTTCCACTATGTCACCATGATTCATCACCATGACCTGATCGGAAATATATTTCACCACCGACAAATCATGCGAAATAAAAATATAGCTCAATCCAAATTCGTCTTGTAAATCTTGTAACAGATTGAGCACCTGAGCTTGCACTGAAACATCCAGTGCCGAAACAGATTCGTCACAGATTAAGATTTCAGGCTTGAGGGTTAAGCAACGTGCAATCGCAATCCGCTGTCGCTGACCACCTGAAAATTCATGCGGGTAACGATGAAATGCTGATGCGGGCAAACTGACCCGTTCCAGTAAATCCAAGGCTATTTTTTTTCGCTCTACCTCATTTTCGCCAATGCCATGAATCTGCATCGGTTCCATGAGAATCTGTCCTACTGTAAAGCGCGGGTTTAAGGAGGCATAAGGATTCTGAAAAATAATCTGAATTTTACGCTGGAACTGCGCAAACTGCTTGTCTGACATGGCCAAGATATCTTGCCCATCAATCCGTGCTGATCCACCTGTGGCTTGTTGCAAACGCATCAGTAAAAGCCCAATGGTGGTTTTACCTGAACCGGACTCCCCTACCAACCCCAAAGTTTTACCTTTCGCCAACTGAAAAGACACCCCTTTAACCGCCTGGTATTCTTCTCGTCCAAACAGCCCTTTACGACTATAAAATGATTTTTTAAGATCACGAACATCAAGAATAATCTCTTCATTGCCTTTTAGCCCGCGTTGACGCTGAGGGCGTACTTGAAGAGGTGCTGCGGTATTTTCAATCCATGTACTGCCTTCTTGATGCATAAAGTCGCTGATCATCGGCAGGCGATACGGCCGCTGTGACAATTGCGGACGACATTGCAATAAGGCACGGGTATAAATATCCTGCGGCTGTTCTAACACCTGTTGCACTGCACCTTGCTCTCGAATTTCACCATGACGCATCACAATCACGTGATCGGCAATTTCACTGACCAGTGCCAGATCATGGGTAATAAACAGCATCGACATCTTGCGACGCTGCTGTAAATCCTGCAATAAATCTAGAATTTGCTTTTGAATGGTGACATCCAAGGCTGTGGTCGGTTCATCCGCAATCAGCAACTTAGGCTCACAGGCAATCGCCATGGCAATCATCACCCGTTGTTGTTGACCACCCGAGAGCTGGCTCGGATAAGCATCCATCTTAGTTTCAGGCGAAGGAATACCGACTTCTTTGAGTAGCGCTAAGGCACGAGCTTTGGCCTGTTTCCGTCCCATCGCCAAATGTAGTCTGAGTACTTCTGCAATCTGATCTCCCACGGTAAACACAGGATTTAAAGAAGACATCGGTTCCTGAAAAATCATGGCGATGTCTTTTCCACACATCTTGCGCATTTCAGCACGAGACAAAGCCAGTAAGTTTCTGCCTTCAAACAAGATCTTACTATCTGCCGAAATTTGACTTTGTTCTGGCGGCAGCAGCCCCATAGTGGCTAAAGAAGTCACCGATTTCCCGCTCCCCGACTCCCCCACCAAAGCAACAGTGGTATTTTCAGGAATTGAAAATGAAATGCCTTTGACCGTTTCAATATATTGCTTATTTTCGCTTTTAAAACTGACTTTTAGATTTTCAACTTTTAATAATATTGAAGGTTGATGCAGTTCAGCCATATTCATACACCTCTTATTTTAGTTTTGGGTCTAAAGCATCACGCAAGGCATCGGTAAACATCGAAAATGCCGTGACCAAGACTGCCATTGCCACAGAAGCAGCAATCAACTGCCACCATTTGCCTAAAATCAATTCACTTTGCGCTTCATTGAGCATACTGCCCCATGACACCACCCCGACAGGGACGCCAAAGCCCAAGAAACTCAGAATGACTTCAGACTTAATAAATGCCACCACCAAAATTGAGACTTGCACCAAGGCAATATGACTCACATTGGGAAAAATATGCACAAACATACGGCGAAAATGACTCACGCCAATGGCTTTGGCCGCCAGTACATATTCACGGGATGTATGCTTCATATATTCAGCACGGATTAAACGGTAAACCCCCGTCCACCCTGTAAGCCCAAGAATCAGCACAATCGACAGAATACCTTTTTGCTGCAACACCGCGGCAATGGCTAAAATCAGTAACAAATAGGGAATCGAGGTGAAGATGTTATAAAACCAGTTCAAGACATCATCGACCCAACCACCAAAATACCCTGAAATCGCCCCAAGTACCGTACCAATCAAGACGGCCAATAATGCAGCCACCACTCCAACAATAATGGATGTTTCCGCCCCTTTAATGGTTTTTTGCAAAACATCTTGCCCCCATTTATCCGCGCCAAAAGGCAGGGTTTGCTTGAGTTCTGCTTGTTGGTCGAGTAAATGCCCATCCAATTGTTGATCTATCGCCTGCATATCCGCTGCCAGAGGATCAACCACGCCATAGTAGTCAATCGCTGCGGTTGCTCCCTGCTCTTGAGCAATTTCGGCATTGAGTTCACGCATTACATCTTTTAAGGGGTCGACTGAATTTTCAGGCAGAGCTTCTGCTTGTGCCGCTTCTTTTTCAGTGGGTGTACTGACAGGGTCTGCGCCAATAAAGGTTGGTGGCGCATAACTCACCGCGACTTCTTTATTCCAGTTGGAAGCAATCACCCCTGTCATCGATAACAGCAGCATCACAAAATAACACAGCACCACAAACAATGAGATCATGGCAATACGATCCGCTTTAAGGCGACGCAGGGCTAAATGCCAGAGCCCAGTAGATGGGGTTTCAGATGAATCGAGTGCTTTTCTTTTAAATAATACACTGAGCATAATTCACCTACTTCAACTGTACACGTGGGTCGACCAGCTTATAAACCAAATCGGCAATCAGATTAAAAATCATGGTGGCTGCAGCCACATACACGGTAATGGCTTTAATCACAGGAAAATCACTGCGTTCCACTGCAATAATCACTTCACGTCCAATCCCTGGAATACCAAAGAAGCGTTCAATCAAAAAAGCGCCAATCAAGAGTGCGGGTAGACTGGCCATGACATCAGTAATAATCGGGATGGAGGCATTTCTTAAAACATGCACGCCCAAAATGCGACGTTCACCGACCCCTTTGGCACGTGCGGTTCGGACATAATCCTGATTCACTTCATCTAGGACAAAGCTGCGGTAAAGTCTTAAGGTTGGCGCAATACTGACCACCAACATGATCAGAATCGGCAACAAGGCATATTTAAATAGATTTTCGCTCAGGCTATCGCTCCAGCCTTGCACCGGAAACCAGCTTAACTGGTAGGCAAAAACATACTGAAACACAATGATGTAGACCAAAATACTGATCGACATACCAATGGTACACAGCATCATGACCATACGATCCGTTAAAGTGCCGCGTACCGCAGCGACCGCTAAAGCTAAAATAATCGAAATCACGGTTTGTAAAAGGGTAAGCGGAATGAGTAAGGTCAGTGATGGCCCTAAACGGGTGCTGATAATTTGCGAAACTGACTCTCCTGTACTCCAGCTCAAGCCATAATCAAAAGTCAGAATCTGCTTAATAAAAATCCACAATTGCACATAGTAGGGTTGATCTACCCCCAACTGTTGGCGAATATTTTCAATCTGTTCAGGATTGGACATTTTACCCGCCAAAATATAAGCAGGATCTCCACCCACCCAGTTAAACAGAAAGAAAATCAGCAGCACGACACCCAACATGGTGGGAATCATCTGCCAGATACGACGGATAATATATGCCAGCATTCAGATTGCTCCCTATTGAACCCGTTGACCGGTAATTTCATCAAAAAAGGCTTTGCTGTCTGGCTTGCGTCCTAGGAAATCTTTGACCAAGTCTTCAGCAGGTTTTTGACTGCCTTGCGATAAAATGGTTTGACGATAACGCCGCCCCACTGCAGGATTATTTAAATTCTTGCCAAAGGCAGACAACATGTCTAAGGCCATCACTTCAGACCACATATAACCGTAGTAGCCCACTTGATAGCCACCCATGATGTGACCAAACTGTCCAGGAAACTCGGTGCTAGGCACATAACCGAGTGCTGTCGCCCCTTCCATTTTCTTCCAGACCTCGATTGGCTGTGCCTTTAGAGCATCAGGCCCATGTAATGCCATATCGTATTGCGCATATAAAGTTTGACGTGCGTAGTGCAAACCACGCCCATAACGATGCACAGCGTTGAGTTTGGCAATTAAGGCATCATCGACTCGCGGGCAAGCGGATTGGCAATAATCGGCGACCTTCGATAAAGTTTCTTTGCGTCGTGCCCATTCCTCATACATTTGTGACGGTGCTTCGACAAAATCACGCTCAACGGAGGTACCGGATTGCCCTGAGTAACGGGTATTCGACAAAATGCCATGTAAAGCATGTCCAAACTCATGCACAAAGGTTTCCAATTCATCACTGTTTAAACCTTTGCGGTTAAAGTTGGTGACCAAGGCGGCTATTGGTTTACGTCCTGTTAAGCGACTACCACCATATACCCCCCAAACTGCAGCATGTCCATATTTGCCTTCACGCGGAAATTTATCGACATATAAACCACCTAAAAGCTGCCCTGTTTGATTGTCGATGACATCGTAATATTCAACTTCGTTGTGCCAGACCTCAACTTTTACAGGCTTGAATTGAATGCCATACAACTGCGCTGAAATGGCAAACAGCCAGTCTTGTGCGGCTTGAGTGGGAAAGTATTCGCGCATTTTTTCTTGATCAACCTGATACTTGGCTTTGCGCAGCTTTTCACTCCAATAGGCCTCACTCCAGCGCTCAATTTTGGCTTGCTCGATAGGAATATTTAAAGTTTTGGCTTGGAACTCGCGTAAGGTCTGTACTTCTTTTTGTTCCAAAGGCACAACCGTGGCATGTACATCGCTTAAAAACTTATTCACGTTCTCAGGGGTTTCTGCCATGCGTTTATGCAGTGCCCATTCGGCATAACTAGATTTACCAAACAATTGCGCCAGTTCATAACGTAAATCCATGGCTTGCTTCAGCAAAAGTAAATTGCGCTCTCCGCCGCGGCGGGTATAGGCAATTTGGTAACGTTTACGTGCAGCATCGTTGTCGGCCAATTCCATGAAGGGACGGTATTCTGGATATTCAAAGCCAAGTAAATAATTGCCTTGCTTACTTTTCTTTAAGGCATTGAGATAGCTTGCCGGCAATCCCGCCAACTCAGCAGGGGTAAACTCCAGTTTTTCCGGATTATCCCGGACATTGCGTGCATATTCCTGCTCAATCTTCGCCAGTTCTGCCAATATCACTTTTAAACGTGCTTGCTTTTCAGCACTCAGCTGAATCCCTGTTTTTTCAAATTCATTGAGTAAATCTTCACGAAACTTCGCATCAATTGCATCTGTAGCTTTGCTGTTCTTAATTGGTTGATAGAGCTTGGCATTTTGATAAATATCGGTTTGGAACTGACTAATCTTGATTTCACAATCTTCGGCTGCTTTACGCAGTGCTGCATCTGGCGATACGTTACTGTATAAACCTATGGGGCCATAAAAATCTTCAAATGAGGCAAAGATCCGATCCCACTCCGCCAATACGGGGGCAGCATCATGCTGCGCCTGAATGGGTTTAGCTTCAAAGTGCTTGAGCTGTTTTTGAATATCCTGAATTTTAGCCTGACATAATGCTGGAATATCTTGGGCTTGATACTGCGGCAAGGTCTGACGCGTAGGAGAATCTGCAAAAGCAAACTGCTGGGTAGCAAAAGTCAAAATACCGAGTGCGGTCAATTTAAAGGTCGGGTTGTTCATCATTACTCCAGTTTTATTTAATTTCTATTTCTTCATATCAATATCGATGTACATCCATTCCGCAGGCAAAATCGGATGCTTTTTAAAACCCATCACGCGCGGCTGAGCCAAGACGTTGCGATAACGTGCCCCAATAATTTGTACTGGCATATAGACTTCTAGTAAGCGTGACATTTTCCGATATAAGGCATCCCGCTCAGGGCTGGGCGGCATTTTTTGCGTTTGCTCATATAAACGGTCATATTCAGGAATTTTGACGCAGGCATTGTTGGTCACGTTAATGTTTTTGCCATAGAACAACTGCATAAAATTGTCGGCATCTGGATAATCGGCAATCCAAGCCGAGCTTTTAAACATGGTCTTGCACTGCTTTTCTAACTTGAGTGCTTCAGCAAATGGCAAGGACTGGGTACTCATTTTAATTTTGATGCTATCCAGCGTTTTCTTCCAAAATTCGGCTTGTTGCTGGCTGCGTGCACTATTCCCTGAGATCGTCATATTAATTTGCAAAGGTTTACCATTCGGCAAAGTGCGCCATCCATCCGCAGCGACTTTATAGTGATAACGGTCTAACAATAAATTGGCCGCTTTAACTGAGTAAGGGATACTGCTTTTATAGTTTGGATCATAGCCCACCACACCGTTTGGAATCGGGGCTTGTAAGCGTTCGGCATCGCCTTTTTGTAAAATACTGATGTAATTATCCGCCGAAAAGGCCATCGCCATGGCACGTCTTAAAGCAATTTTGTCTTTACTAAAGCCACCCACCACAGGGTTTTGCATGTTCCAATAATGGTAATCAATCGAGGGATCGGTAATCCGCGACAGTTGAACACCTTTTTTCGCCAGTTCAGGTTTGAGTTTACCATTTTGCAAAGCCTGAACCGTTAATTCACCATCCAAGGCAAACAGATCAATTTCATCTTTAATAAAAGACAACCAGCGTGACTGCCCTTCTTCCATGACCTGAATATCAATCACACCAATCTGCGGCATTTTTTTGCCTTGCATGGCTTTCACAATGCGCTGATCTTCTGGCGTGGATGCCTTAAAGTTCCAGACAAAACTGTGAAAATCAGGATTGGCTTTTAAAATAATCCGTGAACCTGGCGTCCAGCGCGTCAGCAGATACGGTCCAGTTCCGACAGGATGCCCCATCACAAATCCAGCTTTATCGCGATATTTTTCGATGACTTCACGTGCCACGGCACCCGCAGGCTGGTGGGCTAGCAACATCGGAAAGTTTTGATCGGGACTGGTGAGTCGAATCACCAAGGTATATCGATCTGGTGTTTGCAGACCGGCAATAGGTTGATCGTAATTAAATTTGCCTGTTTTGGCCGCCTGCTTTAACACGGCATCCATACCTAGAATACGCCCGTCGAGTAACCAGCTATTGGGAGAACGTAAATTCGGGTCGAGTAAGCGTTTAAAGGTATAGACATAATCTGCCGAGGTCAGTTCCCGCTTTTTGCCCTTAAACACGGGATCGGCAGCAAAGTAAATGCCTTTTTGCAGATGAATGGTATAGGTTAAACCATCCGCACTGACTTCTGGTAAGGCGGTTGCGGTACGTGGAACCAACTTAGCCGGTGAAGCCAAATAGTCATAAGTAAATAAAGTTTCAAAGATGGAACCATTCACATGCGCCGAATACAGATCATGCACTCCCGCTGGGTCAAACCCCGTTTCCGCCACAGGAAACACATAGCGCAAGACTTTGTGTGGGTCGGCAGGACTTTGTGCCAGCGCGTTCACCGACATGCTCAATAACAGGCTGCCTGCCAATAGCCCTTTGCCCCAATGTGGCATTTTTTTATTGCAAACGTTCATTCTTATTCCACACTCATTTATTTTTTTCAGACTGGATATCCAGATATGGCCAGTTACTATTCATCATGGGATGCGCTTTAAAGCCCTGAATTTGTGGATGCAGTAACCAGTTACGAATGCGGCTGCTATGAATAATCCACGGATTATCCGCTTCAATTTGGCGGCTTAATTTTTCATAAAAGGGCAAGCGTTGCTGTGGCGCCAAACTCAACATTTGCTTGTACAAAGCATCATAGCTTTTCGATTGATAACAGCTTAAATTACCCTGAGCAGCATTCGGCCCGTACAGTAATTGGGCAAAATTTTCCCCTTCTGGATAATCCGCAATCCATGCCCCGCCCCACATCATATATTTGCATTGGGTTGCTGCTTTTAAGTTATCGGCAAAATTACTGACTTTAAAATCCACCCGAATGCCAATCGCATCCAAATTCTTTTTCCACAACTCGGACTGCACCACAGAACCGGAACTGTTTTCGGTCATAAACATTAACGTCAGTGGTTTACCTGTAGGTAAAGTCCGGTAACCATCTGCGGCCTTTTTATAACCAAAATGGTCGAGCAGTTTATTGGCCAATACAGGATTATAGGCCAAACTACTGCGGTAATTCGGATTGAAACCCTGAACGCCATCTGGAATGAGCATTTCCGACCTCACCGCCTGACCCTTGTAGAGTTGTTTAATGGCTTCGTCTTGATTAAACGACAAAGTAATGGCACGGCGTAAGGCAATTTTGTCTAAGCTGAATCCCCCGACAATCGGATCTTTCATATTGAACATGGTGTAGGTAATTTCAGGATCTTTGTTGGGATAATGCTGGATACCCTGCTTCACCAATTCGGGTTTCAGCTTCTGTCCATCTAAGGCTTGTGGCACAGCATTCGAGGTCAATTTGTCAAAGTCGAGCTGCCCAGTTTTGAAGGCCAGCCAACGCGACTGTTCTTCCTCAATAATACTGACCACAACTTTAGCAATTTGCGGCATCTGTTTACCCGACATCTCTTGCACCAGTCGGTTATCCCAAGCTGTACCTGTGGATTTAAAGTTCCAGACAAAACCACGGTAATGCGGGTTGGCTGTCAATTCTATTTTACTGCGTGGTACGTATTTACTCAGTTGATACGGTCCAGTTCCAACAGGATGCTGCGCGATACGATCTCCATAATATTCAACTACCTCACGTGCCGTTGCGCCAAAGGTGACATAGGCCAGAATGTACTGGAAATTATAATCAGGACGGGTCAAGGTGATTTGTAAGGTATAAGGATCCAGCGCTTTTAAACCTGCAATCGGAGCATCGTAATTAAACTTTCCAGTTTTCTTGGCCAGCGCATGAGCTTCATTGCCCCCGACAATTTTGCCATCAATGAAGGAATAGGTGGTGGAACGGTTTTTGGGATCTAAAATGCGCTGAATACTGTAAATATAATCTTGAGCTTTCAGTTCACGACGCTGCCCTTTAAACGCAGGATCAGGCGCAAAATAAATTCCCGGCTTAATTTTAAAAGTGTATCGCTTGCCATTTTGTTCAATCAGCGGCAACGCCTGTACGGTATTCGGCACCAATTGCACAGGTCGCGCCAAATAATCATATTTCAATAACGGCTCAAAAATGACTTCAGCAATTTTTCCACTGTAAAAATTATAAGTTTTGACCATATCAAAACCATCATCAGGGGCTTCCATTGCTACGTGTAAAATCTTGTTGGACTGCGCTGCGGCATTGGCTAGCTGCATACAGCCCGATGAAATCAGCAGGGTTAAAATGGCAATTCTTAAGTTTTTGGCTTCCAATTTTGACCTTTCCTGTGAGACCTGCATAAACGCCGGTTTATTCATTGTTTTTAAACTGATGTGTTTATTGTTATTCATGTTCCATTTAAGCAAATTCTCTCGAATTAGTCCTCTGCTTATGTCATGAATTAACTATGATTTGCTCCTAAAGCGAATTTCGTGCCATCGCTAAGAACTTGCTAGTTTTTAAAAAACCTACTTAATTTAAAGTTATTTTTTATTAGATATTTATCATATTTTCATCTAACTCAATTTGGAGTCTTATTGACTAAAATGTACAGGAAGAATGCCCACAAAAAGGGTATACATAACGCACAAAAAAAACACACAGTTGATTCATAATTGCACATACCATATTTTTTTATAACAAAAAATATATTCAAATTACTGTTTTTATTAAATTTTAACATTTATACGTTTTATAAAATTTATTTATGATTTAGTGAAAAACCACCAATTAGTTTATTTTTTAAACAAAAAGTATAAAAAGATAAAAACCAAACCTGACCATAAGTTCCAAATTGACGCATTTTTACCCATACCTCAATTTTCATATCCCCTACTTATATAGCTAATAAACATTGTGATTAAAACAACATTTTAATTTTATAAAATACTTATTTTTCAATAATTTAAAATTTTAACAACCCGTTAAAAACAAATTGGCATCGCTATTGCTTAAACCTAGCCAGCAATCTTGCTAAATACAAAAAAAGGATTACTTTTACTATGATAAAGAACAAAAATGCTAAGGTGGTGGCCAAGCCGTCAGTTAGCAAAGCCATTCTTAAATTAAGTACACTTAGTTTAAGTATGATGTGCTTGTCTTTAGCTCATGCCGAAGAAACAGAAAGTACAGAACTACAAGAACAACCGGTAAAAGTTGCCAAAGTTACAGTTACAGGATCTTCAATTAAAGGGGTCTCCGCGCAAAGTGCTTCCCCAATTACCATTATTAAAGGCGAAGACCTCACCAATCAGGGGATTACCACCGTCGAAGAAGCATTGACCAAAGTCAGTGCCAACCAAGCAGGCTATTCAACTGCACAAAACGTCGGGGCAAGCAGTACCGAAGGCTCATCGGCCAACTTACGCGCCTTGGGTACAGATAAGACACTGGTGCTGCTCAATGGCCGCCGACTTGCCTATAGCCCTTTCAGTACCTCCACCACCAACCTGAATATCATTCCAATGGCAATGATTGATCGGATTGAAATTCTGCGTGATGGTGCTTCTGCGGTATATGGTGCCGATGCAATTGCTGGGGTGATTAACTTCATTACCAAAAAAAGTTATGAGGGTTTAAGTATTAGTGGCGGTCTGATTCAACCGGAACAATCAGGCGGTGATAAACAAGACATTCAAATCTTTGGTGGTTATGGCGATCTAGATGAACAAGGCTTTAATGTTTTTGGCGTGGTGGACTATCGTCGTTCTAATGACATTATGGCAAAAGATCGGAAAGTCAGTGAACGTGGTGGATTATTACCAGAACTCGGTATTGATGCCAGTTCTGCCAATGGTTTTCCCGCAAACTTCTATGATCCCACCAGTGGCACACTCGCGAATCCTTATGGCAATAGCAACTGTAATAACACACCGAATGTCGTAGCGGATGGTGGGCTCTGTTATCTCAACACTCAAGCCCTCATTGGGATTGTACCTGAATCAGAAACCCTTTCTGCCATGGGTCGAGGTACGCTCAAACTCAGTGATACCTTCAATGCCATTGGTGAATATATTTATTCTCACAGTGAAGTGACTACCTCAATTGCACCCGATGTCTATAGTCGCTCAGTCACCTTACCTTCTACCAGTCCTTATTACCCAGGCAATGGCATTACCCCCGCGGTCAGCGGTTTAAGTGGCGATCCACTGCAACTGTACTTACGTTCGCAAGGGGGTAACCGTGTTTCACAATCGGTGAATGAATCGCACCGTGCTTTTGCAGGCATTGAGGGTGAAGCTTATGGCTGGGATGTCAATGCAGGAGTCACCTACGCCAAAAGTGAAGCCACCGACAGTTTTGTGAGTGGCTATTTGAACCGCAGCAAATTACAGGCCGCTTTAAATGATGGCTTGATTAACCCCTTTGGTGCCAGTGCTGACCCAAGCTTATGGAATTCCTTTGCTGTGACGGGTGACTCAAATATTGCCAGTCTAGATTCGACCACGGTTGATTTCACATTCAGCCGTCCAATATTTACTTTACCCGCCGGTGATGTCGGCTTTGCGATTGGCGGTAGCTTCACCACTCAAGATTGGGAATCCAAAGTCAATGCAGAAGTAGTCAGCCAAGTCCCGAGCAGCGGTATTGATCCAGATGAACCCGTAAATAAGGGTGACCGTGATATTAAAGCAGTATTTACTGAATTCCAGATTCCAATTACCAAAACCTTAGAAGCACAACTGGCCGCCCGATATGATGACTACAGCGACTTTGGCGATACCTTTAATCCCAAAATTGCCTTTCGTTGGGAACCTTTAAAACAATTGATGTTACGTACTTCTTACAGCACAGGTTTCCGTGCGCCAAGCCTGTGGGAAATGAATGCACCACAAAGCCAAACCTACACTGGGGCAAAATATGATGACCCTGTGCTCTGCCCAGGTGGAGTTGCCAACTCTCCCCAATACCAAACCGAATGTAATACCCAATTCATGCGTATGCAGGGTGGCTCATCCGACTTAGAACCAGAAGAATCCACCTCATTTAATGCAGGCTTCGTATTTGAACCGATGAAGAATCTGGTGTTCACCCTCGATTACTACAATATCGAAATTGAAAATCTGATTGGTCTGATTGGTGAAACCACTATTTTCTCTGACCCAGTGAAATATGCGGACCGCTTTGTACGTGATTCCGATGGACGTATTGAATACATCAACACCACGCTGGTGAATATGGGCGGCATTAAAACCGAAGGTTTAGATGTCTCCCTCAACTATCAAACAGCAATGACAGCGACTGGTCGCTTTGGCTTTGGCATTGATGGTACCTACATCATGAAATATGACCGTCAAGAAGAAAAAGGTGGTGAATGGGAAAGTGTAGTTGGAACTTATGATGATCCAGCGATATTACGCTGGAAACACGTCGCCAACATTAACTGGAGTTATGAAAACTGGAAGCTGATCTTCGAACAAGAATTCTTCCGTGGTTATGACGATCAAAATGCCACAGGTGATGATGCCTATGATCACCACAAAGTCAGCGATTACACGCTCTATAACATTTCTGGCACCTATAAAGGCTTTAAAAACTTAGAATTGACTGCGGGTATTAAAAACATGTTTGATGCTGAACCAGCCGCATCGAACGTACTGGACAACTTCCAATACGGCTATGACCCACGCTATAGCGATCCAACTGGACGTGCTTACTTCTTGCGGGGGACTTACAAATTCTAATTGGCGTTCTGCCCATCCTCACTTGAAATCCTCCAGCGAGTCAGGATGGGCACAACATTTAATCCTTCATTTAGCCAAACAACAAATAGCGTCAATCCGTCCATCTTTCATGAGCAGTGCTGCGTGAACGATTTATTGTTTGTCTCAAATTTCAGGAGTAACAATGGGCACGAGTTTCACAGATTTAGAGAACAATTCAGCCAAACGCCTGATTGGTATTGGGGCAGTCATTTTTCTGCATCTTATTATTTTTTATGCCCTTATGGCAGGTTTATCCAAAACCGTCCATAAGCCAGAAGAACAAACGGTGGAATTGATGATTATTCAAGATAAACCACCTGAACCCGAAAAACCAAAACCGAAAGAGATTCCACCTGAACCTGAAAAGCCAGTAGAAAAAGTCGAGCGCGTACAAAAAGCCGCCCCCGTCACTCCAACACAACCCGTAAAAGCGACAACTGCAACGCCAACGGCAGCCGTTTCTCCGAGTCCTGTGGCAGCACCTGCACCTGTGGTCGCTGCTGCTACACCAGCTCCAGTAGCCAAACCCACAGGTGTGACTCGTGGTGTATCTCGTGGCGAAGCAGGTTGCAAGTCACCCGATTATCCGCGAGATGCATTAATGAATGAAGAACAAGGAGCGGTCACGATTTCTGTACTGGTCGGCACCAATGGCAAGGTCATAGACACTAAAGTCAAAAAATCCAGTGGTAGTAAAAATTTAGACCATGCAGCTTCCAAGGCTTTCAGTCTCTGTAGCTTTAAACCTGCAATGAAAGATGGTGAAGCACAAGAGTCTTGGTATGACATTCCCTACGAATTTGTCTTGGAATAATCAATTAAAAAACAAAATTGGAGCATATTGATGAATAAAATGATGAAACCTGTAAAAAACATCGCAATGGCCAGCTTATTTGCAGCAAGCACGCTACTTCCTATTCATTCGGCATTTGCAGAAGATACAGCCCCTGCTACCACCACGACTACAACATCAAGCAATACAACTGCTACACCACAACCTCCAGCAAAAGCTGATGCCGAACCCGCTTATAACCCTTATGGCTTAGAAGCCATGTGGAAAGAAGGCGACATGGTGGCAAAAACCACCCTGTTTATTCTGGTCATGATGTCGATTGGCACTTGGTACATCATGATTACCAAACTGCTGCAACAATCCAAAATTAAAGGACAAGGACGTAAAGCCGATGCGGAGTTTTGGGATGCCAGCACCCTAGAAAGTGCGACAGAAAGTTTAGACAAAGAAAGTGTATTTCGGTTTATTGCAGAAAAAGGCATTCATTCCACCCAAAACCATGAAGGTACATTATTAGAACGCATTGACTTCAATACTTGGGTGACCATTTCCATCCAACGCGCGATTGACAAAATTCAAAGCCACTTAAGCGGTGGATTGGCTTTTCTAGCAACAGTTGGATCTACTGCACCATTTGTCGGCTTGTTTGGTACGGTGTGGGGAATTTACCACGCACTGACTGCGATTGGCATGTCTGGTCAAGCCTCTATCGACAAAGTGGCAGGTCCAGTTGGTGAAGCGTTAATTATGACGGCAATTGGTCTAGCGGTAGCGGTTCCAGCTGTACTGGGCTACAACTGGTTAACCCGTCGCAACAAAGCCGTGATGGAAAATGTACGTAGCTTTGGCTCCGATTTGCACACCGTTTTACTGAGTGGTGAGATCAGCAGTAATCCGAATCATAAAAAAGTCGTAAATAAATAAAAAAGAGGACTTCAAGCATGGGCATGATGGTCAGTTCAGATGACAGTGAAGATGATGTAATCGGCACCATTAATACCACCCCACTGGTGGATATTATGCTGGTTTTGCTGATTATTTTCCTGATTACAGTACCCGTTGCCATTCATACAGTGCCAGTAAAATTGCCAGAGGAAAAAAACATGCCTTATGCCAATAAGCCTGAAAATATTCAACTGGCAGTGAATAAAAATGGCGATGTATTTTGGAATGAAAAATATATTGGAGATAAAGCTACTTTACTCACACGATTACAAGCAGAAGCGCAAAAGCGCCCACAACCTGAAGTACATATTCGCGGTGATCAGCTCACACACTTCGAAGCCATTGATCAAGTCATCAATGCCACCAAACAGGCAGGAATTGGCAAAATTGCTTTTGTCACCACTCCGCCTTCTTCACCTTAATCGTGTGCGAAGGAGAAAGTTATGGGTATAAATGTTGGCTCAAATGATGACGATGATGTAATGCTTGATGTCAACATGACACCATTAATTGATGTCATGTTGGTGTTGATTATTATGTTTATTATCACCATCCCAATTCCAAATAATGCCATCAATATTAATTTGCCGAATGGTGCTCCGCCACCACAAAGCAATGAAAAACCACCTGAAATCATCAATCTCAAATTAGATGCACAAGGAAAAATCTTTTGGAATGGTCAACCTGTAGAGAATAAGCAGGCTTTAGAAAACTTATTTATGACGGTGTCAAAAAAGTCCGAACAAGACCAAATTAAACTCCAGCCCGACCGTATGACTGAGTACAAACAAGTCGCGATGGTTATGGCGATGGCTCAACGTCTGAATATCAGCAAAATTGGGATTGAAAGTAACGCGACACTTTAATCTTGTCAGAAATAATCCGCATTTCCTGTTATTTGAAATGCGGTTTTTTCTTTTAAAGATATAGATACTGACTTAAGTATATTCAACAGAATCTTGGTAATCCTATTTAAAAAAATTTATTTGTAAATAAAAAATTTAATCTATAAGCATGATTCAGCTAGAAATTAATGCATAAAAAATATTCACTATACAAACCATTCTGTATATAATCCGCTTCGAAATTTAATACTTAATAATTCAATAATTTAACTTAGAGTAATACTAATGAAAAAACTAACTGTTTTAAGTCTTGCTATGTCATTGGCATTTTTAAGTGGATGCGGAGGGGGCTCAAGTGATTCTGCTTCTTCTTCAAATTTATCCTCTTCAAATTCAAGTTCTACAGAAACTACTGAATCTCAATGTAATCGAGGTATCTTACTCAACTCAAAAATTACAGGAACTACTATTTTTGATGAACCTTTATATATTATCGACTATGACTATAAGCTTGAGGAATCTGTTCCCCCTCAAACTGGCTATAATGTAACCGATCAATTGTATAGCGATGAAATTAAACTCAAGGGGCAAATGTTATATATCAACTACAAGCCACTTTATAATATCAGCTTAGAAGAAGTCGAAACTAATATGATGGATATCACCACCAATCATAATATCTTAAATTCATTCGGTCTATTTACGCAAAAATCTTTTAACAAGCAGAATGAAGGTTGGCCTTTAGGTTATCTTTCCTCATCTAAAGGGTTAAATATTTCAACTTCACAATTTAATGACACATGTAATTTTAATGCAGGAAAATTAAATTATGACTTTGAAAAATTTGATCTTTCAGGGAAAAAAATAGCAGATATTTTGCCTAGCAATATCTCAACAGACTACCCAAAAGTTCTAGATTATATTTTCATTAGCGATCAAGTGGGTGGCATCCTCAAAAATAATGCCGATGCGTTTAAAAGCCTCTTAAGCAGTAATGCCACGTTCCCTACTGGTTCATTTGTATATGTGCCAAAAACAGTCATCTATGACGAAAACCAATTTTATTTTTGGAATGATAATATTTCCGAAGCCAAAAGTTTAACTGAATGGATACAAACGAATTATCCACAAAGTAGTCAGCAATATAAAATCGACAAAATGTTTAATCTGAACGTTGCTTATACTGTAGATACCAATGGTAATAGTATTTATACGGGTGCAGATCCAGCAATTGAAAAAGATGGCAAAATCTATGATGGTGAATGGGACATGAAAGGTGACATCATCTCACCGAATTACGGGGAAAACATTGGCACTTGGGTCAATTATGAATCCAAAGGTAGCTATACCTTATTTAATAAAGCTGGTCATGATTTTATTACCCAACAAATTCTAGCTTATTATCACTAAACTAATAGACTAAATTCATAGCACTATTACAAGGTTTCATCAAACTCGATGAAACCTTTTTCAAATAAATCACAACACTGGAATATCAATCCATTGTGCTTCTGGGAAATGCTGCGCCAAATAAGTTTTAAGATATTCCGCTGTATCTTTAGAAATGATAGGGTCTTGCGATTCATCATTTAAGTTATAGGCCAATGCATATAAAGACAAACCGCGTGCTTTTAAGGCTTCCAGACTCAATATGGTATGGTTAATGCTGCCTAAACGTCCTGAACTGACCAAAATTACTGGGAATTTTTTTTCTGCCAGATAATCAATCGTCAGCAATTCGGTCGTCAAAGGCACCATTAAGCCGCCCGCGCCTTCCAGTAACACCACTTCAAATTTATCCGCCAACTGCTGCGTTGCATGTTCAATCTTGGCAAAATCAATCTCACGGCCATCGATTTTCGTGGCTAGATGTGGAGAAGCTGGATAGGTAAAAATTTCAGGCATGGTCAGTTTGCTGTCATCTTCTGGCAAGAAACCTGTACCCATAATTTCACGATGCTGCTCAATATCTTCAGACACATCCACATTGCCAGTTTGAATCAACTTTTGGGTAATAGTGCGTTGACCTTCGGCATTCCATAATTTCGCCAAATATCCAGTGGCGTAAGTTTTGCCAATACCCGTATCAATACCACTCACAAAATAGATGTCTGCGGTCATGTTGTTCTCCGTGCAATACAATAAATTGGGTGATAGCTTAAGCAATAGTGCAACTGCCCAAATTCATCAATCTGTGAAAATTGTTGATAATCTTGATAAAACTTTTGCAGCGATTGTTTGGTCCAACGATAGTGCACGCTGGTTGCCGTTACCCCTGTTGCTTTTAAATGTTTGAGCACCTGTTTAGGATGGGCAAAATTTAACGTACTGACCTGCTCACTCAACTGCAAAATTTCAAAACCCGCCTGCTCTAAGGCTTGCTGCAATTCTGGTAAAGTGGGATAGTGCAAGCCTTGTCCTGTTAAGGCTTTAATTTCTTTTAAATTGTTCTGCCCAAAAATCGAAAAACAGAAATAACCTTGCGGGAGTAACGCCTGTGCCACGCGATGAAACATGGCAGGCAAATCCGTCATCCACTGTAATGCTGAACTGGAAGTCACCAGATTCAAATCTTGCGGCAAATCCAATTGCTCGATATCACCAATCAACCATTCAATCTGCGCTTGCTGTGGAAAATGTTGTTGTACCTCAGCATACAGATCATTCAGAATCAGGTGATCTATGTGCAAATTTTGCATGAGCAAATGGCTTAAATTACCCGAGCCACAACCAATTTCTAACACACGTGCTTGTGGCTTTGCAGGCAAATAATTCAGCATCAATTGCATTAAATGCTGACAAATTTGCTTTTGTACCACAGCATGTTCGCTATAGCTTTGTCCCGCCTGTGCAAAGCGCAAGGCCACACGGGATTTATCTATTTGAGATGGATTCACCACTAAAACTCATAACAAAGCGATAAACTGATCCAGTTCATCTTGCTGAAATTGTGTATTTAAACAAATACGTAAACGTGAACTTTGCACAGGCACCGTTGGTGGACGCACTGGCATAATATAAAAACCTGCCTGTTGTAACTGCACTGCAGTATCGACGGTTTTTTGCGACTCACCAATAATGACAGGCACAATATGGCTGGTCGACGGACAAGCATACCCTTTTGCCCGTACGGCTTGTTGTAAATAAGTGCTTAATTGCTGTAAATGCTGACGACTGGCGTTCAAATTACGCATTTTCTGGAAAATAAAATTGGTCCATGCCATACAAATTGGGGGCTGGGCGGTGCTAAAAATCAGTGATCGCATTCGATTAATCAAAAACTCACGAATTATCGGATGGCAAATCAGGTAGCCACCTACAGACGCCATAGCTTTACCAAAAGTCCCGACCAAAAAGTCAATTTGCTCGATGACTTGATACTGTTCAGCACAGCCAAGACCTTGCTCACCGCGTACCCCGATGGCATGCGCTTCATCCACATATAGCATGACTTTGGCAAATTGGGATTTAATGCGAGCCAACGATGCCAAATCCGTTTCATCGCCATCCATACTGAAAATGGATTCAGTCACCACAATGATTCGATCATAGGCCGCATCATCATGGTATTTCTGTAATAACTGCTGCAAATGCTGCAAGTCATTATGGCGATAACGTACATATTTAGCAGATGAAAGACGAATCCCATCAATCATACTGGCATGGACCAGTTTATCGGCCAGAATTAAGGTTTTGGCATCGCTAACTGCGGGTAAAATCCCGATATTCATATGATAGCCACTGTTAAACAACAGCGCGGCACGTCCAGCAAAAGCCTGACTCAAGCTGGCTTCAAGCTGTTCATATTCCGGAAAATTTCCGGTCAGTAAGCGCGAAGAAGAGGCACTCATGACCCGCTGTGCATTCGGGGTTTCATCAAAAAACTGTTCGCGTAAGCTCAGATCTGAAGCCAAACCCAAATAGTCATTAGAAGCCAAATTCAACATCCGACGCTGTTGAATTTCAATCCATTTGCCCTGTTGGGTATTGGAAGTAAATTGACGTAAATTGCCCTGCTGTTTCAGCTCATTCAGTTGCGCTGCATAATGGTCTAACAAATTCATGCCGCTTCCTCTTGCATATGACGCACTACATCGACTAATTCGGTCAACAAGGTATCTAACTGTGCTTCTGAAATCACATACGGTGGCATCACATACACCAGTTTGCCAAATGGACGAACCCAAATGCCACGTTTAACAAACTCTTGTTGCAGGGTTTTCATATCAACATTGAATTTCAACTCAACCACACCAATTGCCCCCAACACTCGCACATCCTGTACATAACTGAGTTGCGCTAATGGCGCTAAATGCTGCTGCAACTGCTGTCCAATGCGTTGAATGGTGCTTTGCCAATCTTGTGAGACCAAAAGCTGCGTACTGCGAAGTGCCACTGCACAAGCCAAAGGATTTGCCATAAAGGTTGGACCATGCATAAACACGCCGGCTTCACCCTGAGAAATGGTCTCTGCCACATGTTTCGAGGTTAAGGTTGCAGACAGGGTCATATAGCCGCCCGTTAAGCCTTTACCAATACACATAATATCGGGTTCTACCTGTGCATGTTCCCAGGCAAAGAGTTTACCTGTACGCCCAAAACCAGTGGCAATCTCGTCAAAAATCAACAGCACTTGATATTGTTCACACAGCAGTTTGGCTTGGCGTAAATATTCAGGATGATAGAAGCGCATGCCGCCTGCACCCTGCACAATCGGTTCAAGAATCAGTCCTGCAATCGTGTCATGCTGTTGCTTTAAGACTTGTTCTAATTCGGCAATATCGGCAGCATCCCAGTCTTGATCAAAGCGGACTTGCGGCGCAGGAACAAAAATACGATTCGGCAAGCTACTGCCAAAAATCTGATGCATACCCGTCACTGGGTCACACACCGACATGGCATTCCAAGTATCGCCGTGATAGCCTGAGCGTGGCGTGACAAAATTGGTTTTGGCTGTTTTGCCCTGTGAGGTCCAGTATTGCACGGCCATTTTCAAGGCAACTTCGACCGCCACAGAACCTGAATCGGCATAAAAGATTTTATCTAAACTCGGTGGGGTAATCTCTAATAACAGTTTGCCCAGCTCGATCGCCGGATCATGGGTAAAGCCACCAAACATAATATGCGACATATTTTGCAGTTGATCGGTGACGGCCTGATTCAATTCTGGGTGATTATAACCATGAATCGCACACCACCATGAAGACATGCCATCAAGCAACTGACGCCCATCATCTAACTCAATCACTGCGCCATAGGCTTTTTTCACCTTAAAAGTCGGCAGTGGATTAGTCATAGAGGTATAAGGATGCCAGATATGTTCAAGGTCAAATAAATCGGTCATCCATAACTCCTGTGGCGTACTCATTTTTTACAATATCGGCTATCTTAAACCTGCAAGTTTCTAAAAAACATTGCGAGAATGGTCATTCCTAGACAGCCTGAACGGACTCTTGCAGAAAATCAGCAATAATTTGCAAAGTTTGTTCTGCTTCAAAGCATGGAAAGCCATGTGAAACATGATCAATACACATAATTTTTGTATTTTCTGCAAGTAATTGCTGCATATTTTCAACAATTTCACTTGGAACTAGCGCATCTTGTGCTGCAAACAGGTGTAATTGTCTTCCTGTATAATGCGCTAAAGTTTCAGTTAAATTCAACTGCTCTAATAACACTAAACCCTGCTCCAACAGTGAAACTGATTGAGGCTTAATCATTTTTTGCATTTGCACAAAATCTTTCTTGGCAGAATCTGCGCCTTGGCAGACTAAAAAACCAAAGCGTTTTAGGGTGCTAATCGCATCTTGCTGGAATGACTGCTTAAACTGGATAAACGTTTCCTGTGGCATGGCCGTGTCCCAACTCGGTTGCACCACAAAACAAGGATTCGATGCCAAAGTAATCAAGGTTTTCTGTTGTGAAAATTGCTGCTGAAGTTGTTGAACCAATAAGGTGGCTAACTGACCGCCCAGTGACCAGCCCATAATCACCTCAAAACCACGCGCATGTTCGACTTGTTGTTGCAGCGTTTCAGGGTCTAATGCATTAAAAATATTGAGCAGTTCGACCTGATGCCCGTGCTGTTGCAGTTTTTGCTGTAAGGGTTCTAACAGTTGCGTACCACCACCCCAACCTGTGATGAGTAAAATACTTGTGCTCAAGGTTTTGCTCTACGAATCAAACTTTGTCGAGCAGTATAACGACTTTTATTTTTAGACTGAGCTGCATTTCCTATCATTCTGCAACTGTAAAGTCACACATCTGAAACAGTAGGCGGGTTGTATTTCAGGCAGTTTGATTGCCGTATCTGCCATGTCAACGATCTATTTTCTTACACTCAGCATAAGCATTCTTTGCTAAGATAAAACATTCAGTCCATCAAAAATCAGAAAAAATATGCATTTGAACCAACTGTGCCGTGTCGGTTTCCTGAGCATCAGCTGTACCATCGGTAGCTATACGCTCAGTCATGCCGAAAACGCTGTCTTTTCTAAATCGAATTCAAGCCAAAAACAATGGGTTGGGCAAACCGCACCGACTTTCAAGCTACAAGACCAAAATGGTAAATGGCACGACTCCAAACAATACCGTGGTCAATGGATGGTCTTGTATTTCTATCCCAAAGATGACTCTCCTGGTTGCACCCAAGAAGCCAATCAGTTTAAAGCGCTCTATCCCAAATTCTTAAAGTCCAATGCCGTGGTGCTAGGCGTGAGTCTAGATGATGTAAAGTCGCATCAAAAATTTTCCAGCAAATTGGGACTGCCTTTTCCGATTTTGGCCGATCAAAAGCAACAGCTTGCAGGACAATTCGGCATCGTGCGTAACTTTGGTGTGGCACAAATTGCCAAACGGGAAACATTCTTGGTCGATCCACAAGGCACGATTGTTTATCACTACAGCAGCGTAAACACCCAGACCCATGCCAATCAGGTGCTCACGGATATTCAGAAGTTTTCAAAAAAGTAAAAATTTGGCACATAAAAAAAGGTTTTCAAACTCAAGTCTGAAAACCTTTTTGAAATGAAGCGACGTGCTTACATTTGCGATTGAATATAGTTTTGCAAGCCAATCAATTCGATAAGGCGAATCTGTTTTTCTAACCAGTAAGTATGATCTTCTTCCGTGTCAGACATTTGCTGACGCAACATATCTCGGGTGACATAGTCCCCTTTTTCTTCCGCCAATTTCACGCCTTGCGCCAGTTTCTCACGGACATGATATTCCAGCGCCAAGTCGGCTTTTAAGCAGCTCACCACATCTTGACCGACATCAATATCATCACGATTCATATTTGGTGTTCCTTCGAGGAACAATACACGGCGAATGAGGGCATCCGCATGGGAAGCTTCTTCCTGCATTTCATGGTCAATACGTTCGAAGATTTTGCTTAAGCCCCAGTCTTCATACATACGAGAATGAATGAGATATTGATCGCGAGCTGCCAGTTCTCCACCGATCAACATATTTAAATAGTCTACTACTTCTGGATTGCCACGCATCTCGTTATACCCCATACCTTTTTCAAATATTATGGCGACAATTAACTAAGAATGCAAAAGTTAAATTTTGTAAGTTTATGATTTTTATAAAATTAAAATGAGAAACATACGCATTTGCAGTTTAAATTCGCCCATTTTCCACATATAAAATAAGCCTTTGCAGTATTTTGCCTCTTCGGGCAAAGGCTATTTCATGCAGAATTTTGCTTATTTTAAAATTTGTAACTATTTAAAATAGTTCTTATTTCGCCGCATCTTTAAAACATCACGAAGTTTAAATTATCACACCACTATTTTTTATTATTAAAAATAAAAAAGTTACACTCAATTTAGAGCTACGAGCCGCCATTGTTGCATAGTAAGCGTTAAACACACTTTCCAAATATTTTTTATTGATGAGATGATCTATAGTGGCGAAGAAAGTCGTATTTACCTCGCCCAATTGGGTTTTATAAGGCACAGCTACCTCTACGTTGAAATGACGCATCAGTTAGCTACCTGTCCCCCATAAGCAAAGACTTTCATTACATTCGCGTTTACACTATGCCAATACTTAAAACAACAACGGTTGATCTATGACAAACTTAGTAACACAAGCACCTGTACTGGTCACAGGTGCCTCGGGTTATATTGCCAGTTGGGTAATTCAAAAATTATTAACCCAAGGCTATACCGTCCATGCTACTGTCCGTGACCTGAACAAAACGCAAAGCTTCGCGCATTTATCGAAAATTGCAGAAAGCAGTACAGGAACACTCAAACTATTTAAAGCGAATTTGCTCGAACCCAATTCATTTAAAGAAGCCATGCAGGGCTGTGAAATTGTGTTTCATATGGCGTCACCTTTCGTTGTGACCAACTATAAAAATGCCGTGAAGGACATCATTGAACCTGCTGTTTTGGGTACAGAAAATGTTTTAAACACCGTGAATGAAACTGAGTCTGTCAAACGCGTCATTGTCACTTCAAGCATTGCATCGACCTATGGCGATGCCGTGGATATTTTAAAAACTGATCATAATACTTTTGATGAAAGTCACTGGAATACCAGCAGCTCAGAGACCCATCAGCCTTATCCATATTCTAAAGTGATGGCTGAGCGTAAAGCTTGGGAAATGGCAGATGCACAAGAGCGTTGGCAATTGGTTTGCATTAACCCAGCCTTGGTTTTTGGTCGTTCATTAACACCAAATACGCAGTCAGGTTCAATTGAGGTCTTACAACAATTTACCAATGGCTTAACGCTCGCGGGTGTTCCACCCATGTGGAATGGGGTGGTTGATGTTCAAGATGTTGCCGAAGCACATCTACAGGCTGCATTTAATCCCAAAGCAACAGGTCGTTACATCGTCAGTGGCGATACGTTGAGTTTGCTTGAAATTGGTCAATTACTTAAAGCCCATTTTGGTTGGAAGTTTCCATTTCCACGCAATGAATTGCCAAAAACTGCCTTTAAAGTGATTGGTCCGCTCATTGGTTTTAGCCGTGAGTTTGTTGAACTGAATATGGGTTATCCTATTTATTTTGATGCGAGCAAGAGCCAAAAAGAATTAGGCTTACAATATCGTGATGTCAAAGAAAGCTTGATTGAGCACTTTCAACAATTGCTTAACGATGGTGTGATCAAACAATATATTCCGTAATGATCACCATAAAAAAAGACACCTTATCGGTGTCTTTTTTTATTTCATACGAATCAAAAATCTAAGCCTCTAACTGACCATAATCTTGCATCAGTTGAATAAACTCAGCTTCGTTGATCACAGCAATACCAAGCTTCTCCGCTTTATCCAGCTTCGAACCTGCTTTTTCACCCGCAACGACACACTTGGTCTTACTCGATACACTACCACTGACACGTGCGCCCAGTGCTTGCAGGAGCTGTGTGGCTTCATCACGCCCCATGCGACTCAGTGTACCAGTCACCACCCAACTTTCACCATTCAAAGGCTGACGGGTTGGTGCAACTGGTGCGTCCCAGTGTATGCCTGCCGCCAATAACCGCTCTAAAACTTCCAAATTATGCGGGGCTTGGAAAAAGTCATAAATCCACTCTGCGGTGATATTACCGACATCTGGGGTTTTCATTAACGACTCAATGTCGGCTTGTTGTAAGGCTTCAAACGTTTGGAAGGTATTGGCCAACATACGCGCTGTGGTTTCACCCACCCCACGAATCCCCAAGGCGTAAATAAATGCCGCCAAAGTGGTTTTTTTGCTGTTTTCAATCGCATCAATCAGATTTTGAACCGATTTCTCGCCCATTTTTTCAATGGTGAGTAATTTTTCACGATGTTCATGCAAGTGATAAATATCTGCCACATCTTGTAGTAAATCCAGATGCAACAAAGACTCTACCCAACGCTCGCCTAGACCTTCAATATCCATAGCTTTACGCGAAACAAAGTGACGGATGGCTTCAATACGCTGTGCAGCACAATACAAACCGCCAGAGCAACGTGCCAAGGCTTCACCTTCAGGCATCACCACAGGGGAAGCACAAACTGGACACTGTTCGGGTAAATGCACTTCCTGGGTATCATTCGGACGAAACTCAGGCCAAACTTTTTCCACTTTAGGAATCACATCCCCACTGCGATAGACACTGACCGTATCGCCAAGACGTACATCCAAACGGTGAATTTCACCAATATTATGCAAAGTCACATTAGAGACTGTGACCCCACCCACTGCCACAGGATTTAAGCGTGCCACAGGGGTTAGCGTCCCTGTACGCCCCACTTGCCAGTCAATATGTTCAACCGTGGTCAAAGCGGCAACCGCAGGGAATTTATAGGCGGTTGCCCAGCGTGGTTCACGACTGAGAAAACCCAACTGCTGTTGCTGTTTTAAATCATTGACCTTGACCACCATCCCGTCAATTTCAACGCTTAAATTCGGACGCTCAAGATTAATTTTTTCATACGCCTGTTGTACCGCTTGAATACTGTCGCAGACAAAATGACGCTCACCCACGGCAAAGCCAAATCCAGCCAACCAGTCCAGACTCTCGGACATGGTTTTCAAGCCATGATTCGGTTCGCATTGCGCAATGCCGTAGGCATAAAATGCCAGTGGACGCGAAGCCGCAATATTCGGATCAAGCTGTCTTAAACTGCCTGCTGCAGCATTACGCGGGTTGGCAAATGTTTTTTCACCTTTGGCTTCGTTTTCAGCATTCAGCTTTTCAAAGCCCGATTTTGGCATCAGTACTTCGCCACGCACTTCGAGCAGACTTGGTATAACGCCTGAAGCATGGCTCAACACTTTCGGAAGGTTACGAATGGTCTTCACATTCTGGGTAATATCTTCACCCGTTTCACCATCACCACGGGTCACCCCGCGCACTAACACGCCATGTTCATACCAGAGCGAAATCGCGAGTCCATCGAACTTTAATTCAACATCATATTCAATTTTTTGGTTTGGTAAGCGCTCTTCAACACGACGTGCAAAAGCAAATAATTCTTCTTGATTAAACACATTGCCCAAAGACAGCATCGGTACCACATGTGTGACCGATTCAAATTTTGCTAAAGGCTTGCCACCGACTTTATGGGTCGGTGTATCGGCTTGTACCCATTCAGGATATTGTTGTTCTAATGCCTTGAGTTGGTGAAATAACTGGTCATACTCACTGTCGGCAATGGTGGGCTGATCCATCACATAGTAGGCATGATTATGCTGTGCCAGAATCTGAATCAGTTGACGCATTTGTGCGACAACAGTGTTTTGCTGAGTCATAGTTTCACCATAAAAAAGGGCGGTTTTTCCGCCCTTCAACAATCTGATCGGTCTATTATAAAAATCAGACCTTAATTTTCAATTTGATTATACCGTAGCTCGCTGATTTGAGCGGTAATCAATTGCTTGATGACGCCAAAATTCACGCAATTGTGCGGTTAATTCCTGCTGATTCTGATCGTAAATTGTGCCATCAATTTCTCGCGCAATCAGGTTAGAAATACTGACCATGGTATCAAAGGCATTTTGCACATCATTATGCGGTAAAGCCAAGAAGAAGGCTAAACCTTTGACTTGCTCATTGGCTAAAGTTTCCAAATCAAATCCTGCCGCACCTTCATCGGTAATTTGTAAGACCGAGAAAGACAGTTTTTGATGTTCTTCGTCATAACGGTGGAAACATGCCATTTCACCATAACGCAAACCATATTTAAGCAGGACTTTCAACATCTTGTCCCCAGTCAAAATGCGACGTTCTGGGTAAATGTTAAAGACAATAAATTCTTCCGCAGTCTGTAAGACACTTTCCTCATCAACACGCTGCTGTTCATGTAAATGTTCATCCAAGATACTGCTTTCTTCATTAAATTCAGTAATCTCGGCTTTTTCTACATGCGGCTGTAAATGTAAGCCTGAATCTGCATCCGCATGTTCTGCTGCGATTGCAGTATTCGGATCAGCTATGGGCGCTTCTGCCGCTGGCACTTGCTGAGTGTTCGCTTCAGTTTGCGTTTGATCTGCAACGGCTACAGGGGCTACTTTATCTTGTTCTACACTCACTGTAGGTTCTGGCTTTTGTTCTGTATCTTCTGCAACAGCAGCTTCATTTAAAGTTGGTTCTACACGCTCTGTAGATTCCGAAGTTTGCAACTGATCACGCACATGACGCGGAATGATAGGAAGTTGACTATCAGAATTCACCTGTAATGCACTTTCAAGGGATGGTGTTGCTTCAGCTGGCTTTTTCAACAGCATGCGTAAACCAACGAATATTATGATTACGGCGATTACGATACCAACTATTGTAGTGACTTCCATATTATGACTCCGCGACTAAACCGTATTCTTTTGCCTGTTCCAAATTCACACTAACAAGTTTGGATGTACCCGGTTCTGGCATGGTCACGCCCAGTAAATCGGTTGCCATCGTCATTGCTAGCTTATTATGTGTAATGTAAATGAATTGAACTTGTTCAGAAAGCTCTTTTACCAAATTACAGAAACGCCCCACATTGGCATCATCCAAAGGTGCATCCACTTCATCCAAAACGCAAAATGGCGCAGGATTTAAACGGAAAATGGCAAATACCAAGGCCAATGCCGTCAATGCTTTTTCACCACCGGACAATAAGGCCAGTGAACTGTTGCGCTTACCCGGTGGGCGTGCCATCAGTTTCACCCCAGACTGCCAATCATCTTCTAAAGTCAAACAGGCTTCTCCCCCATTAAAGACTTTAGGGAACAAGTCCTGTAACTCGGTATTGACGTGATCGAAAGTCGTCATAAACAACTTACGGGTTTCTTGGTCAATACTTTTCATGGCAGCTTGTAGTTGCGCCACGGTTTTCTCTAGATCTTCAATCTGATGACTGAGTTCATCAAAACGTTTGGAGACTTCTTCATATTCTTCCGAAGCCGCCAAGTTGACTGCACCTAATTTGGCAAACTGCTGTTGGGCTTTTTCCAAACGTGCCTGATGTGCCGGTAAATCAATGTTTAAACCCGTAATCAGCTCACTGTCCATGGCTTTTAACTGCTCAGAATAGTGTTGAAAATCGGATTTGGCTGCCTGCCACGCCAAACGCTTTTCTTCGAGCTGACTGCGTAACCGTTCATCTTGCTGTTGCTGTTGATGACGTTGTTCCGTGACCTGCTGCTGTTTTTCTTGCACACTGTTGAGTTCTAACTGCCATGCATTCCAGTTTTTCTGCAATTTTTCAGTCTGTTGGAACTGTTCGGCAAATTGCGACTCCAGACTTGGCAATTCAAGTTGCACAGGGTCAATAAACTTTTTGGCTTGTTCAATTTGTTGGGTAATTTGCAGATTTTGGGTTTTCAGGAAAGAAGCATCTTTTTCCAATAGCTCTGTTTGCTGTTGAGTTTGCGTCGCATGACGGCGTAACACTTCCAGCTCTTGTTGCGAGTGCAAGGCTTGCTGCTGCGCCAACTCGACTTGCTCAGTCAACTCTTCTAGTTGAAACTGCGTAGTTTTATAGTTTGGCAACACCTGTTCAAGCTTCAGCGTCAATGCATGCAAATCTATTTCCAGATCATCTTTTTGCATAGCATCTTCTTCAAGCTGCTGCTCTAACTGGACAAGTTGATCTCGTAATTGTTGCTGTTGCAAGGCAAATGCTTGGGCACTACTTTGCAGCTTGGCAATATTGACATCCAATTGTTGTAGTGTTTTCTGCTGTTGTTTCAGTAACTCTTGCTGCTCCTTCAACACAGCCTGTTGCTGTTGCATCTGTTGCTGCAACTCAGGTAAATGCTGCTCTGCTTGCTCATACTGGGCTTGTAACAGGCTTAATTCACTCTCAATGCCTTCCAGTCGAATACGATGACTGAGTGCGCCCTGACCTGCTTGGCTGCTTTCATCATAATACAGCGCAATAACCCAATCCGCACCGACATGATAACCGTCTAAGGTTAAAATCGACTGGCCTGGCTGAAGCTCAGATTGATGCACTAAAGCCTGTGTCAGTGAGTTGGCAATAGCGACCTGATTCCACAGCGAATGTGATGCTGAGGCAATCCAGTCTGCCAGACAGGGGAATTGTGGCAAAGTCAGCTGACTACTGCCTGTGCTCATTTTAAGCTGACGTGCAATGCTTTCTTGGAATTCCGCTTCTTCATCCAGCACTTCTGCTGAAAGCCATTTGGTCAGAAACTTTTCAATTAACTGCGCATGCGGTTTGCCTTGCTCATTTAATTTTAAGGACTGCATCAATTGCACATTAGAATTATGCGAATCAGGGCTTTGCTTAGCGACCAATTGCGATAAATTTCGGTGTTCCGATTGTAAAACCTGAATCTCCGACTTGAGCTGTAGCAGCTGGCTTTTTTGCAGGGCATATTGCTCTTGTAACTGCTCGTGTTGCTGAGCTTGCTGCTGAATGTCGAGTTCTAATTGCGCTAATCTTGCCTGAACGCCTTGTTTTTCCAGTTCTAATTGCTGTACATCATCGCCTTGGGTTTGCGATTGAATCTGTGCGGCTTGCAATTGCAAAGTCTGTTTCTGCTGTTCAATCCGCTCAATATTCTTCGTTAACTGTTCAGATTGAGCCAGCATCTGCATTTTTTGCTGTTGTTGCTTTTCAACTTGGGTTTTCAGCTGTTCAAACTGCTGCTGCACCTGTTGCTGTTGTGCTTTAAAATCTTGATAACTTTGGCTCTGCTGTTGGTTCAGCACTTCGCATTGCTGCAACTGCTCGGTCTGATCATCTTGTTGTTGTAACAAGGTTTCTAACTGCAATTCAATCAGTTGCAAACGTTCTTTGGTCTGCGCCTTTTGCTGTTCCAGTTGTACCAGTGTCGACGTATTTTGCTGAAACAGTGACTGTTTTTGTTCTAGGGTCATTTTCAGCTCAGCCAGTTTTTTCTCTGCCTGTTGCCACTCATTTTGTAATGGCGTCGATTGTTGAATCAGACGCTGAAAGAGTTCACTGGTCGAACTTAAGTCATGCTCCAAGGTGCTGAGTTCAGAGCGAACCAACTTAAACTGGTCACCCAACTCATTCATCTGTACCGTATATTCCTGCTGCAAACGGCTACTTTGTTCACATTGGAATGACAACACTTCAACCTTAATGCTCCGAATGGTTTTTTCTAATTCTTTATATTGAATCGCAGTTTCAGACTGACGTTTTAAGGTTTTAAGCTGTGACTTTAACTCTTGGGCAATATCTTCCAAACGCGATAAATTCTGGGTGGTATGATCCAGATGCAGCAAGGTTTCGCGACGACGTGCCTGATAACGCGACACCCCCGCCGCTTCTTCAATAAACACTCGCATTTCTTCAGGTTTGGCATCGACCAAACGGTTAATCATGCCTTGCTCAATAATCGCATAAGAGCGTGGACCTAAACCTGTACCCAAGAAAATATCGGTAATATCACGGCGACGACACTTGGTGCCATTCAGGAAATATTCAGACTTACCATCGCGATTGACCTGACGTCGAACAGCCAGCTCATTATAGGCATTATAGGTACCGCCTAACTTTCCATAGGTATTTTCAAAACGCAGTTCGACACTGGCCACACCCACAGGCTTACGCTTGGCAGTCCCGGTAAAGATGACGTCTTGCATGCTGCCACCACGCAGTTGGCGTGCATTAGACTCACCCATGACCCAGCGAATGGCATCAATCACATTGGATTTACCACAGCCATTGGGTCCAACTACCGCGGTACGGTTGGCTTTAAAATGTAAGGTCGTACTGTCGGCAAACGATTTGAAGCCTGAAAGTTTTAAACTGCTTAAACGCATAATGTCCTGTTAACGTCGTGAACGACGCGCCCATGCTAATTCGATTTGTTTCATGCGTGTTAGAGATTCCAACACCAAGTTACGCAAGTGTCGGCAAAAATCGTCCATAAATAAAGTGGCTTGTTGTGATTTTCGGATTAAAATTGCATCACTCACCAATTTAAACAACTCAAACGACTCTTGTAACTCCCTGCGCGATGTATTTAAGGTTAAGAAATAACTGCGACGAATGGAAGGCAACAACTCCTGATAAAAATTCATTAAATAAGGATTCGCCACCATATCCTGCTGTTGGGCAAAATATTGAAAAATTAAATCATAGAATTTCTCGGTATGTCCTTGTCGGCATTCTTCTTGAATCTGCTCCATTAACCGCTGAAACTGTTCAGCTTCATGCTGCCGCCAAGTTTCCGCAATGCGATGCACAATCTGCCCCGCAAGCATGGCACAACTGTCAAATAATGCACGCACCTGTTGTGCCGACATTTCTGAAACTATCGCTCCACGCCGCGGAAAAATCTGAATCAGATGCGTGCGCTCCAAGAGCAACAAGGCCTCGCGCACCGAACCACGACTCACATCCAGTTCTTTGGCAATTCTGAGCTCCTGAATGCGCTCACCTTCGACCAATTCGCCACTAATGATTTGCTCACTAATATGTTTGGCAATTTGCTCGGACAGGCTTTCTATTTCTTCTTGTTGCATACTTTTCCTATCTTGTTTTTATTAAGATGCAATCTCAAATACATCATTCCACCGATGTCATAGTTTTAACTGATTTCAACGGTCTGGCACCATGTCATTGTCAGACAATATTATGTCTAAAAAGCCAATTCAAACAGCAAAAATTATCACAAATCTTTAGAATAATTTTGAAAAACCTTGGTAAATAAAATAAAGCCCCACCGTCGTCAACAATCCTGAAAAGCAGCGCTTGAGCATTGCTGGTGACAATTGATGTGCAACTTTTGCACCAAGTTTAGCGGTCATAAAACTCATCAAACTGATGCCTAAAAATGCATAGACATGAATATAACCAATGGTATTCGGTACATTAACCTGCGCTTTGGCACCAAACCAGATGAAACCTAAGGCACCTGCAACAGCAATCGGTAAACCACAAGCCGCAGACGTCGCCACCGCTTTTTGCATGACTACCCCGTGACGGTTCAGATAAGGGACGGTTAAGCTACCACCGCCAATGCCAAAAATTGCCGAGGCAACCCCAATTCCACCACCCGCGAGCATCTGTTTGGCTGTCGAAGGTAACTGCTTCGAGGTATCCACTTGGGCTTTTGCCCCTTTAAACATGCGATAAGCCACCCAAAGGGCAAAAAAACCAATAATCAGTTGCAAACCTTGTCCCGGCAATAAATCCGCAATGCCCGCCCCCAAAAAAGAGCCGATGACTAACCCTGGAGCTAAATTGCGAAATACCGACCACAACACCGCACCTTGTTTATGATGTGCAGAAACCGAACTGAAAGAAGTTACAATAATGGTCGCCAAGGATGTGCCCAGCGCCATATGCATAATTACAGCAGGATCATAGTGCAACTGAGTAAATACAATATACAGAATCGGAACAATGATCAGACCGCCACCGACTCCAAACAGCCCTGCGGTAAATCCTGCGATTGCACCAATCAGTAAATATATGATTAACTCCATAAATATTTTCCACTATGCCTAGATTCAAATGGATGCCGAAACTCGCCAACTACAACAAAGACTTCAGGCCGCACAACAACTCCCAGAAGTCCTGCTGCTAAAACCGACCACCACATCGACCAATGATGATGTGCGTGAACTTGCACAAAAAGGAATACACAGTGCATTGGTTTGCAGTGCACAACAAACGCAAGGAAGAGGACAGCGACAACGTCAATGGGTGTCACCCGAAGGAAACGTGTATTTAAGCACATTGCTCAATACACGAACAGCAATAGATGGACGTTTAGCTCTAGAAGTTGCGCTCAATATTCTGCACATGCCGAGTCTAGAGCAACTCAACTTGCAAATTAAATGGCCGAATGACCTGTACAGTGTGCAAGGTAAATGGGGCGGTATTTTGATTGAGCCTATCAGTCCCAACCAGGTCATTGTCGGGGTTGGACTCAATATTGCGCCTGTGGCTGATACCAGCATTGATCAACAAGTGACTTCACTCACCGAGCTGGGGCTACAACTTAGTTCCCGTATAGATTTGATTGCAGAACTCTATTTAGCCATTCACCGTGCTGGAGAATGGTTTGATCACCAAAGCTATAACTTGGCCGCGCGTTTTAATCGCTATGCCGCTTTTCAGCAACAAGCCGTCGAATTCGAACATAGTACTGGTCTGTGCTCGGGGACTTTTGTCGGTATTCAGGACGATGGCGCAGTATTGCTCGAAACTGAAACTGGCCGACAAAGTTTTTACCAAGGTCGTTTACGACTCAGTACAGCAACCGAATAGGATGATGTAATGAAAAGTTTATGGCTCGATATTGGCAATACCCGACTCAAATATTGGCTGACTGAACAGAATCAAATTGTGGATCATGCGGCTGAACTGCATCTACAGTCTCCTGCCGATTTATTACTTGGTTTAATCCAGCATTTTCAAGGTTTGAACATTCAGCAAGTGGGCGTCTCATCGGTACTGGATCAGGAAAATAATCAACGAATCCAAACCATTCTGGAACGCTTAGCAGTACCTGTAATCTTCGCCAAAGTACATACTGAATATGCAGGTTTAAAATGCGGTTATGATGATCCAAAACAATTGGGAATAGACCGCTGGCTACAAGTTTTGGCGGTCGCCAATCCAGATCAAGACCTCTGTGTAATTAGTTGCGGTACAGCCTTGACGATTGACCTTACCCATGGGACACAACACTTAGGCGGATATATCGTTCCTAATTTGTATTTGCAACGGGATTCACTGATTCAAAATACCAAAGGTATTAAAATCCCAGATGCTGCATTTGAAGAACTCAGTCCGGGGCGAAATACCATTGATGCTGTACATCATGGCATTTTCTTAGGTTTACTCAGTACCATTGAACGCGTGATGCAGCACTCACCACGGCAGTTGGTGTTGACGGGTGGTGATGCGGAATTGTTTGCGCAACATTTACAGCAGTATCAACCGATTGTAGAAGCAGATTTACTACTAAAAGGTTTACAGCATTACATGCGTCATCAAGCTAAAAGCATTAAAGCCTGAAAAATCTGAAAAATCTGAAAAGTAATCTTGAATCATAAAAAAAGGTGCATCAAGCACCTTTTTTTAACATCAATTTAAAGCATTATTTTTTCTGGTCATTGTTGCCAAACAAAGGCCCCATGCCACCGCCACCACCAAATTGCTTTTGTAAGCCACCCAGTGAACGCATCATTTTTGCCATACCCGATGGATTCGCAAACTTCTTCATCATTTTCGCCATTTGCGCGTGTTGTTTGATGAGTTTGTTCACTTCTGTCACTTCCATACCGCAGCCAGCTGCAATACGTTTTTTACGGCTCGGGTTCATCAAGTCTGGGTTACGGCGTTCTTTAATGGTCATCGATTGAATAATCGCTTCCATTTTCTTAACTTGCTTTTCAGGGTTCGCTTGCGCAATCGCATCTTGAATACCTGAATTGCTCATGCCAGGCAACTTGTCCAAGAAGCCCATCATGCCGCCCATTTTATTCATTTGTTCAAATTGCATGAGCATGTCTTCAAAGTTGAAGCTTCCGCCTTTCTGCAATTTTTTCGCCATTTTTTCGGCTTTTTCTTTGTCGATTTTACGTTCAACTTCTTCGACCAAAGAAAGTACGTCACCCATACCCAAGATACGTTGTGCAACACGCTCAGGATGGAATGGCTCTAAGGCATCGAGCTTTTCGCCCATACCCAAGAATTTGATTGGCTTGCCGGTAATGGCACGAACTGAAAGTGCCGCACCACCACGTGCATCACCATCAGTCTTAGTCAGGATGACACCGGTTAACGGTAAAGCATCATTAAAGGCTTTGGCTGTATTTGCCGCATCCTGACCCGTCATGGCATCAACCACGAACAAGGTTTCAGTCGGCTTAATCGCAGCATGCAGCTCTTTAATTTCGCCCATCATGTCTTCATCGACATGTAAACGACCTGCGGTATCGACAATCAAGACATCCGCAAACTGGATTTTGGCTTGTTCAATCGCACGGTTAGCAATATCAATTGGCTTTTCATTGGCATTCGATTCAAAGAAAATCGCGCCAACTTCGCCCGCTACAGTTTGTAGCTGTTTAATTGCCGCAGGACGATAAACGTCCGCAGACACCATTGCGACTTTTTTCTTTTGACGTTCTTGTAAAAAACGTGCCAATTTTGCCGCAGTCGTGGTTTTACCTGCACCTTGCAAACCTGCAAGAAGCACGACCACTGGCGGTTTGGCTGCGAGGTCGAGGCTTTCATTGGCCTCACCCATCATCTTGGTTAATTCGTTATAAACAATTTTAACGAAGGCTTGCCCAGGAGATAACTGCGTCATCACTTCCTGGCCTAATGCTTCTTCCTTAACTTTCGCGATGAATTCACGAGTTACAGGTAACGCAACATCGGCTTCAAGAAGTGCCATACGTACTTCACGTAACGTATCTTTAATATTATCTTCGGTTAGCTGCCCTGAGCCAGTAACATTTCTTAAACTCTGCGTGAGTCGTTCTGTTAAGGTATCAAACATTGCAAAATCCGCTTAAAATAGCCAGTAGCAAAAAAATCTTTCTTAAAATAGAAAATTTATGCATAAGATGCTATAGGATACTGTAGTTCGAGTCGAATTTATATAAATGAATATTCATCATCCTGAAAAAGGTTTGACATGATTAGTCTTCCCTTGGTTTATACCATTTTGGCTTTAATTGCCTATACCACCTCCTTTTGGTATTTATTCCTGCATTTAATGTCGAAACGTGAACCAAACCACTGGTTTATTGGCGTGATTTTAGGTTTAGGTCTGCTGCTGCATGCAGGCGTTCTGTATCACGACATGATTACACCACTGGGGGTCAACTATGACGTTTTTGTCCTCATGTCCTTTACCTCAGGCTTGATGCTGCTGCTGAGTCTGATTTTTAGTACTTATCGCCCGATTCTGGCGTTAAATTTAATTGGTATTCCTGTCGCAGCTACAGGTCTCATTCTAGGCTTTGCCTTTAGTAAGCCAGACCAGTTTATTGAACAGCACTCCGTCAGTTTAGATATTCATATTATTTTGTCTTTATCGGCCTATGCCGTTTTGCTGATGGCAACCATACAAGCCGTGATTTTATGGTTTCAAAACCGTGAACTGAAAAACAAGCAAAAGAAACGCATTTGGGTCAATCTACTGCCCTCTTTTCAAGCCATGGAATCGTTGTTATTTGATTTGATCCATACCGGCTTTATTCTTTTAACCGTAGCTTTACTGTTTGGCTTCTTCACCATTGAAGACTTTTTTGCCCAGCATTTAGCGCATAAAACGGCGTTCAGTATTATTTCATGGTTTGTGTATGGTTCCCTGCTAATTGGTCATTACAAGTTTGGCTGGCGTGGGCAAAAAGCGATTCGCTTTACCCTAATTGGCTTTTTCCTTTTGGCCGTTGGTTTTATTGGTTCTAAGTTTGTCTTGGAAATGATTTTGGGGAAATAAGGCTTTTTTTGTTTAACTTGCCTTATTAAATATGTGGAACATATAGATTCAATAGGAAGGCCCAGTTTATATAAATTGGGCTTTTCTTTAATCCGTAATCCATTGCTTTTAAGTGCACTCAATAGTGCATTTCGTATAAGGTGTATTCTGTTGATTTTAGAAAAACTTAAATACTTTTTACTGTGTTGAATACGTTATATGCCGCTTTTATCCGTTCTTCATTTGGTATTCTTTTATTCATTAACATGACTAGCCCAAAGCCTTTTTCAGGAATAAAAAGAACGTAAGTTCCAAAACCATTGGTAGAACCAGTTTTATGAAAAACTTTGGATTTTGACTGACTAATATCATTTATAACTGGATTTGATTGCATAACAACACTTTCAGAATTGCTCTCTTGCAAAATTTCTAAGGTAGTCGGATAAGAGAATGTCTCCCACCCAAGCGCCTGAGTCATGTTTCCAAGCTTGAAATAGCCTTTGTGCGTTTCTAAAATGGCTGTCTTTATCTTTGAACTATTTTTTTCTACATCCAAATTTGAGTTTAAAAAACTCAGCATATCTGGAAGTGTAGATTTAACTCCATATGCTTGAGCATCTAATGCACCAGGATTAACTCGAATAAGATTATTCTTTTGATCATGCCCAAAAGCATAATGTTCTATCTGTTCCTCTGGAACGTTCACATAAGTGTTTTTTAAATGAAGACTTGGAAAAATCACCTGTTCTAGTAATGATGGGAAAGGGACTTTCATTGATCTTGCTGTTAACTCGCCAAACAATCCAATACTTGGGTTTGAATATTGACGATATTTACCAGAAGGATTTTTTATATGCCAATTTTGAAAATAGTCTAAAACTTGCTCATCTGTTTTAACATAATCAGGAAATTGTAAAGGTAAATTACCGCTAGTATAGGTCGCTAATTCCAGCAAACTCACCTTATCAATTTCTGAATTCTTTAAAGCTGGCCAATATTGACTTGGATGATCTTTAAAAGATAATTTTCCTTGAGCCTTAGCATAAGCACCCGCGGTTGCAGTAAAAAGCTTGCTGACAGAACCCAACTCAAAGATAGTCCGACTATCTACTTTTTTATTATCATTATTTGATTGAAGACCATAATAGTGTTCGTAGTTTTCTCCCTTATAGATGACGCCTATCGCCATTCCTGCCACACCATACTGTTCCATAAGTGGTTTAAATGACTGGTTAACAGCAGTTTCAATATCTTTTTGATTTGCTTCTATTTCATATGCATTTGAATGAATACTACATCCCACAGCTAAGGTAAAGAGACTAGTTTTAAATAGTTTTTGGGTTTTAGATAACATTCCTGCTATTAGCCTCAATAATACAAATAACAATGTTCTCACTTATCTAATATATTTTCTGTAATAAATCCTTACCCCTTCTATTTAATGAAGTGGGCGTTATGCGAAATAACATTAAAACTCATCCACGCACTTACAAAAGCCTCACTTAACCAATCGTGTGGGTTGTATTCACATCTACAGGAAGCTTCGACTAGTGTATGACAATATTCCCTAACCAATAGCACTGATCGATAAACCTTAAGTACATAAGAAAGATAATCAAATGGATCATTTTTTATCCATCTGTTATACTGGCTAAATATTTACTCCCCTTCTTCCAATTTAGAGTAACGCCAATGAAGTAAGTCTTATTTTCCGTCAAATCTATTTTATTTGTTTTCTGACGTGCAAAATAAACTTATTTACTACTCTATATCTCTATAAAAATTTATTTTGTATGTCCTGTATAAAGGAGTCTTCAATGACCCAACAGGCCTGTACTGTAAAAAATATCAGCGTTCAATTTGCTCATGAACCACTTTTTCAACATTTAAACTTTGAATTGCCCGCTGCCCAATGTTCAGCTCTGATCGGACGCAATGGTCAAGGCAAATCAATATTAATGTCGCTACTCACTCAGACGCACATGCCCAATTATGCGAGTGGCGAAGTGATTTGGCATATGCCATTTTCCTACTTAAGTCAGCTCGAGCGTTTAAGCAACTGTACGCTTGCCGAAGCCCTTAATATTGCTGACTTACATGCAAGTTTTCAACGTATTGAACAATCGACTGCGAGCTTTGAAGACTATGACTGCGTCGAACATGCATGGCATCAACCCACTGAATGGTTGAAATTGCTAGAAAGTGCAAACTTACCTACAGATCTATCTAGCTCAGTTTCTCAACTGAGTGAAGGTCAGAAAACTAAACTGGCACTGTGTCGCCTTTTTTTACAAACTGAGCATTATTTACTTCTTGATGAGCCCAGTAATCACTTAGACCATGCAAGTCGTGCATGGTTAAGTCAAAAAATCCTTCAGCATCCTGCGGGCTGTTTAGTCATTAGCCACGACCGCACATTGTTAAATCAAATCTCCAATACGTATGTTTTAAATGATTTTGGTTTGCAACACTTCCGTTGCAACTATGCCGAGTATCAGTCACAAGCAGAGCAACAACAGCAGGCACTACAACACAATATCTCGCAAGAGAAACGCGAACTAAAACAATTACAAGTCCAACAGCATGGGCAGCGCATGAAAGCTCAGAAAAGGCAAAAGTCTGGGAAGAAATTACGAAGCTCTGGTTCTCAAGCCAAAATCCTACTCGACTTTAAAAAAGAACGTGCGAGTCAAACCTTATCGGGAGTCGCGCAGCAACAACTTCGCCAAAAGGAACAAGCGCAAGATGAGCTCAAAAACAAGCAGCAGCAACTAGAACAGATTAAGTCACAAAAGTTTGATTTCCATTTTCAACCTAAACAAACAGGTGAAATTCTTCGTTTGAAAGAAGTGGGTTTAGCAACACTTTCTATCTCGCCTATTTCTTTCGCCTTACACAACGGAGAAAAAATCCAACTGCGCGGCCAAAATGGTTCAGGTAAGTCGACCCTACTTCGTGCCATTCAAAATCATAGTCATGTTCAATCGGGAGACATTTTTAAGCGTGGAGCATCGTTATATTTAGATCAAAACTTTAGCCTACTGGATCCAGAACTGAATGCGGTACACAATTTACAATTATTGAATCCGTCTTTGTCCGATGAGGAGTGTCGGAATCAATTGGGGCAACTTCGAATTCGACGAGATAAGGCTCTGCTTCCCATCTCACTACTCAGTGGCGGTGAACAACTCAAAGTCGCTTTACTGTGTATCAGTCTCGCAGCACAGCCTGTGGACTTACTGTTACTGGACGAACCCGAAAATCATCTCGACATCGACTCAAGACAACTGTTGGCACAGGCTATACGCGATTTTACAGGGGCGGTTATTTTAGTTTCGCATGATGATGCCTTTATCGAGGAGACACAGATTGAAAACTATTTCGATTTAACCCAAACACCTTAGACTAGACAGCGTGATCGGATTTGCGTATAACACCGTTCTTCAAATTTAACTGGTGACTCAAACCGTGAAACTCATTCTTGCACCCATGGAAGGCTTAACTGACCCGATTATGCGTGATGTTTTAACATCCGTCGGCAGCTTTGACTGGTGTGTGACCGAGTTTATCCGGGTTACTGATACCGTCCTGCCCGATCACATTTATTACAACTTTTGCCCTGAATTAAAAACAGAGGGTAAAACCGCTGCGGGGACGCCTGTGCATGTGCAGTTTTTGGGAAATAATCCTGAAATGCTGGCAGCCAATGCGGTCAGAGCCGTTGAGCTGGGAGCACCTGCCATCGACATGAACTTTGGCTGCCCTGCCAAAACCGTAAACCGTCACCGCGGTGGATCAGTTTTACTGGATGAACCTGAAGTGGTACATGAATTGGTCAAGGCGGTGCGAGATGCGGTTCCTCAGCATATTCCCGTATCGGCAAAAATGCGTTTGGGTTATATGGACCGTCATTTCATGCTCGACAATGCACATGCCATTGAAGAAGCTGGCGCATCTTGGGTGACGGTACATGCACGAACCAAAGCCGATGGTTACACCCCACCTGCGTTTTGGGACCAATTACAACCGATTCGTGAAGCCTTGAAAATTAATGTGATTGCAAATGGTGAAATCTGGACCAATGCTGATGCCAAACAGTGTCGCCTTGAATCAGGCTGTGAAGATTTAATGATTGGACGTGGTGCGGTCACCACCCCCGATTTGACCCAATGTATTCGTCAAAACTCGGACATGCCTTTACTCAATTGGCAAGATTTACTGGCCTTACAAATTCGCTTTATTAATGGCCCTGCCAAAACTGAAATTGGTATGCTCGGACGTTACAAACAATGGCTCGGCATGATGTCCAAGCATTATCCAGAAGCCAAGTTACTTTGGGATGAAGTGAAACGCATTAAACAACTTGGCGAAATCATCCAAAAGCTAGAAAACGCCTCAGCTTGAAATATTGATCATCATGAGCGCATTGATCGCTCATGATTTTTAAGCGTTCTTACCATTAACTCACTTCACTGAGTAAAATCGGGCGTCCCGTTTCCAGTTGAATAGGCATGGAAATATGTTGATGCGCGACTTTCCACGAATCACCAACTTTTTGAAAGCAAATGGTGGTGCGACACCAGAACACCTCTAAATTGGGTATTGCATCTATTTGATCGACCTTAGAAAAACAATGCAGCACAGCGAGTTCAGGTTGGGCAATAAGTTTGATCGCTTCACGATACACCCGAATATTGCCTGAAATGATCGGTAAATAACGATTCCAGAGTTGTTTATAGGCTTGAATACCTGTGAGATGTGTACTCACATCAATCAAACTAACATCTTCCATACACAGATCAGCCAGCGCTTGAATGTCCATTCTCTCGACAGCCGCATCCCATTGCTTAAGCATGGATAAGACTGCATGGGCACTTTCTTTATCACCCGTAATTTCTATGGTCATGGTGTCATTCCTTTACAGTGCATCAAATATAGATGCAGCATAAACATTAAATCTGACGACATTAAGACGGCAAGACATATCTATACATATCCCAATGATTCAGCAACATTGACGCTGCATTCGACACAGTTTTTTGAAGGTGCACTCCCTACAACCCTCATGAACCGATATGTGAATTCCATCACACTAAAAAAACTATAGCGAAAAAGAATCGTGGAATAAAGCACAATTTGAATTGTACCGACAATCCTTTCTTATACTTGAGCTTTTTATTCAACCCCCAATAATAAAAAAGCATGCCACTCGACATGCTTCATCCAGATCACTCGACATTAATGCGTTAAATCTTTAATTGTTGTCACGCAACCATTATTTTTGACCGACTCTATGCCCTTTTCTCGTGATTGTTCTGAAGCATAAAATTGACTGGTGCCAATCACCTGATGATTCGCAGCTTTCAGATTAAAATAAGGTTTGCCATTACTGGCAATCAGGCGTTCATAGCGACTGTCGAGCCCACTGTTCTTCTGCACCGACTCTATTCCCACATGCGCGGAAGGCTTGGCTTTATATAATTCGCTACTTAAAATAACTTCCCCATTACCAGCCTTTAGCACAAAACGATATTGACCATCTTTTGCTTGACTCAATTCAAACCATCCAGACATATTAAAATACCTCTTGTTGTTTTAAATGTAATTATTGTTGCTTAAAAAGATTTAAGTTCTAAGCAATATAAATGACTTTTATTCAACAAAAAAGAGCATTTTTACTCAACGTCTGGCTAGCCTATACTACTCTGCGGCACTCCGCATTCAAACTGGGCTATTTTAGGGCAAAATAAAATAACCCTTTGATGAGGGAATCTTAAAATGCATCAAGCAATTAAAGTGTTTGCGCTGGAATAATTGTTTTGCCGTAACAAGCTTTTTCCATTTCTAGGATTTCAATACAAAGCTGCACAGTTAAATCCGGCTGAGCAGGCAGCAATTGTTGTAAGGCAAGCAAGAGTTGATCCGAAATTTCTTTTTTAGTGGCTAAATCACGTCCCGACAGTAAGGAGACTTTCACATGCACATAAGCTTGAGAAGTTTCCCCAAGTCCAATCACAAAATCGGTTTGAGCTACGGCACGACTTTTAATGTCTGTTGCTGCTTTTACATGTCCTGTCGCCAGTAAGGCCTGATTTAAACCCAGTAAAATGGGTTGGGGTTGAAACGCTGTTAAATTATTAGAATATTCCAAATGAATGTGCGGCATGCATTAAGCTCGGATTGTTTAAAACTGAACTCTATCTTGCTGTTAATCAATCCCTGATGCAAGGATCAAGCGTAGAGGATTATGCCCTGCACCAGAGATTAGCAGAACCGTATTAAACTTTTTTCACATATTCAGATTTCAGTTTAATCGCACCAATGCCATCAACTTTACAATCAATATCATGCCCATCACTGGCTTCAGGCAATAAACGGATATTCTTGACCTTGGTGCCTACTTTCACCACAGAGGATGAGCCTTTGATTTTCAGATCTTTGATAACGGTCACGCAGTCACCATCACTGAGTAGATTGCCATTGGCATCTTTAATCTGAATCACTTCTTCGTTGGCACTGCTCTCGCCTTCTTTCCACTCATGCGAGCATTCTGGACAAATCAATAAATCGCCATCTTGATAGGTATATTCTGATTGGCATTTCGGGCAATTCGGTAAAGACATAAAAAACTCAAATGATCTAAATTGAAATAATATCGGACTAAGTGTAATAGAAAGCAGGATAAAACCCTAGTTTTTGTAAGACTTATTTCCCAAACAAATAGATGTCACACCCATCGGTTTATAACCAAATTTAATCAGAATGCTGTTGCAGAAGTAAGGCTTTTAACACAAGCGCATGGTTATGCGTTTCATTTTTTGCCGCAGTGATGAGTGTGAGCGTATTGTCCACCGCCAGAGTGCGTAGCTCTGCCAAAATCTCTGGAGACTGGGCCAATTCAAGTAAATACTTTGCTCGAAATGCTTCCCATTGACTCAAATCCTGATGATACCACTGCCTGAGTGCTGTAGAAGGCGTAATGGCTTTGGGCCAAAGATCGATCTTGGCTTGATCTTTTGTAATTCCTCGTGGCCATAAACGGTCGACTAAAATTCGAATACCATCCTCGGGGGAAACGGGGCTATAGACCCGTTTAATCTGTATTTGCATCAACGTCCTTTACTCAGCATAAAAGCCTGGTATTTAACTTTCCATGCTAATGTCTTCAACATCGCCATCTTCATCAAATGAAACACACAGCACATAATCAGTGACGTTGTCTGGCAAACTAAAATCAATCGAATCATCATTTTCTTCGACCGAGTGAAAATCTAAAAATCGCTGCGTAGATAATAACTCAATCACTTGCTTTGCATCAGGACGAGTCAGCCCCGTATGATGTTGCCAGTATTTCGGAGCAATTTCTTGCAAATGGTGCTCGACATATAATCGGACTTGATTATCTGGTGCCGCATCTTGCAAATAAGTTTGCCAAATGGCTTTTTTAGCTTTTTGTTCTCGTTCCTTAAAATTATTAAAATTTTGCATCGCATCCTTGCCTTCTATCCATCGGGTATTTCAGGAGTAATCAGTAATGCCAATAGTTGTAAAGATTCCTGCCATCCCAAATAGCAAGCCTCTGCGGGTATGGTATCTGGAATGCCCGATTGTGTAATCTGAATCTCAGTCCCTACCGCAACTGCTTTAAATTGTACGACCACCTCAATTAAATCAGGCATATTGGGATCTTCAAACTGATCCGTATAACGCAACAATTCATTTGGAATAACTTCATGATAGGTGCCACCAAAACCAATCCGAGTGCCTGTAGAAAAATTGGTGAAATACATTCGATATTTGCCCTCAGGCTTGATTTCAAGCAACTCGACATGGGCAGTAAAACCGTGCGGTGCCATCCATTTAACCAAAGCATCTGCGGTCGTAAAAGCACGATAAACACGCTCAGGCGGTGCTTGAAAGACTCGATGTAATTGAACCGTATTCGACATGAGACACCTATTTTTTATTATTTCGTTTTGATTAGTGTACGGCAAGTTTGGGGGGCTTATGTATAACTTGAGTATGCATTACACATAAACCACGCCCTTGAGTAGCTGCGGCTATTCGTCATCATAATCGTAGAGATAGCTTAGACAGCCCCAACCATCATATTCACCTTGGAACATTTCGGCAATTTTAACAAACCACTCTTCTAAATCTTGCACATCTTGATATTCAGGAATCATATTCACATGAATGTTCAACACCCATAAATCGCTGCCGTCATTTTTCACTTCTTCTTGAAACAACGAGATTTTTTGTTCTTCGTGCAGCAGGTGCAAAGCACATTTTTCTGCCTGCTCTTGTGTGGTAAAAACAATTGAAAATTCAATTTCATGCAACTCGGTTAAGTCATTGCCATCTTCATACATCTGCCAAAGTACGTTACCGTTATCATCATCAGGAAATAATTCATAATTGCGGCTCATGCGTGTGTCCCTGTTTTTTTGCTTATTAATTAGACGTAATTTAGCATGATTTTATGACAGTTTAAGCCCCCAAATAGATATTTTTAGAAAGCAGGCACAGACTGCACATCCACCAGTTCACCACTCAAGGGTTGGGTAAAGCTTAAATGACTGGCATGCAATGCCATCCGTTTTAACGGGCTTTGCGCAGGTTCAGGATGGTATAACTTATCTCCAGTAATTGGATGTCCAATATATTGCATATGAACCCGAAGTTGATGCGAACGTCCTGTAATCGGGGTCAATAACACTCGGCTAATGTCCTGTTGCTGATCATACTCCAAAGCTTCAAACAGCGTTTTAGCAGCTTTTCCTAATTCAAAATGCACGATCTGACGTGGCCGATTTTCCCAGTCTGTAATCAATGGCACATCGACACTGCCTGAAGCTTGAATTTTACCTTGCACCAATGCCTGATAATGCTTAGTGACTGTTCGCGCTTGAAACATTTTACTGACTGCGACCTCTGCATCACGATGCTTGGCAAACATCAAAATACCTGAAGTTGCCATGTCTAAACGATGGGTAATTTTCGCATCAGGAAACTGAGCCAACACTCTGAAATAGGCACTGTCATGATGCTCTGGCAAGCGCCCTGGTACAGACAGTAATCCTGCTGGCTTATTAATCATCACCAAGTCTGCATCTTCATACAAAATCACCAAAGGCTCTTGGGGCGGGGCATAAACAAACTGGTCATTTAAAGGCATGGGAAACAGCAATTGGGAAAAACCAAGGCAAAATATCAAGCCCAATACATGCTGTCAATTTTTGCCTTAATCACACTTCTACATCCACGCCAAACTCCGCTTTTGGCTTATATTGAAGCGCGAAGAAGTTTTAAAACTTAGCGTTTTTTATTCATTTCGGTCAATAAATCCAGTTGGATTTCCTGAATTTGCGCCAAACGTTCCCATTGATGGGACAACAGATGATCCATTTTTTCATGCAAATGACGGATCTCTAATTCGGCCTTGAGGTTAATTTGATAATCATGCTGTGAGCGCAAACGGTCTTTGGCTTCCTGCCGATTTTGACTCATCATAATAATCGGAGCCTGAATTGCAGCCAAACAGGACAAGACCAAATTCAATAGAATAAAAGGATAAGGATCAACAGGGTGAACCAATAACACCACTGTATTCAACAGAATCCACAGCACCAGAAAAATTGCAAAACAGATTAGAAATGTCCAGCTTCCCCCAAACGTGGCGATTTTATCCGCTAGCTTTTCTCCGAAAGTCCAGTTCTGATCAAATTCGGTTTCTATATTTTTACTGATCAGTTCATGGTGCTGCATACTGCTAATCACCTCACGCTCCAAACTGGTCAGCTCACCCTTTTCCGATTTCAGCAATGAATGCACATATTGAATACGGTAATGTGTCAAATCTGGATGACAAATAAAACTGTCCACCGACCATTCAGGATAGTCTTTTTGAATTTCATCACTGATGACATCCCGAATGATATGACCAGAAACGAGGGCTTTATTGGGAAATGGCTTTTTACAGACCAGACAATGGTGAGCTTGGTTTTGTTTATCGATCATCTTTTTAAGTTATTTGGACTTTTATCCTGATCATAGCAATTTTCTCTGCCAATTGAGCATTCTCAAAAAGACGCTGCAATAAATTTCTGAACGTTAATCCAGCAGAAACAACACAATGAGCGGAACTAAATTAAACACAATAATCAGAATTTTATAGACCGCCATCGATACATAATGAATTGCATCAAAAGTTTGATCATTCAGGTTAAACCAGCGTCCATGTAAACGCTTCATCCAAGGTCGCGCATAAATAAAGGCAAAAAACCAAATAAATAAAATCAGATAATTAATGACTAAGGACCAGCCCAAACCTTGACGCAATAGCTCGATATTCATCGCCTTCACCTCTCAGAAATTCATTTAAAGTATCTATCACGCAACTAAACACTAAGCATGACTCTAAAACCTCGTGCAGCATAATAAGACTCAGCACCATTATGATAGGTAAACACTTGCCCATATCGGCGGTCACCAAACAACGCTCCTCCCAGCCCTCGAATCTGCTTTGGGGTCAGAATCCAACTTGAGGTTTTAGTATCAAAATTGCCGAGTTGTTGTAATTGACGGTATTGCTGTTCGTTCAAAAGCATCGTACCCATTTTCTCAGCCAAATTGACTGCACTATCTTGCGGTGCATGTTGCTTGCGGCTTGCCAGGGCCTCTGCGTCGTAGCATAAACTGCGTCGCCCCTTCGGGCTTTCTGCCGCACAATCGATAAATAGATAGGCATCTTTTTGCTGATCATACGCAATCACATCAGGTTCACCACCAGTTTGCTCCATCCAATGCAAGCTTTGCAGTTTGCTGGGGTTTGCCTGAAGTTTCATGAAGATAGTTTCCCATGTCATATCTGCATGCCATGCACGATGCTGCTCAAAGCGCTGCTTTAAACACGCCAATAATTCATGATCACTTAAAGTAACTTGCTTAAAATCAGGCATCGACATTCTTCTTATTTTCACAATCAGCATTATTATCATTTTATATTAATTAAAGTGATGTCTGGGCTTCGTCTAAATTTGTAATTTAGCCGCATGAACGCAGCAGTTTTGCAGGGAGCAAATTGTATTGTGAGTTAAAAAAATATGGAGTCGTTTTATAAAGTTAAGTTTTTATTATTATGTTTTTCTTGGATTTTATTCTAAAAATTTTTTTAGGGTGTCAAGGGAAAACATCAGTGGTTTACTTCAACAACCATGACTTTGTAAGTCATAACCTTGTGCCTATAAACTTTTGGTTTATAGCGTCCTAAGCCGAATCGAGACCTTTTGGGTAAGTACTACACTCACGTTGTACGCAACTGGTAGCAATCTACTCTTTCCGATCCCTATCACACCCTTGAGATATAGTGTAGGTAGTTTCGACTGGGATTGTTTTCCTAAAAATTAAAATTTTCCACCATTTTTAAGCATTTTTCCCACAATATAAAAAATTAAAAGAATTAATTTCCATTTAGTAAAATTTAATCAGATATTAATTTCACTTTTAGTCATTATTTGCGTTTTTTTACCAAACCTAAAACATAACAGAGCGACTGCTCTATGCCCAAATCACCATAATGGCGGCCAGAATAACCAGAAACAGACCGAAATGATCTGAACGCGCTAATTTTTCTTTAAAGAAAAATGCCGAAATCAATAAGCTAAATAAAATTTCGATTTGTCCTAAGGTTTTGACCAACGCCACAGTTTGCATACTCATGGCACTAAACCACCCCAAAGAAGCCAAGAAACTACAGACACTCACTTTGAATGTCAGTCCTAAGCGTTGCCACATGTGAAGCAGAGTCTTTCGGCTAAATAGACTTAAATAAAGCAGCATAATAAGGCATTGAAAGCTGATTAATATGCACAGGACCCATGCTGCTCGATGCAAGAAAGGCAGCATATTCAACTCTAGGCTGGCTTCACGCACCAATAAGGAAGTAATCGCAAAACATAAGCCACTCCCTAAACCAATCCCCAAGGTTTCCAAGGAAAGTTGATTATTTTGGCTGCCCTTACTTAATAAAAATACCGCAATCGCACCGATCAGGACACCTAGCCATCCCCATACAGTCAAGTGTTCTTGCAAACAGATGACCCCGATTAATGCAGCTAAAATAGCTTCACTTTTGGCCAACCCAATACCAATGGCAAAATTCTTTTGCTGAAACAGCTTTACCATTAAAACCGTGGCATAAATCTGACTCAGTGCAGCCAATACCACATATAACCAAAATTGGGTGGAAAAACTGACTGCTTGCGTTACAGGCTGCTGAGTATATAAAAATGCCAGATAACTGAGTGCAAAAATTGGAGAAAATAGAAATCGGGCAAGGGTCGTGCCATAGACATCCACACTGCTACTGAGTTGCTTTTGAAAAGCATTACGCCACGCCTGCATAAATGCAGCCATCATGGTAAACAACACCCACGCCAATGACATAAGCTCAACTTCAAAACTAAATGAGTCGATAATTTACTCGCTTCAATTAAACTTTACGAGCCTTCGCTCAAATTTAATGACCTGAGGCACAGAGATGGATGACCCGCAATCTCTCCAGATCTTTGTTTGGGCATTTCATATAGAAGTGGCAAAATTAACCCTGTGAGCAAATCTTTGTATCAATTATTGGCATTACTTTGCCTTATAAATATTCCCGCAAAGCCGATGTGCAATTTCAAGCAAAATAGTGGAAAATTAAGCGAATTAATTCTTATATACATTGTTGAAGCGAGCATCTCATGAGTACTCTTGCATTTACGGCTTTCACCCTTCAAGGTGTAGACGCGCAAAAATTTCTACAAGGTCAAGTCACCGTTCATGTCGAACGTCTAATTGCAAACCAAACTCGCTATACTGCAATTTGCGACTTAAAAGGTCGTATTCACTTCGGACTCTGGTTAAAAAAAATCAACGATGAAAGCTTCGAAATTGTGACTACTACTGACCAAGCTGAAGAGTTTGCTAAGCACATTAAAAAATTCGGTGCATTTTCCAAGATAAAACTGGAATCAATCGGCACAGTATTTCCAACAATTGTCGACATACATACTGAATTCTCAACCACAGAAACCGATATTCAAGCTTGGCAATTACACGCCATTGAAACGGGACAAGCTTGGATATGTCAAAGTACCGAACATGAATTTCAGCCACAAGAGCTCCGTTTACATCAGCGTGAAGGCGTACACTACGACAAAGGTTGTTATTTGGGACAGGAAATTGTGGCACGTCTTTGGTTTAAAGCAAAACCTAAACATTGGCTGCATTGTGTACAAGGTCAAGGGGATGCTCCAGCGCCTGTGTCTCAACTGAATAATGATATAGAAGTGGTGAATAGTATTGCTCTCGATTCGGGTTATAAAGCCTTAGTGGTAGCCAAACCAACAGCAATTGTGGAGATGGGATTACAAATTCACTCTTTACCAGAAGCTTTAAACGGTGATGTTGCAAGACCAAGTCATTAATATTTCAAACATTCAGCTATAGATCGTATATCAAAAGTATACGATCTATGCATAAATTCTGAATTCAATATCAAAAATAATCACTTAGTCAAAACTATTCCCGAAATATCTCTTCATTTTGAGATCGACTCCACCTTAAAATAAAAAATAAATACCTAGTTTTGGTTATTTTTCAAACAATTGCATTTTAACCTAAAATCTACATTTACAAGTTTAAAGCTATATAATTCAATATCTTAAAATCAATCACCTGATAAAAACTAGGCTTTTTACTCTATTTCGCTTCTTTTTTGAACTAATCAGTTCTCCTAGAGCATTTACTCTTATTTTAATTGTGATATTTTTGTCACATGGAGTAACAAGATAATTTTGGTCGGACCTACCAAAAAATTCCAGATTTTACATAAACATACTTAAAAAATCGTGTACCTCAAGGGAAGATGAAAGAATGAAATTAAAAGCGCTAACCACCGCAATGATTCTCGCAGCATTACCAACAGCTGGAGCATTTGCAGCGGCTCTTGACCGTTCAGGACAATCAATTTCGGCATTCTTACAACCTGGCAACTATTTTGAAGCAGGGATTTCAGTACTTGATCCAGATGTATCTGGTAAAGAAAGTGGCTCCGCGTCTACAAATCGCGAAATTGGCGATATGGCAGGTGATTATTATTTTCCAAGCGCAGCGTTAAAAATTCAACCAACGTCAAACTTCTCTTTTGGTATTATATACGATCAGCCATATGGTGCTGAGGCAGAGTACACCGGTGAAAATATTTTTGTCTCTGATTCTAGCAACACAATTCTCGCACCTGAGTCTCTAGCAGCAATTCGTCAAAGTACAATTAACAATACTTTTAATAGCCTTAGTGCTGAACAGCGTGTTGGTGCCGCCCTAACGGCTCAAGGCGTAGATTTATCAACTGCTGCAGGCCAAACGGCTTATGCAAATACTTTAGCAGCATATAATAGTAATGCTACCGTCAAATCTCAAATTGATGCGGGTGTTCTGGCTGGTGTAACCTCAGCTGTAGATGCTGGTCTAGCAAATGTGAATGGGTTGTTAGGTACAGGGAATACAAAGGTTGAAGTTGATACTCAAAACCTATCTTTTATTCTAGGTTATCAACCAACAGAAAACTGGAACATCTATGGTGGTGCTGTTTACCAGACGATCAAAGGTAGCGTTTCACTTCGTGGTCAAGCATACAGCCTATATAATGGTTATGATGCATCAATTCCAGAAGATGGTGCTTATGGCTGGTTAGCAGGTGTTGCCTATCAAATTCCTGAAATTGCACTCAAAGCCTCGATCACTTATCGCTCGGAAATTGATCACCACGCAACACTAAATGAAAATATTCCGACTTTACCAGCTCTTGCATTACTACCGAATGGTGCAGCAGCAGCAGCAGCGATTGCTTCAGCGAGTGGTGAAACTAAAATCACCACTCCTCAGTCTGTAAACTTAGATTTCCAAACAGGTATTATGGCAAATACCGTGGCCTTTGCTAACTTACGTTGGGTGAACTGGAAAGATTTCTCAATTACACCATATAAATTCGGGCTAGTTTCAGAAGCTGTTGGTCCTTTAGTCAATCGTCCAAATGGCTTTTCACTTGTAGAATATTCAGATGACCAATGGTCTGCAAACGTTGGTTTAGGTCGTAAATTGAATCAACAATGGGCTGGAAACGTTTCTGTAGGTTGGGACTCTGGCGCGGGTAATCCAGTCTCAACGCTTGGTCCAACAGAAGGTTACTGGAACCTTGGCTTAGGTGTTCAATATAGCCCAACTCCTGCAACCTTTATTGCTGGCGGCGTGAAGTATTTCTGGTTAGGTGATGCCAAAGCACAAACTGGTGCTCAAGCTGGTGGCAGTGATTATGTTGCAGAGTTCTCTGATAATAATGCGATTGCATATGGCTTGAAACTAGGCTATCGCTTCTAAGTTAAAAGAAAATTTAAAAAGACCATCTTATCAGATGGTCTTTTTTTGGCAAAAAGTATCATTTTCTATTTTTGAATTTCACTATTAAAACTCAAATGTTGTTAATTTAAACAAATGGTCAAATTTACATTCTTATGCGAAAAATAAATTAATTACTCTATTTTTTTATATAAAAATCATTAATATACATGCGTACCATTAGTACTTTTACTCTATTCAAGTCCTTTTTATAGATTAATCAGTTCATTAAGTAAACGCCCTAGTGCATTTACTCTTTTTTAATTTATGTTACTTTCCCTTCACTTTTAGTTACAAAGCGATATCAGGGAAAATATCCATGAAGCTTAGCATCCTTAAAAAAGCAATTTTACTCAGTCTGATTCCAACCACATCTACATTTGCAGCAGGTCTTGATCGTTCTGGTCAATCGATTGCGGCTTTTCTACAGCCGGGAAACTACTTTGAAGCGGGTATTTCTATTCTAGATCCAGATGTTTCAGGCAAAGATAAAGACAATCAGAATACTGGTGACATGGCAAGTGACTATTACTTCCCTCATGCCGCTTTGAAAATTCAAGCTACCGACCACGTCTCTATCGGCCTAATTTACGATCAACCTTATGGTGCAGATGCAGAATACTCTGGTAATAATAATTTTGTTCAAAATGGAGCTGCTCCTTTTGAAGGTGGAACATCTGTTGTTGTAGATACTCAAAACCTAAATTTATTAGTGGGTTATCAACCGAATGAGAACTGGAATTTATATGCAGGTGCTGTTTATCAAACGGTAGATGGAACCGTCTTACTTCGTGGTAAAACTTATAGCGTTTTCAATGGTTATGATTTTAGAACAGGTGAAGATGAGTCTGTTGGCTGGTTAGCTGGGGTTGCCTATCAAATTCCTGAAATTGCTTTAAAAGCATCAGTAACATATCGTGCTGAAATTGAACATAAAATGAATGCTTATGAGAATTTTGGCTCTACAGCTATTCCGAACAATCCGCTAACTCCTGTAATTTCAGCGATTAGTAGTACTAATTCGGAAACTACTCTTACAACCCCGCAATCTGTAAATATCGATTTCCAAACTGGGATCATGGCTAATACTGTTGCTTTCGCAAATATACGCTGGGTCGATTGGTCAAAATTCAAAGTTCAACCTTATCAATTTGGTAAATTATCTCAGTATTTAGGGCAAAATAATCTTGTTCCTAACAAACCAAATGGCTTTAACCTGATTGATTATAAAGACGACCAAATTTCTGCAACTGTAGGTTTAGGACGTAAATTTAGCGATCGTTGGAGTTCTAATATCTCTGTAGGCTGGGATTCTGGCGCAGGCAATCCTGTGACGACACTCGGTCCAACTGAAGGCTTCTGGAGTGTAGGCACTGGTGTCCGTTTCTCCCCTGCAGAAAATTACTTCATCGGTGCAGGTGTGAAATATTATTGGTTGGGTGATGCAGATGCCGTTACGGGTGCTCATTCTGCAGCAGGCACATTTACCGATAATAACGCTATCGCCTATGGCTTGAATGTCGGTTATAAATTCTAATATTTAGAAATTAGAAAAAAGACGGACTGATATGTCCGTCTTTTTTTGCATTAATTTTAAAAATTAAGCAGGAATATCACGTACCGAAGCGTTACGAATCGCTTCTTTTAATGCAGCATAACCATTGATTGGTGGGAATTGCGGAAATTCAGCAATGACATTATCTGGTGCATCAAATAAGAAACCATGATCTGCCTCCCCCAACATTGTGGTGTCATTATATGAATCACCTGCCGCAATCACACGGAAGTTCAAACCATGCAAGGCTTTCACCGCCTGACGTTTTTGGTCCGGTTGGCGTAATTTATACGCAGAAATCATGCCCTGTTCATCAGTTTCTAACTTATGACAGAAAATCGTTGGCCAGCCCAGTTGCTTCATCAACGGATGCGCAAACTCATAAAAAGTATCAGACAAAATAATTAATTGGAAATGTGTGCTTACCCATTCCACAAATTCTTTCGCCCCTGGGAACGGTCCCATTTCTGCAATCACTTCCTGGATATCATCCAGACCCAAATTATGTTGTTTTAACAGATTCAGACGTTGTGTCATCAACACATCGTAGTCCGGAATATCGCGTGTAGTTGCTTCCAACTCTTTAATTCCAGTTTTTTTCGCAAAGTTAATCCAAATTTCTGGAACTAACACACCTTCCAAATCAAGACATACGACTTCCATGCTTACCCTCAACTGTCTATGAAAAAAATTTGGATTATAATAGCATCAACTTTTGATTCTGTAGTTGACGTTTTTTAAATCTATTTTTTTCATAAGCATTTATTTTTTAATGCTAAGTAGAAATATTCAATTCCATTAGAATATTTTGAAAATCTTTTAATATAGGTTTTGAAGTATCCAAGCCTATAGCCAGGAACTCTCATGACTGCTATCCCTACTGTTGATCATATTGATGCGCTGGCATCTGAATATGCTGATAAATCTCCAAGTGAAATCTTGGAACTTGCACTGAATCAAGAAGGTGAAATTGCGATTTCATTTTCAGGTGCGGAAGATGTGGTACTCATTGATATGGCAGCCAATTTAGGCAAACCATTTCGTGTTTTTAGCTTAGACACAGGGCGTTTACACCCAGAAACCTATCAATTTATTGAAACGGTACGCAAGCATTACAACATCAAGATTGAAATTTGCTTCCCAGAATCTGAAGCAGTTCAAGCTTTAGTGAATGAAAAGGGCTTATTCAGCTTTTATCAAGATGACCACAAAGAATGCTGTGGCATTCGTAAAGTTCAACCGCTGCGTAAAAAACTAGCCACTTTGGATGGCTGGATTACTGGACAACGTAAAGATCAAAGCCCTGGTACACGCACAGAAATTCCTGTGGTTCAAGCTGACCCAGGCTTTTCAGGTCCAAACAAACAGTTGATTAAATATAATCCTTTAGCCAATTGGTCCAGTGCAGATGTTTGGAATTATATTCGTATGATGGAAATTCCATATAATCCATTGCATGAACGCGGTTTCATTTCGATTGGTTGTGAGCCTTGCACACGCCCGGTTCTACCGAATCAGCATGAGCGCGAAGGCCGTTGGTGGTGGGAGGAAGCCACACATAAAGAATGTGGTTTACACGCAGGAAATTTAAAATAATCGTTTGACTAAATAAAGTCACTGAATTGACAGTGACTTTTTTTTCAGTAAATTCAGCGCAGAAAGCAATAACTTTTGCCAAAAAAAAACGCTATACTCAAATCAACTCTTATAATTCTAACAAGGTGACTCAGACAGGAGTTACCCACAGAAATTGCAGTGAGGCAATCAACACTATGCGCCCATTACATCCGATAGATTTTATTTTTCTGTCCTTAGAAAAACGGCAACAACCGATGCATGTTGGGGGACTATTCCTCTTTCAAATTCCCGATAATGCTCCAGAGACCTTCATTCAAGACCTTGTCACTGATATCCGTAATTCTAAATGTAAGCCAATTCCACCCTTCAATAACAAATTAAATGGTCTTTTGTGGGATGAGGATGAAGAATTTGATCTCGACCATCATTTCCGCCACATTGCGCTGCCGCATCCTGGACGTATTCGCGAATTACTCACTTATATTTCTCAAGAACACAGCGCCTTGATTGATCGTGCAAAGCCTCTCTGGACTTGTCATATTATTGAAGGCATTGAAGGCAATCGTTTTGCCATGTACTTTAAAATCCACCATGCCATGGTAGATGGTATTGCTGGCATGCGTCTGGTTGAAAAATCATTATCTCACGATCCAAATGCCAAAAGTATTGTGCCACCGTGGTGTGTCGAAGGTCCACGTGCTAAACGTTTAAAAGAGCCTAAAGCCAGTCGTTTCAAAAGGATTCTGGGCGGTCTTAAACAACAAATGGAAGCAACACCGATTGTTGCACGCGAATTATCTAAAACTGTTATGCAGGATATGGGACGTAATCCCGATTATGTTTCAAGCTTTCAAGCCCCTAGCAGTATTTTAAATCAACGCGTGAGTTCTTCTCGTCGCTTTGCTGCACAATCTTTCGAATTTGATCGTTTACGCCACATTGCATCATCATTAAGCGTCACCATTAACGATGTGGTCTTGGCAATTTGCTCAGGCGCATTACGTGAATATTTACTCAGCCAGAATGCCTTACCGAAAAAGCCACTGATTGCTATGGTGCCCGCTTCAATTCGTGATGATGATTCAGAAGTCTCCAATCGCATTACCATGATTTTAGCGAACTTAGGCACACATAAAGAAGATCCGTTGGAACGCTTGCAGATTGTCCGCCGCAGTGTATTGAATGCGAAAGAGCGCTTTAAGCGCATGAATTCAAGCCAAATCATGAATTACAGTGCTTTTGTTTATACCGCAGCGGGATTAAACATTGCCTCTGGACTGATGCCGAAACGCCAAGCGTTCAACCTAGTCATTTCTAACGTCCCTGGACCGCGCGAACCACTGTATTGGAATGGTGCGAAGTTAGACGCTTTATATCCTGCATCGATTGTTCTTGATGGTCAGGCACTCAACATTACCATGACCAGTTATTTAGATAAACTTGAAGTGGGTTTAACTGCATGCCGCAATGCTTTGCCAAAAATGCAAAACCTACTGACACATCTAGAAGAAGAAATTCAACGTTTTGAAAATATTGTTGGGGTAAAAAACCCAAAGTTGAAAGCGGTAAGTTAACCGCTGAAACTGAACAAAAAAATTGACTAGAATAAATTAAGGGGCTTCACATGAGCCCCTTAAGCTTTAATACTACGACACTGTTTCAGTAACTGGTGGCACACCGAACGAATCATGGCTGTTGTAATTTGGGTCTCTTTACCCTGTTCGTCCACGATGTAACCTGTATGTACATTCTTGTTATCTAGCACGTGCTTGATACCTTGTTTGATAATTTTTTCACTCATGCCCATATCACACCTCTTCTTGCTAAGACCAAATGTTCAAAAAATGAAAATTTAGTTTGGCTACTTGGTATGAGTAGTATTGAAAAAACCAGCTCGAAAGTAAAATTTCAGTTGTAACAAGTGTTTAACGACATCCTGTTACAATTTCAGCTCAGAATGATATCGTATTGCTCTTGCGTATATAAATTTTCCACCTGAAATTTAATGACGCGATTAATAAAATGCTCTAAATCCGCGACGGCTGGGGCTTCGGCGGTTAACAGCCGGTCAATTACCGAAGGATGTGCAACGACAGTAAAGCCACTCTGTGACTCAAAAGCACGGGTATAGCGTAAGATTTCTCGAAAGATTTCGTAACATACCGTCTCTGCTGTTTTCACATATCCCCGCCCCTGACAGGTTGGACACGATTCACATAACAAGTGCTCTAACGATTCACGCGTTCGTTTGCGCGTCATTTCTACTAAACCTAGCTCAGATACCTGAGTAATCTTGGTTTTGGCATGATCACGCTCTAGCATGCGTTCAAACTGGCTCATCACCTCTTCACGATGCTGAGCTTCTTGCATGTCAATGAAATCAATAATAATGATGCCACCCAAATTACGTAAACGTAACTGCCGTGCAATAACCTGTGTCGCCTCCATATTGGTTTTGAACACAGTATCTTCCAGTGTTCTCCCACCGACATAAGACCCTGTATTCACATCAATTGTGGTCATGGCTTCGGTCTGGTCAATCATTAAATAACCACCAGACTTTAAAGCCACACGGGTTTGCAAGGCTTTTTGAATGTCTTCTTCAACATTATAGAGATCAAAGATCGGGCGTTCGCCTGGATAATGAATCAGACGATTTTGAATATTCGGGACAAATTCACCTACAAATTCTTGTAATTTGGCATGAATCTCACGGGAATCGACATAAATTTTTGAGGTATTTTCATTCGCCAGATCACGAATAATCCGCTGTGGTAAAGGCAGCTCTTCAAAAATCAGCGAAGGCACCGCAATGCTTTTTTGCTTGCGTTGAATGTATTCCCATAATTTCGCCAAATACGCCATATCCTGCGCGATGCATGCTTCATCAATGCCTTCGGCAGCGGTTCGTACAATCACAGAACCCGGCAGCTCATGTTCAGCCTGAATTTTTTCAATAATCGAACGTAAGCGATCACGTTCTTCTTCCGATTCAATGCGTTGCGAAACACCAATATGGTTACCAAATGGCATCAGTACCAAATAGCGAGAAGGAATAGAAAGATCGGTACTAAGACGAGCGCCTTTGGTGCCCAGCATATCTTTCATGACTTGAACTGTCAGAATCTGTCCAGGCTGAAGCAACTCAAACACATTCGGAATGGGTTGATTGCGTGGCCAAACCATATCATTGATATGTAAAAAAGCCGTCCGAGACAGCCCAATATCCACAAAAGCGGCCTGCATACCTGGCAAAACTCGAACGACTTTGCCTTTATAAATATTGCCGACCAAACCCCGTTTTACCGTACGCTCAACATATAGTTCGTTGACTGTACCATTTTGGATTAACGCCACACGACACTCCATAGGTGTGACATTAATCAGTAACTCGTCAGACATAATAAGACTCAAAACATTATAAAAATTTTTGTTTCACCATTAATTTAGGACCTTAATGGCTTTGAATAATTCGACGGTCTCATGTAAAGGCAAGCCCACCACATTGGTGTAACTGCCTTCAATACGAGGGATAAAACGTGCCGCAAGCCCTTGTATGGCATACGCACCCGCCTTCCCTTCAGGTTCCCCTGTTGCCCAATAGTCTTCCATATCTTTCAGGCTGAGCTGTTGAAATTCGACTTGGGTACGAACCACTATACTTGAAATTTGCGCTGAAGTGCGAACACAAACACCGGAAAACACATCATGTTTGCGACCCGAAATTTTTTTCCACATTTCAAAGGCGTGGGCTTTGGATTCCGGCTTGCCTAAAATCTCACCATCGACACTTAAGCTGGTGTCTGCGGCAATAATTACGGCCTCTGGATAAAGCTGCTGGACGACCGCTGCTTTTTCGCAGGCTAAACGCTGTACATAGGCTGCAACGCTTTCGCCTTGCAGGACCGACTCATCAATATCAGGACTAAAAATAGAGAAATCGAGACCGAGCTGCTGGAGCAGCTCGCGTCTTCGAGGAGAACTAGAGGCTAAAACTAAACGCGCCATCTTTTCAGCACAAAATAGACCAGTGGCCACATTAAAATACTGGTAACTAAGGGCTGCCAGTGTCGTGCGAAGGGGAACTGAATTCCTCCCATAATTTGCGCAACCCACATCATGAACAGATAAGCCAAAATAGCCAAGGCTGCAATAATCCATAGATTGGCAAAAGTCAGCACTCGACGCTCACGAATCAGGAAACGCGCAACAAAGCTAATCACGACAAAGCATAAGGCGTTCAGTCCAAGCGGAGCATCCATGAGCAAGTCAACGAAGATGCCTGTACCAAATGCAAACCACACACCGCACCAAGTCGGCTGACACAGCACCCAGAACAGTACCACCATCATCATAAACAACGGCCGCCAGCCAGAAACCGCATAAGCCAATGGATAAACCATCAGCACCGAAGCGATAATGACCGAAAAAATGATGGGAAATAATGGGTCTTTACGTTTTTCTTGTCGAAGTTTAGCGATTGGCATGTGGTTGCTCCATCGCTAGTGAGTCAGAAAACAGAATCACGACATGATGTCCACTAGCCAATTGCGCCGCAGGAATGACATCAATTTGGGCAAATTCACCCGTGGTATGTCGACTGACTTTAGATACGGTTCCGACCAAATATCCAGCAGGAAAATGCGCCCCTAGACCGGAGCTATACACTTTTTCACCCACCTTAATATTGGCACTGGTTGGCACATATTCCATTTTCAAATGACCTAAATCACCTGTACCCGAAACAATGGCACGCATGCCTGTGTATTCTAGACGCACAGACAAGGAATGATCTTTATCGGACAGCAACATGACTCGGCTACTATGCGGATAAACATTGATGATCTGCCCCATAATCCCCTTATCATCCAACACGGTTTGTCCAACCTTCAAGTTGTTGGTTGAACCCCGGTTAATGACAATAATATGGCGTAACGGGTCAGCATCGGTGCCGATCACTTCTGCAATTTCCATACGACCATCGATGATTAATGGCGTATCCAGTAAACCACGCAAACGCGTATTTTCAGCCGAAAGCTCTGACAACTTTTGTAAACGGACTTGCGCTTGTAGCAGTTCAGCTTGCATCGCGGTATTTTCACGGCGCAACTGTGCTTCTGACTTGGTCTGCTGAGTCAGCCATTCACTGGACAGCACAGGATAACTCGCCAAGGCATAGATAGGATTGTATGCCGCGTACAAGACATCTCTTGCAGGCTGTATCACATGTGGTAAGCGCCAGTTAAAAAATAGCACCACCAAACATGTTACAACCGCAATGATAAATGAGCGAAATGATGGGGGCTGCCTAGAAAACAAATTTGTTTGCACAGCCAAATCCTTAATTAACCAACAAATAACATGTCGTGATTTGGATTATCAAAGAATTCTAAAACTTTACCACCACCACGGGTTACGCAAGTTAAAGGATCTTCAGCAACAACCACTGGTAAACCAGTCTCTTGAGCCAGCAATTTATCCAGATTACGAAGTAAAGCACCACCACCGGTCAAGACAATACCACGCTCGGCAATATCAGAAGATAATTCTGGCGGTGTTTGTTCCAATGCAGATTTCACTGCTGAAACAATGCTTTGCAATGGATCAGAAATCGCTTGGGTAATTTCGTCTGAAGTTACAGTAATGGCACGAGGCACACCTTCAGCCAAGTTACGACCGCGAACTTCAATCTCTAAAGTTTTACCATTTTCGTCTGGTAAAGCCATGCCCACTTCTTTCTTGATGTTTTCTGCTGTGGTTTCACCAATCACGCAACCGTGTGCTTTACGAACATAGTTAATGATTTGTTCATCAAAGACATCACCACCGACACGTAAAGAGTCTGCGTAGACACAACCTTGTAATGAAATGATTGCAATTTCAGTGGTACCACCACCGACATCCACGACCATCGAACCGCATGCTTGTTCTACAGGTAAGCCTGCACCAATTGCCGCAGCCATTGGTTCTTCAATTAAACGTACATCACGCGCACCTGCATTAAATACAGCCTCACGAATTGCACGACGCTCGACCAAAGTCGATTTACAAGGTACACATACTACAACACGAGGTGCAGGTGGGAATAAACGCTTTTCATGCACTTTACCAATAAATTGGTTGAGCATGGTTTCAGTCACTTCAAAATCAGCAATTACACCATCTTTCATCGGGCGAATTGCAGAGATGTTCGCAGGAGTACGACCAAGCATTTGCTTCGCATCAAGACCAACAGCGGCAACAATTTTTTGTGAACCACTGTGACGAATCGCCACAACCGTTGGTTCATTTAATATAATGCCACGTCCTGGTGCATAGATAAGTGTATTTGCTGTACCTAAATCAATGGCGAGATCTGGCGAAAACAAGCCAATTAGTCGTTTTAGAATCACGGGGTCGTTCTCAGTTTAACTATATGTGGACGCAAGGTGGCAACTTTAACTAAATGTGATGATTTGAACAAGTCAATCGCTTATTATAACGCACGATATTTTGAAATTTTTTGATACTGAATTAGGTGATGTTATGTCTACACCGGATGCACAGCATTCAGCAGATTTAAATGCACAAACAGTTTCAGCAATCGCCAATCTTGCTCGATTGTCGCTAGATGATACGCAATCTGCTGAATATGCTCAAAGTCTAAATAAAATTTTAGGCATGATGGAAACCCTAAAAGGCATCAACACCGATGGTGTTGAACCGCTAAAAAGCCCTTTCGATAATCCTCAGCCATTACGTGAAGACGTGGTTACTGAACAGAATCATCGTGAAGAATATCAAGCTATTGCACCTGCAACCGAAGCAGGTTTGTACCTTGTACCACGCGTGATTGAATAATTTGCATTCAGTTGAACCATTTTTTTTAAATTTAACGTAAAGAATTATTTCTCATGACCGATTTACATCGCTTATCGATTCGCGAACTGACAGAGGGCTTAGCCAATGCGCAATTCTCCTCTCGCGAACTGACTGCACATTATTTAAAACGTATTGAAAAAATTGATGCTCAAGTCCAGTCCTATGTGACCGTGACCGCTGAACAAGCATTGGCACAAGCCGATGCAGCCGATGCTTTACGTCAAGCAGGTCAAGCCACTGCCCTTACTGGTGTGCCGATTGCGCATAAAGATATTTTTTGTACCCAAGGTATTCGTACCTCTGCGGGTTCAAAAATGTTGGACAACTTTATCTCACCATATGACGCGACTGTAGTTGCCAAAGGCAAAGCCGCAGGTTTGGTGACTTTAGGTAAAGTCAACATGGACGAATTTGCCATGGGTTCAACGTCTGAGTCGTCTTACTACGGTGCAACCAAAAACCCGTGGGCGCTGGATCACGTTCCAGGCGGTTCATCGGGTGGTTCTGCGGCAGTGATTGCAGCGGATCTTGCTCCGTTTGCAACAGGCACAGATACCGGCGGTTCAATCCGTCAGCCTGCATCTTTCTGTGGTTTAACCGGTTTAAAACCGACTTATGGTCGCGTATCGCGTTTCGGGATGATTGCTTATGCCTCATCACTCGATCAAGGCGGTCCAATGGCACGTTCGGCAGAAGACTGTGCTTACCTGATGAATGTCATGGCAGGTCACGATGCCAAAGACTCAACTTCGGTAGAGAAAGACGTTGATGACTATGTCGCAAACCTGAATGCCACCTCGGTGAAAGGCTTACGCATTGGTATTCCAAAGCAATACTTTAATGTGGCAGGTTTGGATGCTGCGGTAAAAGCACGCGTTGAAGAATCTTTAAAGAAATTGGAAGAGATGGGCGCGATCTTGGTTGAGATTGATCTCAACATGACCGAAGCCTATGTGCCGACCTATTATCTGATTGCTCCTGCGGAAGCATCTTCTAACTTGTCACGTTTTGATGGCGTGCGTTATGGCTACCGCTGTGAAAACCCAACCGACATTTTAGACCTGTATAAACGTTCACGTTCTGAAGGTTTTGGTCCAGAAGTACAACGTCGTATCTTGATTGGTACCTATGCGTTATCTGCGGGTTACTACGATGCGTACTATGTGAAAGCACAGAAAGTCCGTCGCTTAATTCAGCAAGACTTCTTAAAAGCTTTTGAAAATGTCGATGTGATTGCTGCGCCTTCTGCGCCAACGACAGCGTACCGCATTGGTGCATCGTTAGACCCAGTGGAAATGTACTTGGGCGACATTTATACCATCGCAGTGAACTTGGCGGGTCTCCCGGCTATCAATGCCCCTGTGGGCTTTGACCAAGACCACTTGCCTGTTGGTTTACAGTTAATTGGGAACTACTGGTCTGAATCACAATTATTGTCGATTGTGCATCAATACCAACAACACACGGACTTCCACACGCAACGTGCGGCGATTGCTGAGGAGAATGCATAATGGCACAAGCTCAAAAACAATCCCCAAAATCAGCTAAATCAAACCTGATTGATGGTTGGGAAGTCGTGATCGGGATTGAGATTCACACTCAACTTGCCACCAACTCTAAAATTTTCTCAGGTTCTTCGACTGAATTTGGTCAAGACCCGAATACACAAGCCAGTTTGGTTGATTTAGCCATGCCGGGTGTGCTGCCTGTGTTAAACAAGCAAGTGGTAGATTTAGCCATTCGTTTCGGTTTAGGCATTGATGCCTACATCGACCAAGCATCGGTGTTTGCGCGTAAAAACTACTTCTACCCAGACTCACCAAAAGGCTACCAAATTAGCCAGATGGACAACCCGATTGTGGGCTTGGGTCATATCGACATTCAACTGGATGACGGTACGGTGAAACGTATTGGTATTACCCGTGCCCATCTTGAAGAAGATGCCGGTAAATCCATTCACGACCAATTTGAAGGCATGTCAGGCATCGACTTGAACCGTGCAGGTACGCCTCTACTTGAAATCGTGTCTGAACCAGACATGCGTTCGGTAGAAGAAGCCGTTGCCTACATTAAAGCGATTCATACCTTGGTGCGTTGGCTCGGTATTTCTGACGGTAACATGGCAGAAGGTTCTTTCCGTGCCGACTGTAACGTGTCTTTACGTCGTCCGGGTCAGCCGTTTGGTACGCGTTGTGAATTGAAAAACCTCAACTCATTCCGTTTCATTGAGCAAGCGATCAATGTTGAAATTGAACGCCAAATGGAAATTTTGGAATGGGATGGCACAGTTGATCAAGAAACTCGTTTATTCGACCCTGTGAAAATGGAAACGCGTTCAATGCGTTCGAAAGAAGAAGCGAACGATTACCGCTACTTCCCAGACCCAGACTTGTTGCCTGTGATTATTCCAGATGCGCAAATTGAAGCAGCACGTGCGGCATTGCCAGAGTTACCTGCGGCACGTCGTGCGCGTTTCGTGGCGGACTTTGGCGTAACTGAATACGATGCACACGTGTTAACACTGACCCGTGAAATGTCTGAGTTTTATGAAGCCGTAGTTCAAGCTGCTGGCGGTGCTGCACAAGGTAAAGTGTCTGCAAACTGGGTGATGGGCGAATTCTCAGGTGCTTTAAATAAAGCAGGCTTAGAGTTGGCGGATTCCCCTGTTTCGGCTGAACTTTTAGGCGGCATGATTGCACGTATTGTGGACAACACCATTAACGGTAAGATTGCGAAGCAAGTGTTTGGCTTTATGTGGGAAGAAGGCAAAACTGCCGATGCCATTATTGCTGAAAAAGGCTTGAAGCAAGAAACTGACACAGGTGCGATTGAAGCGATTATTAAAGAAGTGCTTGCAGCCAACGAGAAGATGGTTGAGGAATACAAGTCTGGTAAAGAGAAAGCCTTTAACGGTCTTGTGGGTCAAGTGATGAAAGCTGCAAAAGGTAAAGCTAACCCTGCGCAAGTAAATGAATTAATGAAGAAATTGATTGGTTAATCTGATCTAGTTTCAAAAGAAAACCCGCTTTAGAGCGGGTTTTTTTATAAGAACTTTTGATTAACTTTCAATTCAATAAAATCTAATACACGTTTAGCCAAAAAACCCTTATATAATATTACATCCCAACGATTCTCAGACTTTGACTGAAATTTTGCTCCTTTTAACAATATATTAATTGATCGTTTTATTTCATTTCTACTCATTTTTTCATCAATACTAAAAGCCTCAAAAGGGTTAATTAACATTTCAGAGATATGATTTCTCATGTAATTATTGATATCTGAATACTTTAAAATATGATTTTTTAAGTGATTTTCTAAAATATCCTTTATTTTTGGGATGTTATTAACTTTTATCTCAAATTCAAAGAGTATTTGACTATTGGTTTCTGAAATATTGTCTATATCTAAATAATACAATTCAGCATCACACTCTTTATAAAAATGTGGATTCAATGCTGATGATAAATTAGTACTTTTTTTAGAGTTACATTCACAAGAAGGGACCAAATTTTTCGAGAAAAATGAAAACTCTGGGTAAATATCTTTAGGTAAAATATGATCTAAGGTTCCTGCATTCATACCACCACACATATAACAAAAATCCGATCTATTTTTCTCCCTAAAATTATTTATAAAATCTGAAAAAATTTTTGGGTTATCATAATGTTCAATGAAACTTTTCTTTCCTATTTCTTTAATAGATGAATTAACAGGAACATCTAATAACCTATATCTTCTAGTAAAAAATATATAATTTATATATGATTGTTTTAAATCATCCCTATGATTGTAGACATTCTTAATATGATAATGACGTGGATCTGATGGTAAATATATTTTATCTAAATTTTCAAAATCATCAACATTTAGAATATTTTCATTAATAAATTTCATTTTATCTTTCCAACTTTCTAAAAATTTCAAGAATAAGCTCTGGACTTAAATTTTTTGATAACTCTCTTATAATTTCATCTTCAGTATCTACATCCCTATTATTTTTGTATGTATCTATGAAGTTTTTTACTAATTCTTGTTCAAGTTCCATTAAATCATTATTACCAAAAACAAACTGAGAAATAGTTTCCACATTAGCACCCAAAGTATTAAATGTTATTTTTTCAGCAACTATATTTCTATTTTTTTTCTTGAGAACAACAATATTTTCCTTTAACAGGTTTTTAATTATAAATGGGGAATGTGTAGCCATAACTGCATATGAGCTTGAGGGATATAAAATTTTATTGATAAAATTCATTAATTGAGAGATAAAATTTGGATGTAAATGATTTTCAGGCTCATCAAATATAAATAGATTTTCTCCACCATTTTTTAAAACAGTTAAAGTCATATTAAAAACAACATTTAAAACAACCTTTTCCCCACTACTTAAACTATAGTTTTGGCCATCAAAAATTCTAGAAATACTGACTTTTGAAAAATCAGGTTCATAAAAAAAATCACCTCTCCCTAATTTTTCAAAAAAATTTTTTAGACTTAAGTTTTCACTAAAAGGTAGTCTATTAATAAAAACATTATTATATCTTTCATCAGAAAAAATATCTGCTAATAGGAAGAAGAGCATTGAAGATAAATTCTCCCCTCTAAAAAGAAGCAACTCTGAAATCAAATAATTTAAATTTGAATTTTTTGAAACATTTATATACGAATCATCATTTTTCGCAAGCCCTTGAAAGTAAGATTGCGAAATTAAGCCACTTGAAAAAACTTGAATTTTATTGAAGTTATTTATATATTTTGTATAAATTTCTTTTAAAGCTATACTTTTACCAAGACCATTTTTCCCTACAATAGAATATATCGACTGAGGAAATATTGCATCACTTTCTTTATTTATCTTAAAAGATAATTTCGTTCCATTATTATTTTCAACATAAATCTCCTCCAAAATGTTAAATTTATTAATTCCATCGAATCCACTACCATAAGCTTTCAATCTTTCTTTACTTGCCAAAAACTCATTTATAAAGAAATCAGTATTCTTAAATTTATAAAAATCCCCTCTTTCACTTCTTTCATAAAAATTTAAATAGGAAACGTCTTTTATTGTACTAAGAATATTTTTGAAATATCTTAGGTCTCTAATTTTATCATATTCTTCAATATTTTCTAAAATAGTGAATAAGCTATAGCTTCCTAAAAAAAGGCTTTCTAATTTATCACCTTGATGATTTAAAAATTGCAATAGGTCTAATCGCTCTCCCCTATGATAAAAACAAATTAAACCATAAACCTTTGCTACTGAATGAAAATTTTCAAAAACTTCTATTTCACAAAAAAGTGAACCATCTTTCTTCTCATTAGGTGAAATCAGCACAAAATTTTCTTCATCTACATTTTTATATAGGCTTTTATTTTTAGCCACAAAAATCTTATACATAAATCACCTTAGAATCAGTCACATAAATTATATTATTAATGTAAGAATTTTCAAAATTATTTAATTTAGAACATGACCATCACAAAAGTTTCTTATATCACCAAATTTAAAGACTTTGGACGCATCCAACTAACAAAGTTCTTTTTTTATAAGTAATTGATAGCCCCCATCATCCCCTATGCGCAACAGTGTTTCTCATCCCAATGGGAGACGGGACTTTCATTACATATCTAATGCTTTCTCCAATTTAATATTGAACACTCCCTCTCCTGAGCAAGTTTTAAAGCAGTGCTTTAAAGCGAAGCGCAAGTGAGGGTTAGAGAGAGGTACAACTACCTTACTACACCTAACTTATTCCAAATATCAGGCGTCAAAAACGTCGTCACCATCTTGTTTAAATCCACATAACGCAACAAACCATTCAACTGCTGCTTCACTTCGGTATTCTTCACAATTTCTTCGCCTGTAATACGCCCCAACTGCTGAAAACTTTCCCCAACTGCTTGTATGCCATCCGCCTGAATCACTGCTTTGGTCTGTGCCGAACATTGCTCGACCAAAATGCGCTGCAACACCTGCGCTACGTTTTTATCCAGTGCGGTTTTCTGATCTTCCGTGACCTGACTAAACTGTTTTAATTCAGGGTGAGTGGATAGCGCTACAAAGGTCCATTGCAACACGGCGGTTTTGTCCGTGGCGGTGGTCGACTTTACCAAACAGTCACTCAGTTGATCGACTGTGGTACTGGCTTGCGACATTTGTGCCGTACCCAAAACAGCCGCAGCCAGTAACACTGCACGCGTTAGATAAGACCATTTCCCTTGAACATGGGCAACCTGAGCAGACATATGCTGAATTCCATTAAATGATTGGCTTCTTTGTAGCACAGGACTTTAGCCTTGGTTGTTATGACTCTGTATCTCGCTGGACTGCTTGCCTAAAAGTTGCAACACATGCTGTAAACGTACATTGTCTGGGTTGTCTTTATACACCGCATAAATCGGGGCGATACACGGGTTATCTGCTTTTAAAGGTTTATACACAATTTGCTTGTTCCAAAAATCTCGAATCGCTTCAGGCACAATCGACAGCCCAATACCAGCGGCAATCAAGTTTAAGCTGGAAGTTAAACGCGGGGCTTCTTGGACAATCTTGGGACTAAAGCCTGCCTGATAACAACTCGCCATAATATTGTCGAATAAATCTTGCCCTGCTAAACGGCGATACAACACAAAGTCATAAGGCTCTAAAGCCAATAGCTCAATGACACCAGTCTGTGCCACCAGCGGATGGTTATTGGGCATTGCCACAATTAATGGCTCATCCAGCACATGCCAGCTATTTAAACCCAGACCAATCGGAGCAGGTTTACGTAAAAATACGAGGTCATTTTTATCATTGCGGATAGAGTCGACCAGTGCATTACTGCCATCTTCTTCCAGATAAATAGAAACCGCAGGAAAGGCTTCACGAAAATTGCGCAGCAAAGCCGGTAAAAAGGGATGTAAACCAACGGAGTTGGTAATGCCAATATTCAACTGCCCTTCCAACCCCTGCGTGATGTTCTGCACTCGCTGTGAAATGGTTTGTGCATGCGCCAAGATGGTTAAGGCTTCCTGATACAGGACTTTACCCGCTTCTGTAACCTCGACCCCTCGCGGCAAGCGCTTCAACAACTGGGCGTTCAGTTCATCTTCCAGACCTTTAATAATTCGGGTTAAAGGCGGTTGTTGCATATTTAAACGCACAGCAGCACGCGAAATATTGCTCTCTTCCACCACGGCAACAAAGGCTTTGAGCTTGTGAATATCCATCATCATCCCGTTTATAAACATACTTTTTAGGTATGGATAACATCATAATTAGCATTTTTCATTATAACGCAACAGGCGCATACTTTTGACATGCAAGATTGAGAGCGAAACCATGAAAACAGAAGTTATTCCCTTGGAGCAAGAGATTCATCCCAATGCGCAGGAATTATTTATGGGGTTTATGAAGCTCGGTCTGATGGGTTTTGGTGGCGTGCTGCCACTGGCTCACCGCATGATTGTGGATGATCGAAAATGGCTGACGATTGAGGAATTTACCCATTTACTTGGCGTGTGCCAATTGCTGCCCGGTGGCAATATTATCAATATGTCCGTGGCGATCGGCTATCAATTTCAGGGTGTGAAAGGTGCCATCAGTGCTGTGGTGGGCTTAATCTCGGCACCCACTTTCATTGTGATTTTGCTGTATGAACTGTATGCCCGATTTCAATCCATTGCTCTGGTAAAGCATATGCTGGAAGGCTTGGCTGCGGCTGCCGCGGGTCTGCTGTTTGCCATGGGCTTGAAAATGCTGCGCCCGATCTTAAATCGTGCGATGACATGGTTCAGCATCGCCTTGACCTTTGTTTTTATGCTGCTGATGAAAGTGCCTTTACTGCTGACTTTAATCATTTTAATCGCCATCAATCTCAGCCTATTAAGCCTAAATAAAGGAGCCAAAAACGCATGATTCTGATTGTCTTAGCCATCGTTTTTACTCAACTGTCCTTACTGGCTTTTGGCGGTGGTCCCGCGATTTTGCCTGAAATGCAACATCAGGTGGTTGAAGTTCATCACTGGTTAACCGCAGCCGAGTTTAGCACCATGTTTGCCATGGCTCAGGCAGCACCCGGCCCGAATATGATGATTGTGCCTTTGGTTGGTTGGCATGTGGCAGGTCCTGCGGGGCTATTGGTGACCTCCTTTGCCAAATTTGGCCCCTCATCAGTGATTACCGTGTTCGCACTGAAATTCTGGAATCAGTTTAAGGACCATCCACTGCGTGAACGCTTTGAAAAAGCCTTAAAACCGATTACGGTCGGACTGGTACTGGTTAGTGCATGGATTATTGCTGATGCTTCTGCGCAAAATTCTTTATTGGTCGCCATCATTGTGATTGCAACGGTGATGAGTCTGTTTAAAAAAGTGCATCCGCTGTGGGTGATGTTGTTTGGTGCAACCGCAGGGGCTTGTTTTCTATAAAAAATATTATAAAGACCTATCAACCCGCATTATGCGGGTTTGATCATTTACAATCATCGGTACGGAGTTGATTCAACCCCTAGATTGACAGACTACTGTGCGCAACAGGATTAATATTGCGCCAGATCTCGCTCGCGGCAAGACAACTCATAATATTCTGCGCGCGGATAACTTTTTAGGCTGTGATCATAATAATCCGATGCTTCTTCATTTCTCGGTTTTAAAGAGCACTGATGCTTTTTGGTAAATTGCTGCAAAGCAGCCAAATCCGATTTTTTGCTCAATACAGCGCCCCAACCTTCACTGACACAACAGCCTATATATTCAGACATATATTCATCTGATACGGCCACTACCGTCTGCCCCAAAAACTTGATTGGCTTTTTGACTGTATAAACATCATTGTAGTCATAACGGGATATTTCAGGTTTTTTGGTAATAAAACCACCTGCTTTTAATGCTTTAAAGGTTGGAAAATCATGTTTTGCAACGCCCATACCACGGTAGGTTGCCCTCTCTTCGGCGATGGCGAAACAAGAAAAACCCATGGTGAATAACAGAAAACCACAGTGCAGCCAATGTTTCATATGCATTTTGATCCATTGTTATGATTGTTAAGTGAACTGCATTTTAAATTAGCGTGCCTAGAAAGCAACCAATCCTCGCTCCAACATGAATCTCTTTGAATTTTTAAAACCTGAATGCAATATTTTTAGTTACGACTAAAGACAACAAATGGCAACTTAACCCTGACATCGGTCTATGCTAAGTTGATTTAAAAACCATCCATACATAACAACACCGAGGGAAAACCATGTCCAAACAAATACTCATGCTGGTCGGTGACTATGCCGAAGACTATGAAACCATGGTGCCGTTTCAGTTCCTGACAGGACTCGGCTATAACGTACATGCGGTCTGCCCCGATAAAAAAGCGGGTGACAGCATTGCCACTGCCATTCACGACTTTGAAGGCGAACAAACCTATAGTGAAAAACGTGGACATAACTTTGCCATTAACTATGATTTTGATGCCGTGAATACGGCAGATTATGTCGGTTTGCTTATTCCCGGTGGACGAGCACCAGAATATTTACGTATGAATGCTCGCGTGATTGAAATTGTGCAGGAGTTTGATGCAGCCAAGAAACCAATTGCTGCTGTGTGTCACGGCGCGCAAATTTTAGCTGCAGCAAATGTGCTCAAAGGACGTACCTGTTCGGCTTACCCTGCCTGTGCGGCAGAAGTCAAACTGGCTGGAGGTGAATATGCCGATATTGCCGTCACTGAAGCCGTGACGGATGGGCACTTGGTTACCGCCCCTGCATGGCCGGCACATCCCGCGTGGCTGGCGCAGTTTGTTAAAGTCTTAGGCGCGCACATTCAGATTTAATACATTTTCGTTAAAGCAAACAGGGTTGTGTTCCAAACCGAATCGATGGAACTCAACCCTGTATTGATCGAATTGATTCAAGATAACTGATGATGGATGGTCGGAGATTGGTTCCAATACCAATAGAAATAGCCGCCCTGATTTTGTAATAAAGTATGGGTTTTTAATTGGGTTTGCTGTTGATTGCCCCAACAGGCATGTGCCGAATTTCGGTTATTGTGCAAGTTGATATATTCACGTTCTGTATGAGCGGGCTGCGGTGGCAAATACAGTGCCGAACCGACAGGTATCCATAAATCAGCCAAATAGATTTTCTTGCGCTTAGGCCAATAACGCGCCACGCTAATCACAAGCGGCAAGCTTTCATCGGTAGATGCGAAAACATGCGGAAAATCATGATGTTCTAAATCGGTGCAAATAAAAGGAAATAAGGTTTTGCCACTGCCCGTAGGTTTGCCAGCATCCAAATAAGGACACCAGTAACTTGCCCACATACCGTAGTCATATTCAATCTGCGACAGTGTGGTCACCGGACTTTGAATCTCTATCGCTTGTCCAGCTTCCACCAAGGTAAAACCAAACGCTGCGGCATTTTCGCGAGTTGCCCATAGTGCTTCAAACTCAAACTGCGAACCTTCAAATTCAAGTTGTGTCTCTAGGCCATAGGGGGCATTATCCTTGCTGCCTAGACTGCGGGGTACCCGATAAACTTGACCTTTATGGCTAGCACTTTCTGCTGCCAAACGAAGCACTTCAACTTGATCGGGTAAGCAAGCGAGATAGCTGGGTCGGCCTGCATCATTATAAAAGTATGGGGTTTTTCGGATATCAAGCACAGACTCCCCGACTTCCTGTTCTAATAAGGGCCCTGCAAAATAAACGGCGTTCTGCGTAGTACTGCTCATCTCATTCTTCCTATTTACCCATCTAAGGTGCTAGCTGAGAGCATACGCAGTCGGGATTCACTCTTTACGACGATAAACTCATTTGCCCTGAGCCAACATGCGTTTTGCCCCTGCATGATTATAGTTACTGGCAAGGTTTTGCAGAATTTTATTGGCCTGTCCTTTCGGATTTGAGAACCGGCTGCGGTATGCAGGCACACTGGTTAAACAGCGTGCAACGAGCATGCCTGAATCGGTATAGACATTGGCATTGGTGCCAGTCAATTTGCCATAGTTATAGGCACGTTGCGCATTATTACAGGCATTCAGCTGATTTTTGCCTTTACTTAAATCACGGCGTGCCGCGACATAGGCTTTTAACTGTTGTTGCTGCGGAGTTTCCACTACAGAAGCCGCGACTGGTTCGGCTTTGCTGTCTTTCTTTTTTTCACTGTCTTTTTTATTCTCGGCTTCCTTCACTTCAAGCTTATTGGCTTTCGCTGTGGTGGTTTTATTGGACTTTTTTTCCGAAACATTTGAGCCCGTATTTCGATACAACTGCTTCGCTTCTTCTAGGCTTAAAATTCGGGTCTGCAAGCGCACCACCCGTGCTTTCGCATTCGAGTCCAATTTATTCTCAGCGGTAGGCTCGATGGAAACAATCCAGCGCGCATCAGGCAAGACACACTGATAAGCCCCGATGCCTTGTTTAACATTACTGTGTGCATTTAGGCGTTTTTTTTGCGCCTGCTCTTTAACCAAACTCATATTACTTTTATACAACAAGGCAAATTTTCCACCTTTGGCATGACAGTAATTGCCTAAATATTTACGCGGATAAAGCGCCTGTGGTTCACTCGAGTTTTGCTCATTTCCCCAGTCATAGACATATTCTTTGCCAGAACCATCCGCTGCATTCAGCTGTTTCTGATCAATCAATACCTGTGGTGTCGCATATTTACCGATTGAATCTGCACTCATTCCCCCCAAATGACTACAGCCTTGCACCACGATTCCTGCCACCCCAATCAAGATCAATGCTTGTAAATTCACGTCTTTTTTCTCAATAATTTTTTTATTGTTTAAAAATATCGCAAAAAAAATAAAATAACAAACATAGACTACTGATTTTATTATTCATTTTTAAAAATTTACCCAATTGAAATCAAATATATTCAGGTTTATGCAAATTAAACCTAATTTTAGCCTAGTTATTTGATTTAATTAACAAATCCAAAAGATAGTTGTGGTAGCAGTTAAATTTCAATCAGCAGAATCCAGTTGCTCACACAGTGCAATGAGCAATGGGGCATCACACTGTGTTGAACAAGAATCCTCAGCAAGCAATTACTGAACCACGGCCTCAATTTTATCCAGATTCCATACACCGCCAGCCGCCAGACCTTTACACATGCCTGTCCAGCGGTCCTGCGTCTGAACAAACCGTTGCCCATTCCAGACCCATTCCGCAATACTCCAGCAGTCACCAATACCTCGTCCTTTTTGTGCACTGTGGATGCGGCCTTCACTAAAGTCAGAAGCCGTTTCCGTCACAAAGGTGGCGGGGCCTTTTAAACTCGCATCCATGACCCACATGCCATAACCTTCGTTATAGGCGGCACGCCAACACAATGTACTGACCAGCACTTTCTGCCCACTCAGTTTATACACTTCAATGGCTTGAGATTCGACCTCACCGTCCTGATAAATGCCCTCACAGAATCCTTCAGAAACTTCATCGCCTTTGGGTTGTGCTGTAATTAAGGTCTGATACAGGTTGGAATACTTTGCCTGTTTGGGGGTCAAGGTTAAGTACGGAGTATTGGCTGTTTTGACTGCTTGCACCTGTAAAGGGGGGACTGCGGACAAGACTTTTGCCTCACTGTTCTGCCCGGTTTTAATTAAAGCGCCAACTGTGCCGACACGTCCTTGAAAATCATCCATTTTTAAGAGTGTGGCGGTCATGCCTGCATCGGAAATTTGCCAATGGTAATGCTGATTTTTAAACTCAATCTTGGCATTTTTGCCAGCCACTTGAAGTAGCGCCTGAACTTGCGCGGCAGATAATGTTCCCATCAACGGTACTTCACGCCCATCAATCCGAACTGCCCCCAAGTCACGACCATTCAGATAAAAATGAATATTTTGCAGTTGTTGCGCTGGCAGACGGTCATGCTCAAAACTCCCCAAGGCAAACTCGGCTTTAAGCGCTTGTTTGGCTCCGGCCTGACGCGTCAATAATAATGATGCAGGATCAACTTCACTGCCTGAATCATCTTGATAACCTGCGGCACGACAGGTCCCAGTATTGCTGCAATACATCTCCCAGTCTTGATGATAAAAAGACATTCCTTTGAGATCTTGCGCGATCACAGAGGCACTCACCACACTCAACAGGCTGCTGGATATCAGCGTTGGAATAAATTTCATGATGCATTCACTTTTAGTTATTGCCCTCAGTTAAAGCGAGTTTAGCGTTTTTTTAAGTGCGCTTTGTAGCCACTGATCAAGAAAAAACCTGCCGCAGCAGGTTTTAACATGACAGTGCGAGAAGTGTTAGTCGTGTAAAATAGACTCAAACGCTTTAAGACGCTTATAAATCGACAGCAGTTCAATAATGGTTTTCCAAGACATAATCAAATATTGAAATGATTCACGAACTTTATCAAATACATTTCCAATCTGGTTCACGAGACCTAAGGTCATGGTGCCTGCGGCAATGGATGGGAACAGCACCACCAAGCTATATAAAATATCGAGTTGTCGATACCACGTGGCCACTAAATTAAAATAGGCATAATGAAAGTAAAGGCGGAAATAGTTTTGACGAACTCGGCTAAACAATTCCGTCAGGGTTGCAGGTTGCGCACGATCGGCATGGTCTTCGCCATACACCAACTCTTTACGATAAGCCGCTTCTACCTTTTGATTATTAAATTCCAAACCAGGGAGTTTACTGCCCACCAGCATCAATAACACCGTCCCGAAAATGGCCCAGATAATCGAAGCCCAGACCAATGAATGCTTCAATTCACCGACTAAAGGCAATACTGGCACATGTTTGGAGAGTTCAAACAGAATTGGTAAGAATGCCACCAATACCATCACGGCCTTGATCAGCTCTACCCCTAAGTCTTCCATGATGGTGGCAAAGCGCATGGTGTCTTCCTGTACACGCTGCGAAGCCCCTTCAATCTGGCGTAACCGCTCCCAATGCTCGGTATAATATTCGTTCATGGCAGTACGCCAACGGAATACATAATGGCTGGTAAAAAAAGAATTGACCACCGCAAAGGTGACTGCCACCATGGCAATATACAAAAAGGTCAACGTGCCCAGGTACAGGTCTTTAATATCACCGCCACTGCCCAGCATTTTTTGAATTAAGTCCCAAAACGGACCATACCAGGCATTAATGGCAACACTGACTTGGACGCCGAACCAGATATTAAACAGAATAAAGGCTGAGCCCCAAATCGACCAGCGTTGCCATTTGTTGTCGGAAAAAAATTTCCAGAACATAGCAAAAAGTGTGGTGGACACAAAAAACCAGAGGTAAAACCATAAGAATGAGGGTGACCAGAACCGACTCACACCAATTGGTAATTCGGCAGTTGCATATCCCTGTGGCCATCCAATGGCACTTCCCCAAGTACTCCCTCCCGTATACCACAGGATTACATTAACCACTGACCAGATCAGTACAGAAAGGAAAAACCATTTGGGATTTGGAAAAAATGATTTAAACATCGAACCCGAAAATCCTTGAATTATTGGAATGAATATCTTTGGAATACTAATCTTAAATGTGTAATTTCGGGTACGAACTTTTACATATATTTGTACTTTTCTTTATTTGAATCACTCACTTATGCAAACAATTCTCATTTACCTGCATGCTTTAGTGGATCAATCCGCTAATTTTAGCCATTTTCAGCTTAACCCCGACTATCGGTCTAAAATGCGAAAAACAGCCCGCTAAAGTTACACAATTGTTATATTCCTGCTTTTTATCTCGCTCTATATTTCGACTTTAATAGGCTTTTTCTGAAAAAATTTGAACGTTTGGCATAAAATTTTGGTTTTTATACGATAAATCCAGGTTCGCTCTCTGACCGAGAGATTTTATGACCCAATTCACCATTCAGATAAAGAGCGATAAATACACTCCACAATGAATGCTACACTATTGCCACAATACAAACTCAATATATAAGGAGAAAAATATGGAGTCTTTTGTCATCGAATTGATTCAACCTGTGACTTTAGAAAAAGATGATCATGTGCCGAAGGTTTTTGATGAAGGCACAGTCCTGAAAGTGCTGATGAAAACACCGACCTCATTACTGGTTCGGGATGATCATAAATTCAGTTTTACTGTTGACTTAAATGATGAAGATGTGACTTGGCGTAAACTTTAAAGCCTCATGCATCTGCTCTGAAAGACGATATTTTTCTGCTGCTCCCTCTCCATATCCTGTATATGGAGATGTTTTGCTCGCCCAACTCACCTCTAATGCGCTTGATCGAATCTATCTATGTAAATCGATTACGAGAGTGATTTATTTATTCACAATACACAAATCCCATATTTACATTCGAACAATTCAACCTATTATGGAAATGTTTCTGTCCCGACACACAGACGGAATTGTGTGCATGTTTGTATAAGGTTTTAATCATGAAAAAAATAATTCTTGCTGGTCTAATCGCTGTATCTTCTCAATTTGCACTAGCCGAAACTCAATCCAAAATTGATCCTGCCTTTGTGCAAGTTGAAGAGATGGTGAAAGCCAACAATATGACTGGCGCCTATCAAGCCTTAGAAAAACTGGGGAAAGCAGGCAATGCACAAGCGCTCTACAATTTGGCCTATTTAACTCAAACAGGTCAAGGCAGCACCAAAGATGAAAAGAAAGCGCTTCAGTTGTATCAGCAATCTGCCAATAAAGGCTATCCCGTAGCCAACTATGTCTTGGGTAAAAATTATTTGGCGGGTTCCCTCGGCTTAAAACAAGACACCGCCAAAGCCAAACAATATCTTGAAAAAGCCTCAGCACAAGGCTTTAGCGATGCAACCGTAGATTTAGCTGTTTTACTGTTTTCTGAAAACACGGCAGCCTCAGATAAATTAGCCCTACAAAAGCTGGATCCTTTAATTAAAAAAGGCAATTTCCAAGCCATGCATGCCAAAGCCCTGTATGACATCAGTACCGGTTTTAAAAACAAAGATGAAGCCCCGATTAAGCAAGGACTTGCCAGCATCCAAGATTTAGCAAAAAAAGGCTATATTCCTGCGTTAATGGCGGTGGGCAATATGTTTACCAATGGCAACATCGTGCCGCAAAACTTGCCTGAAGCGAAAAAAATCTTTTCTGCTTTAGCGCAAGAAAATGTACCTCAAGCCCAAGAATCACTGGCTGTTGTGGAAAAAATGATGGCTGAACAGGCAAAAGCCCCGAGTAAAACAGCGAAAAAAAGCTAAAGCTGTACCAGTCGCATTCCCCCTATACATCACACTCAGCCTAAACTTGCTGAGTGTGATTTTTTAGCATTTAAGGATGCTATTTTAATACCACCAAAATGCAATCAGCGCACTCATCACTGCAAAGCCACACAGGGTGCTCAGCATTAATGGTGTCAGTGCTTTTTCATTCAGCCCATAGGTTTGTCCAAAAATCCCAAAGGCAATCGGCATTGGTAATGCTGCCAGTAACGTGCCCGCATATAGCATTTCCCGACTTACATTCGGCAACACCGACAACAATCCAAATATGGTCAGCGGCATCAAGACAATTTTGAACAACACTAAAAGAAGGCTTTGGAGATCGACGGCTTTTAAGCCAATTCCGACCAGACTACCACCAATCACAAACAGGGCAATCGGAGAGGCCGTTTTCCCCAACATCTCTAAAATCTGATTGAGGGCATTGGGCAAGCGGAGTTCGAGCAGTACGCAGCCCATGCCCAAAATGATCGCTAAAATGACAGGATTTTTCAGTAAATTGATCAGTGTAGAGCCAGCGACCTGCTTTACACTTCCCTGCTGCAAGCCAGCCTCTGCAATCAGCAGCACCAAGGCAACAATCACCAGATTTTCGATAATCAAAGTCAGAGAAATATAAATGGCCGCATGTTGCCCAATCAACATGGTTAAAATTGCAGTCCCAATAAAGCCGGTATTCGACATGGAAGCCCCCATCGCCATGACAGCAGAAGCCGTTAGGCGATGCTGAAAATAATGGCGATACACGGCAAAAGCAACAATGAAGAGCAGTAAAGAACCACCTCCATAAGCAATAAAATAACTGGGATGCCAAATTTCCTGCAGATTGCGACTCGCCAACGCATGTAATAAAAATGCAGGTAAGGACACTTTAATCACAAAGGCACTTAGGGCTTTGATCTGGTCGGGCAGAATTAATCCACCCTTAACACAGGCAAACCCCAACAACACCAGCAAGAGAATAGGTAAAATAATACTCAAAACCATACATTCGCTCCGCAGGGTTGCTGCCTAAAAATCACGTCCTCATTCTTTTCTATATAGATCTACATGCGATTGGTCGGTTTTACAGTAAGCCCGCTTAATTCGCAAAAGGTTTAAACAATTGCTTCAGTTGATGAGGCTGACAACGCAAATATTGCGGTGCAATTTCTAGAGTTTCGCCCAGTTCTGCCGCAGCATGCCAAGGCCAACGCGGGTCATACAGCATGGCTCGCGCCAATCCAATCGCATCGGCCTGTTCATGTTGCAAGACCTGCTCAGCCTGCTGTGCCTCAGTAATCAAACCGACTGCAATCACGGGAATATCTACCGCCTGCTTAACGGCTTGGGCAAATGGAACTTGATAATTTGCACCAATTTGAATGGCTTGCTCGACGTGCAGTCCACCACTGGAAACGTGAATATACACGGCTCCTAATTGCTCTAGGCGTTTAGACAGTTCAACCGTTTCTGCCAGCGTCCAGCCGCCATCAAACCAGTCTTGAGCAGAGAGTCGCACACCAATTGGATAACCCTGCGGAACGCTATCCAGCATGGCTTGTAAGGTTTCTAGCGTCATACGGATACGATTTTCAAATTCTCCACCATATTCGTCCTGACGCTGATTCGCCAATGGCGACAGGAATTGATGCAACAAATATCCATGTGCTGCATGCAACTCAATTAAATCAAATCCTGCTGCAACCGCTCGTTTGGCGGCATTCGCAAAGTCCTGTTGAACCTGTTTTAACTCTGAAATGGATAAGGCATGTGGCGCAATATCTTGCGGATTAAATGCAACGTCACTGGCCGAAACAGTTTGCCAGCCATGCACGTGTGCTGGCGGAATTTGACCACGACCTAACCAAGGCTTGTCCGTCGATGCTTTACGCCCCGCATGAGCCAACTGAATAGCAAAAGGCATAGGCGACAGACTACGCACTTTCTGCAACAGTTGCTGCATGTGATCGCGTTGCTGATCGTTCCAGAGACCTAAATCCGCAAAGCTAATGCGCCCTTCTGCCTGTACCGCAGTGGCCTCGACGATACACAGCCCAGCACCCGACAAGGCATAGTTTGCCCATTGCTGTTCGTGCCAATAACTTAATTCACCCTGCTCGTTAGCCGAATATTGGCACATCGGAGCAATCACAATGCGATTTTTTAGGGCTAAAGAACCAAACTCAATCGGCTGAAATAAACGGGACATCTGCTGCTTCATCCATAAAATTTCCGTGACTTCTCACGTTATACAGATTAAAGCCCAGCTGCAAATATTCTTTTTATATATTCTTGGCGAACTGCTGTCATTCGGCAGCACAGTTGGCTTTAAAACACTTGCAATCCTTGCTCATCAGCCCAATATTAGCCTAGTTGTCTTTGATCTGTTGTTTTAAAGCCCATGCCCGAATTACCTGAAGTCGAAACCACTAAAACCAGCCTACTGCCCTTAATTGGGCAAACTGTCCAAGCCGTTACCGTGCATGAGTCTCGCTTACGTTGGCCTATTCCTGCCGACATTCAACGCCTGCAAGGGCAAAAGCTGCTGAAATTAACCCGGCGCTCAAAATACATTCTGGCAGAATTTGAACAAGATCGGATGTTGTGGCATTTAGGCATGTCGGGAAGTTTCCGGCTCTGTGAAGCAACAGCAGATCAACGCAAGCATGATCATTTGATTATTCAATTTGATGATATGCAATTACGCTACCACGACCCGCGTCGCTTCGGCTGCATCTTGTGGTGGGACACTGAAACTGAAGCGAAATTGCTTGCCCCTTTAGGACCTGAACCCTTAAGTGACGCGTTTAATGCCGAATATTTAACTCAAAAACTAAAAAACAAACAGGTCGGCATAAAAGTTGCAGTAATGGATAATCATGTTGTGGTTGGTGTGGGCAATATTTATGCGACCGAGAGCCTGTTCAATTTAGGGATTCACCCTGCGCAACAGGCCTCTAGCTTAACCACAATGCAAATTCAGCAATTGGTGGTTGAAATTAAGCGGATTTTACAACAAGCCATTCAACTGGGGGGGTCAACCCTACGGGATTATAGTAATGCCATGGGGGAAAATGGTTATTTCCAGCAGACCTTATTGGCCTATGGACGCGCAGGCGAAATGTGTGTGAACTGTGAAACCACACTGGAAAATTTGAAACTGGGACAACGTGCCAGTGTCTTCTGCCCTCAATGCCAACCCTTGAAACCAACATCAACAGCGATCAAGCGAGGTAAGATCAAATGAAAACAGCCATTGTTCGACATATTCTGGTCAAAGATAAAGACTTAGCCGACCAGTTAAAAAAGAAGATTTTAGATGGTGCCGATTTTGCCAAAATTGCAAAACAATATTCAACCTGTAACTCGGCTAAACGCGGTGGAGAATTGGGCGAAGTTAAAAAAGGACAATTAGTGCCTGTGATTGATAAATTGGTATTTAGTGCTGCTGAACATGTATTGCATGGCCCAATTAAAAGCCAGTTCGGTTTTCATTTGGTAGAAATTAAATTCCGTATGGCATTTTAAGATGCTAACCAGAAGTGCCTGATTGATGATTAGGCACTTCTCAAAGCATCGATTATGCCGCTTTCATCTGGTAAATCCAGGCCTCAGTCTGCTCACCCGACTCAAGTTCAACCTGTACAGGGACACGCTGGTATTGTATGCCTTCAAAATCATCCAAATCTGCCCAGTGTTCAGTCAGTTTCTCAGTACTAAAGAAATAACCTTCCACTTTGGGTGCATTTTGATCAAGAACAATCGCAGGCAAACCTTGATCGGGTCCCCAATCCAAAATATGTACCACGCCATTCACATAGCCTTTTTGCCATGTTCCTTCACCAATTCGCTCTAGGATATGGGCATTTTCATGATTCGGGCGTAAAGTCCCATAGACAAATAATCGATTCATCCAACATTCATCGCTCAACTGAAACTGCGCGCATCTTAATGGGAAAATTGCACAAAAAAAAGCCCTTTCAATCAATTCTCAGGCATAAAAAAACGGCAACTGACATGCCGTTTTATCTTTTTTTAAATTAAGATTTATTTTTCAACTGATCACGAATTTCACGTAACAATTGAATATCTTCAGGCGTTGGTGCTGGTTCAGCCGCAGCGGCTTCTTGTTTACGGCGCATACGATTCAACATTTTCACCATTAAAAACACCACCCACGCCAGAATAATGAAATTAATCGCAACCGTTAAAAAATTACCATAAGTCAGTACATTCACACCAGCTTTGGTCAGTTCATCCAAAGATTGTAAATTGTTCGGATTATCCCCCAAGACAATGAATTTCTGCGTAAAATCCACACCGCCACCTGTAATGACCGTGATTAAAGGCATAATAATATCTTTGACCAATGAATCGACAATTTTACCGAATGCCCCACCAATAATGACACCCACAGCGAGGTCAATCATGTTGCCTTTGACTGCAAATTCGCGAAACTCTTGTACAATACTCATTTAAATCTCCAGTTCTTCTTTGACTTGCATTTATGTGACGAAGTATACATTATGTATATGTATTTCCTTCTAATTTACTTGGTTTTTTTGCTTTTTCGAATGTTTTTTAGAATAACTTATACAAAAAAAAGCCGCTAAATGAATTTAGCGGCTTTTATCATCCAAAGATAAGAATAACTTACTTGTTACGCTTACGTTCGTTTTCAGTCAACCAGCGCTTACGGATACGGATTGACTTAGGTGTTACTTCAACTAATTCATCATCTTCAATGAATTCAAGCGCTTGTTCAAGCGTGTATTCAACCGCAGGAACAAGAGTCAACGCATCATCAGTACCAGAAGCACGTACGTTCGTTAACTGTTTCGCTTTAGTTGGGTTAACCACCATATCGTCTGAACGTGAGTTAATCCCTACGATCATACCTTCGTAAACTTCTAACTGTGGTTTAGCGAATAGACGACCACGGTCTTGTAAGCTGAACAATGCATAGCCAAGGCAAGTACCCTGAACCATAGAAATCAACACACCGTTTTGACGCTTCGCAACAGTACCTTGTTTCATTGGACCGTAGTGAGAGAAGCTTGAAGTCATGATCCCTGTACCAGAAGTCATGGTCAAGAATTCAGAACGGAAACCAATTAAGCCACGTGAAGGTACAGTTGCTTCAATACGGATACGGCCTTTACCGTCAACTTCCATATTGGTCATTTCACCTTTACGGCTACCCATTTGTTCCATTACAGCGCCTTGGTGCTGTTCTTCAACGTCAAATGTTACGTTTTCGTATGGTTCTTGCTTTTCACCGTCAACTTCTTTCAAGATTACTTGTGGACGAGATACGCCCATTTCGAAACCTTCGCGACGCATGTTTTCAATTAAAACTGAAAGGTGAAGTTCACCACGACCAGATACTTTAAAACGGTCTGGACTGTCAGTGTCTTCTACACGTAATGCTACGTTGTGAATTAATTCACGGTCTAAACGTTCACGGATGTTACGTGAAGTAACGAATTTACCTTCTTTACCTGCAAACGGTGAGTTGTTTACTTGGAAAGTCATTGTCACGGTAGGTTCATCTACAGACAATGGTGGTAAAGCTTCAACATTTTTCGGATCACAAATCGTGTCAGAAATATGAAGTTCATCAATACCTGTAATACATACGATATCGCCTGCTTGAGCAGATTCAACATCAATACGCTCTAGACCGTGGTAACCCATGATTTTTAAGATACGGCCGTTACGTGTCTTACCGTCTTTATCAATAACAGTTACAGGTGTATTTAATTTTACTGAACCACGTTGAATACGACCAACACCGATAACACCAACGAAGCTGTTATAGTCAAGTGAAGAGATCTGCATTTGGAATGGACCATCAACATCAACTGCTGGTGGTTCAACAATATCAACGATTGTTTGGAACAATGGCGTCATGTCTTCAGCCAATTCTTCTGGAGAAGGGCCAGCAACACCACGAAGACCAGATGCATAAACAACTGGGAAGTCTAGCTGTTCGTCAGTACCGCCTAAGTTGTCAAACAAGTCAAATACTTGGTCAATAACCCAGTCTGGACGCGCGCTTGGCTTGTCTACTTTGTTGATAATCACGATTGGTTTCAAACCACGCGCGAACGCTTTTTGCGTTACGAAACGAGTTTGTGGCATTGGACCTTCTTGAGAGTCTACAAGAAGCAATACACAGTCAACCATCGACATTACACGTTCAACTTCACCACCGAAGTCGGCGTGTCCCGGGGTGTCGACGATGTTAATACGGTATTCTGTATTGGTACGTTCATCTAACCATTTGATTGCAGTGTTTTTTGCAAGAATGGTAATACCACGTTCACTTTCAATAGCTCCCGAATCCATGACACGCTCAATCTCACCTGCGCGATCACCAAGAGCACCTGATTGTTGAAGTAATTTATCGACAAGTGTGGTTTTACCGTGGTCGACGTGGGCAATAATTGCAATATTGCGGAGATTTTTGATATCTGACATAGAATTCGATAAGCCTAAAACTTGAGGGCAAATTATACAGAAAAATTATAGATTTTAGTAGTGACAGTTTATTGACAAGCTCATTTTTTTTCACAAGCAGTCGGCATTTTGTTTTGTAAAGCTGTGTATCTCGATTAGAATAGCGCCATCTTGCTAACGCCTTTTGACATATGTCTGATCAAAATCTCTCTCCCAATCAACCAGATCAGCTTGATTTGGTTTATGGTTTAAATGACCGCCCGCAACCCTTTATTGCTTTCCTTGCTGCCTTTCAACACCTACTCGCAATCATTGTCCCAATTGTTACACCTGGCTTACTCATTTGTTTAGCTTTGGGGGTGTCCAAACAAGACACCAACATGATTTTATCCATGTCTTTGGTGATTTCCGGGATTGCGACTTTCTTACAATGTAAAAAAGTTGGACCTTTTGGTGCAGGCTTACTCATTGTGCAAGGCACCAGTTTTAACTTTATTGGACCTATCATCGGGATTGGCTCTGCCATGGTGGCTGCGGGTACTCCTGTAGAGTCTGTTATGGCGGCAATTTTTGGCGTGGTGATTGCAGGTTCATTTATTGAAATGGGCGTTTCAAGGATTTTACCTTGGATCAAAATGTTAATTACCCCATTGGTGACAGGCATTGTGGTGCTGTTGATTGGTCTGACTTTGATTAAAGAAGGCTTAATTAGCATGGGTGGTGGCTATCAAGCCATGTCAAACAATACCTTTGCCAACACAGACAACTTAATTATGTCATGTACGGTATTGGGTTTAATTATCTTGCTCAACCGTATTCGTATTACTTGGGTAAAAAGCTCAGCGATCTTAATTGCCTTGGTCGTGGGCTATATTCTTGCTGGCTTTATGGGACATCTGGATTTTTCCGGTTTAAAAGATGCGCCATTAGTGCAAGTTCCAACACCGATGCACTTTGGCCTGAGCTTCTCTTGGAGCCTGTTTATTCCAATGGCCTTCATCTATTTAGTGACGTCTTTGGAAGCCATTGGTGATATCACCGCAACTTCAAAACTTTCCAACCAGCCTGTGGATGGTGCCACTTGGATGGAGCGTATTAAAGGCGGGGTCTTGGTGAATGGGGCTAACTCATTTCTTGCCGGTATTTTTAATACGTTCCCTAGCTCGGTGTTTGCGCAAAACAACGGGGTAATTCAGTTGACTGGTGTCGCAAGCCGTTATGTCGGAATCTGGATTGCTGCAATGTTAGTGATTTTAGGTTTATTACCCGCTGTTGCAGGTGTAATTCAAGCGGTTCCGCAAGCGGTATTAGGTGGTGCTGTAATGGTGATGTTCGGTGCAGTTGCGGCATCTGGCATTAATATTCTGTCTGGGGTTCACCTTGACCGTCGCGCCCTACTCATTATTGCCATTTCACTGGCACTCGGACTGGGTGTTGCACAAGTACCGCAAATTTTGGAACATCTCCCTGAATTGTTCCGTAACATTTTTAGTTCGGGTGTTGCGACCGGTGGTATTGCCGCACTGATTTTAAATATTGTGCTTCCTGAAACGAAGAAATAAATTTTCATTTCTGTATGCACCTTGCCCAGCATTGTCTGGGCATCGTTTTTACTATGGAGTAAATAAGATGGATCCACGAAGTGAAGTTGTTCTTCGTCAGCACGCGTTTCTTTCCGGCTCAATTCTGTTGGTCAATGCGCCTTGTGATGCATTAAGTTCAGAACTCGCAGGGACGGTTACCCCCCATTTTTGGACATGGAATTTTAACGAATTACAATATTTTGAGGCTCAACAAAGCTCTGTACATTTTGGCACTGATTTACCAGAGGTTAGCTTTGAACAAGCTATTGTTTTTGTTCCAAAATCAAAAGAACTACTTAACTATGTGCTACACCAACTGGTCAGTCGTATGGCGGTGGGTTCTTCTATCTTTTTAGTTGGTGAAAAAAAAGGGGGCGTGGAACGTGCTGCCAAGCAGCTACAACCTTTTGGTAAAAGCCTCAAATTAGATAGCGCCCGACATTGTCAAATGTGGCAACTGGTCACCGAAAAGACCGTAACCGCAAAACCTTTGGCTGAGTGGGCACAACACTACACCGTGCAAACCCCGAAAGGTGAGTTACAAATTAGTGCGTTACCAGGTGTGTTTAGCCAGAATCGCCTAGATGTCGGTACAGCCGTTTTACTCCCGTATCTATCGGAAGTCACATCGGGGAAAATTGCAGACTTTGGTTGTGGTGCAGGTGTTATCAGTGCCTATTTAGCCAAGTTAAATCCGAAAAATCGCATTTTTGCTTTAGATGTTGATGCCTTTGCACTTGCATCTACAAAAATGACTTTTGAAAAAAATAATCTTTTACCAGAACAACTTGAGATTAAAGCAGTACGCGGCATTGAAGATGCACCACTGTTTTTACACGCAATCGTCAGCAATCCCCCATTCCATCAAGGCATTCATACAGATTACAATGCCAGCGAAAATTTATGCAAAACCTCTCGCCGTCATCTGAAATCAGATGGCGAATTGTGGATTGTTGCCAATCGCTTTTTAAATTATCCATTACTTATTGAGCAAAGTTTTGGTCAATGTACAACCAAAGCCGATCAACAAGGCTTTAAAGTGCTTTTTGCAAGCACGCAAAAGAAATCTTAAGGAATAACGATGAGCGAAACGACTCAACCAGCTCAACTCAAGCGTAAGCTTGGAGCTCGTCATCTGAATATGATCGCCATTGGTGGTTCTATTGGTACAGGTTTATTCCTTGCCTCAGGTGCGACCATTGCAAATGCAGGTCCTGGCGGTGCATTGCTCGCCTATTGCTTAATTGGCGTGATGATCTACTTTCTTATGACCAGCCTAGGCGAACTTGCAACTCATAACCCAACTTCAGGTGCTTTTTTTACTTATGGCACTAAATATGTTGAAGGCGGTTTTGGTTTTGCCCTTGGTTGGAACTATTGGTACAACTGGGCGATTACGGTTGCATTTGAATTGGTTGCCGTCCAATTCATCATGAAATTCTGGTTTCCAGATATCCCTGGCTTTTACTGGAGTGCACTGTTCCTAGCCGTTGTCTTTGGGATCAATGCGCTGACAGTGAAAGGCTTTGGTGAAAGCGAGTTCTTCTTCTCATTGGTCAAAGTCCTTGCGATTATTGTGTTCATCATTATTGGTATCTTCACAATTGCCAAAATCATGATGACTTCAGGTGCCTCAACATTTGCAAACTGGACCAAGGGTGAAGCGCCTTTTGTTGGCGGCCTATCCGCACTCATCGGTGTAGCCATGATTGCTGGATTCTCATTTCAAGGGACGGAAATGGTTGGGGTTGCCGCAGGAGAATCCAAAGATCCTCAAAAAACCATTCCGATTGCCATTAAACAAATTTTCTGGCGTATCTTGTTATTTTATATCGTGTGTATTTTCATCATCGGCACTCTAATTTCATACGATGACCCGATGCTTTTACAGGCGGCTTCGTCTGAAAATATTGCTTTATCCCCTTTCACCCTACTCTACGAAAAAGCGGGTTTTGCCTTCGCTGCGAGTGCAATGAATGCGGTGATTTTGACTGCAATTCTTTCAGCAGGTAACTCAGGTATGTATACCTCAACCCGGATGCTGTTTAACATGGCACAGAACGGTAGCGCACCTAAGCTGTTTGGCAAACTTGATCCGCGTGGCGTACCAATGAATGCACTTTATGCAACAACAGTAATTGCTGCACTGTGCTTCTTAACCACTTTTATTGGTGAAGAACAAGTATTCAACTGGTTGCTCAACATGTCTGGGATGTGTGGTTTTATCGTTTGGCTGGGAATTGCTGTTTCACACTATCGCTTCCGTAAAGGGTATATTGCACAAGGACATAAAATTGAAGATTTAGCTTATCGTGCAAAATTCTTCCCCTTTGCACCATGGTTTGCCTTTATCCTATGTTCAATTGTTGTCCTCGGTCAGAATTACCAAGCGGTACTTGCGGGTGAGTGGTTATCCGTTCTATCAACGTATATCGGTATTTTCTTATTCTTGGTGATTTGGCTTGGTTATAAATGGAAATACAAAACCAAGTTGATTTCCTACCACGACATGGATGTTAAGCCAATGAATCTAGACCGCGAATAATTTCCCTATTAAAAAACAGCCTTCGGGCTGTTTTTTATGGGTGAATTTAAAGTTAAGCTAAAAAATAAATTCCCAAGCGACAACCTGTTATGGCGCTTTTAGTACTCCTGTATTTAGCCAAGCGTATTAAAATTGCCGATCAAATCACTAAAAAGCCCCGACATCCTGTCGAGGCTTTTTTAGATCTTGCGAAGGTATAACTCCTGTCGTACCGTTTGCATCCATTCTTCACTGTTATTGTTATTCTAATGAAACATCCTGTTCCTGATGAGTTCATCATATGCACATTCGCCTCTCCAACCTAGAGGTAAAAAGACCTAAATCGTGTCAGCCAAAAGCTACAAATTACATCTAGGATTTAGTTTGAGCATAATCTCGTGCTCCAAAGAGTGCTGTACCTATCCGTACTATGGTTGAGCCTGCGGCAATTGCAGCATTAAGATCCCCCGACATGCCCATGCTTAAGGTGTCCCAATCTTCTGGATGAGCATGGCATTCTTTGACTTGATTAAACAGCTTTTTTGCCTCCATGAAAGCGGCGCTATTATTCGGTGCAGGAATCACCATAATTCCACGAAGTTTTAAATGCGGAAGTTGGCTGATTTCACGCACCAACTCAGCAACCTGATCTGGCTGACACCCATCTTTTGTATCTTGAGCATCAATATTTACCTGCAGGCAAATATTTAAAACCCGCTGTGTCGCTGAGCGTTGACTGGATAGACGCTCAGCAATAATCAAGCGATCAACCCCATGCACCCAAGCAAATTTTTCTGCCAAATGTTTGGTCTTATTCCGTTGCACATGCCCGATAAAGTGCCACTCAATCTCTAAATCTTTTAAAGCCTCCATCTTATCCAAGGCTTCTTGCAAATAGTTTTCACCAAATGCATGCTGCCCCGCGGCATACATCTCGCGCAATGCTTCGCTTGGATGAGTTTTAGAAACCGCAAGTAACTCTACTGTTGCAGTATCTCGTTTCGCACTTTCACAGGCTGCCTTAATGTGCTCTAAAACTTGATTTCGCGACTCTTTCAAACTATTCATTGACGATATTCTCATTTCATTCATCTTTTTTTACGTTCAAGCCACTCTAACTGTTGGTTACGCGGCAGGAAAGCCTTATTATTCTATCAAAATAATTAAGATTTATATGATCTCGGGGAACTTATGGACATTACAGAATTATTGGCATTTTCTGCAAAAAACGGGGCTTCAGACTTACACTTATCTGCGGGCATGCCACCAATGATTCGCGTCGACGGTGAAGTTCGTCGTATTAATTTACCAGCACTGGAACACAAAGAAGTACACAAATTGGTGTACGACATCATGAATGACAAACAACGTCGTGATTATGAAGAACTGCTTGAAACTGACTTTTCCTTTGAAGTGCCGGGGGTGGCGCGTTTCCGTGTCAATGCCTTCAACCAAAACCGCGGTGCAGGTGCCGTATTCCGTACCATTCCATCCAAAGTATTAACAATGGATGACTTGGGTCTTGGCAATATCTTTAAAGAAATTTGTGACTACCCTCGTGGCATTGTCTTGGTGACAGGTCCTACAGGTTCAGGTAAATCAACCACACTCGCAGCCATGCTCGACTATATTAACGATCGTCGCTACGATCACATTTTAACGGTCGAAGACCCGATCGAATTTGTACACCAATCCAAAAAATGCCTCATCAACCAGCGAGAAGTACATCGTGATACGCATGGCTTTAATGAAGCATTACGCTCGGCCTTACGTGAAGACCCTGACATTATCTTGGTCGGTGAGATGCGTGACCTTGAAACCATCCGCTTAGCGTTAACTGCGGCAGAAACAGGTCACTTGGTTTTCGGTACATTACATACCACATCTGCTGCAAAAACCATTGACCGTGTAATTGACGTCTTTCCTGCCGAAGAAAAAGACATGGTTCGTGCCATGTTATCCGAATCGTTACAAGCGGTGATTTCACAAACCTTATTAAAGAAAAACGGTGGCGGACGTGTTGCCGCACATGAAATCATGATCGGTATTCCTGCAATTCGTAACTTAATTCGTGAAAACAAAGTTGCTCAAATGTACTCTGCCATCCAAACAGGTGCAAACTATGGCATGACCACACTTGATCAAAGCTTAAAGACCCTTGTTTCAAAAGGTGTAATCAGTCCGCAAACAGCTCGTACTGTCGCAAAACAACCAGAATCATTCTTATAAGAATACTGAAACGGAATTAGGAAAACGGTTATGGACTTTAATGACTTATTAAATTTAATGATTCAACAGAAAGCCTCAGATCTTTTTGTCACGGCTGAAGTTGAACCATCGATGAAGATCAATGGACAAATTGTGCCTGTAGCAAAAACCAAGTTAACAGGTGAAATTGTTGGGCAACTTCTCAACTCGATCATGAGCGAGAAGCAAAGAAAAGAGTTCGCAGACACACGCGAATGCAACTTTGCCATCATGAACCGAGAAAAAACAGCACGATTCCGTGTCAGCGCATTTCAACAGCGTGATCAGCCAGGCATGGTGCTACGTCGTATTGAAACCAAAATCCCAACCATGGATGAGCTCAAACTTCCTGCTGTACTAAAAGATTTAGCCATGACCAAGCGTGGAATTATTATCTTCGTTGGTGCAACAGGTACTGGTAAATCGACTTCTCTGGCATCTATTATTGGCTATCGCAACCAGAACTCTCAAGGTCATATCATTACCATTGAAGACCCAATTGAATTTATTCATGAACATGCTGGTTGTATTATTACCCAACGCGAAGTGGGTATCGATACCGATTCTTTTGAAGTTGCTTTAAAGAATACTTTACGTCAAGCCCCCGATGTCATTTTAATTGGTGAGATTCGTTCGCGTGAAACCATGGATTACGCGATAGCCTTTGCAGAAACAGGTCATTTAGTTTTTGCAACGCTACATGCCAACAACGCAAACCAAGCGATTGACCGGATTATTCACTTCTTCGAAGCTGATCGTCACGGCCAGTTATTTATGGACCTATCTTTAAACCTAAAAGCCATGGTGGCGCAGCAACTGATTCCAACCATTGATGGAAATTCACGTCGTGCCGCAATTGAAATTCTCATTAACTCCCCTTTAATTTCTGATCTCATTCGTAAGGGTGATGTACATGAAATTAAAGACTTAATGAAGCGTTCACGTGAACTTGGTATGCAAACCTTTGACCAAGCGCTATATGATTTATACAAAGCTAAGCAAATTACCTATAAAGACGCATTAAAACATGCCGATTCACCAAACGACTTACGTCTACAAATCAAACTTTCTGAAGAAGGGGCAGATCGTTTAATGAATGCCAGCTCGCATATCACTTTTGATGGTCAATAAGCATACTGAGTAAATTAAGATAAAAAAAGCGAGCATTTAGCTCGCTTTTTTTATCAATCTACATAAAAGCAATTAATACTAATAAAGAAAATACCTTATAAAAAAAGCAGCCTTAAGGCTGCTTTTTTAAATCAAATTCAATAATGAATTATTGAGCTTGACCAGGTTGTACTGTAACAGTACGGCTACCAGTGATTGTCGCGAATACACGACGGTTCATAGCACGACCTTCTTTAGTTTTGTTGTCAGCAATCGGTTGATCCCAAGCGAAACCTTGAGTTGACAAACGAGACGCGTCAACGTTGTATTCATTTACAAGAGCAGTTTTAACAGAGTTAGCACGAGCTAAAGATAAACGTTCATTCAATGCACGTGGACCAGTGTTATCTGTGTGACCTTCGATGCGAGCAGTAGCGTTTGGATATTCAACTAACTTCTCAGCAACTTTAGCAATTTCTGGCTTGTATTGGTCTTTGATGTTTGATTTGTTCGTATCAAAGAACACACGAAGTTCCATGTTAAGATCTTCAGTCAATTGCTCAGGAACTGGCTCAACTGGAGCAACTGGCTCAACTTCTACTACAGGCGCAGCAGGTTTTAAGTGACCACCAAGAACTACGTTAAGACCAGCTAAAGCTGTGTAGTTCCAGAAGTCTTCATCAATGTTATATGTAGCACGTGCTTCAGTACGAAGAGACAATGCATCATTTAAACGCCAGAAAGCGCCTAAACCAGCATTACCAAGTGTACCTTCTTCACCATCACGGTAACCCAAAGCAGCATTGTCAAAATCGTATTCGTAGTGACCAGCACCTAATAATACGTATGGCTTGATTTTGCTGTCATAATTTTTAGTGAACAAATCAGAAGTAGCATAGAAGTTACCGTTGATTTGCTTTTGCTTGTATTCACCAGCGTTTGGATCAACATCACCTTTCACTTGGTTATATTCAGCTTCAAAACCTAACCATGGAGTAAGCTCAACACCCAAAGCAGCACCAACAAATAGGTCATCTTGTAATTCATGACTATCTGTTAAGTTACTGTTGTTATGGTCTGTGCCAAACATTGTATAACCAAGCATTAATGGCGTGATAGTTACACCAGCGTTAGCAGCAGCCAAAGGTGCAGCAACGAGCATCGCTAAAGCAATACGACTCATTTTCATGGATTTATCCTCCAGAGATAAACAATTGTTGTTCAAGCTAAGCCTAAAATTTTTGCTATCCTGAGATAGGCTTTTTTAAATACCCCAGTTTTATTTTTAAGCTACTCACCTTGAATAATACAAACACTGAGTTCGTTTGTCCAAGTGTTTGATAATTTTAATCAAGTAAATTATTGACAAAATTACTTACAATTTCAGTTGTAGTTCAGTAAATTTATAATCTCTTTCTTTTTAAGAATAGCTTATTGTCACTTGCGCTTCACTATAGCATTTTCATGTTGTTAGAGAAACACTTTTTTCATTATAAAATGAATAAAAAACAATGCATTAATATTCATTATTAAACTAAAAAATACAGATACTTAGGTTGTTTTATATGCACCTCTATAAAAATTTGGCTTTTACGTTAGTAGAACTTGCCATTACATTATTAGTATTGTCAATACTCTTTACGTTAGCTGCGCCTTATTACCATGAGATAAGAGCACAACAAGAACGTCGTGCAATCTATCGACAAATTATTAACAACGTCCAAATTGCTAAACAGCATGCGCTCATCCATCACACAAATGTCGTGATATGTTCCACAGCAGACAATAAAACCTGTAAAAACTCAATGTGGCAACATGGTTTTATCGTATTTCTAGATTCCAATAAAAACCGACAAATAGACAGTCAAGAGATGCTGATTAACAGCGAAAATACCCATTTACATTACGGCAGTCTAAATTGGCGTGGCACCTTAAATTTTTCTAGCTTGAATTTTCTCTCCGAGCACGGACTTCCTATCGGGTCGAATGGTAGTTTTTATTATTGTTCATCTCAAACCCATGATCATATGAAAATTATTCTTAATAAAATGGGACATGTCCGCAGTGAAAATCTTGCAAATTGTTGAGAACCGTCCAGTCTACAGCAAATACAACATCTGATTTATTGTTTTCAATATACTGCTATAGATTGAACAAAAACTGATTATATTCATTCGGAGTTATATCAATGACGGATATCGTGATTGTAAATGGTGCACGCACCGCTATGGGCGGATTTCAAGGCAGTCTTTCAGGATTAACCGCTCCTGAACTCGGTGCTGCTTCAATTAAAGAGGCCATCGCACGTGCAGGTCTACAACCTAGCGATGTAGAAGAAGTCATTATGGGCTGTGTTTTACCTGCGGGTTTAAAACAAGGCCCAGCACGTCAAGCCATGCGTAAAGCAGGACTACCTGATTCAACGGGTGCGGTTACCATCAACAAATTATGTGGTTCAGGCATGAAAGCCGTGATGCAAGCTGCCGACATGATTAAAGCAGATTCGGCTGAAATTGTAGTTGCAGGCGGTATGGAATCCATGACCAATGCACCATACATTCTCACCAAAGCACGTGCGGGTTACCGTATGGGGCATGGCGATGTAAAAGATCATATGTTCCTTGATGGCTTAGAAGATGCTGAAACAGGCCGCTTAATGGGTTCTTTTGCGCAAGATATGGCCAACACGCGCGGCTATACTCGTGAACAAATGGATGAATTCGCAATTCGTTCTTTACAACGTGCACAAACGGCAGTTCAAGAAGGCTATTTTGCTGATGAAATCGTTCCTGTGACGGTGTCTACACGTAAGGGTGATGTCGTTATTGATAAAGACGAACAGCCATTCAATGCCAATATCGATAAAATTCCGACTTTACGCCCTGCATTTGCCAAAGATGGCACGATTACCGCAGCCAATGCCAGCTCCATTTCTGATGGTGCCTCAGCTTTAGTATTAACTTCTGCCAATAATGCAGCCGCTAAAGGTTTACAGCCATTGGCTAAAATCATGGCATACGCATCTAACTCTCAACACCCTTCTGAATTCACCATTGCACCAGTTGGCGCGATTGAGAAAGTTTTGAAAAAGACCGGTTGGGATGCACAAGAAGTTGACCTTTGGGAAATCAATGAAGCCTTTGCTATGGTCACCATGTGCCCAATGGATGACTTTAAACTTGATCCCGCTAAAGTGAACATCAATGGTGGTGCATGTGCACTTGGACACCCTGTAGGTTCAACAGGTTCTCGTATTATCCTGACCCTGATTCATGCCTTAAAACGTACTGGTGGCAAAAAAGGGATTGCCGCACTCTGTATCGGTGGCGGTGAAGCAACTGCTGTTGCAATCGAACTGCTCTAAGTTATAAAAGATGGTGTTAAAAAAATCTCCCAAACGGGAGATTTTTTTATGCTTACATTTTTTTTCATTATTGATTGGATAGCCTGCTAAATTAAAATACTCAAAAATAAAATGGAACAATAAAATGCATCTAAACCATTATCTCAATTTCCAAGGTCAAGCTGAAGCTGCTTTTAATTTTTACAAGTCTGTCTTTGGCGGTGAGTTTTCCATGCTGAGTCGTTATGGAGATATGCCACCCAGTGAAGGCGTGACCTTATCAGAAGCAGATAAAAATTTGATCCTGCATGTTTCATTACCGATTAATGACTTTACCGTGCTCATGGCATCCGATACATCGGAGCAGCTTTGTGCACCGAATGCGGTATTTATTCAAGGAACTAATCACTATATTTCGATTAATCTTGAACAAAATGAACAAGAAGAAGCTCAACGCTTATTTGACGCACTCTCGGTCAATGGTCAGATTGAAATGCCTTTAGAGAAAACCTTTTGGGGTGCCTTGTATGGTGCTTTTACCGATCAATTTGGCGTGAAATGGATGGTGAACTGTCAACTTGTAGAGATATAGCGCTATACACCCTCATAAATTGATGAATCTACAAATAAAAAAGCCAGATTAAATCTGGCTTTTCCCACTGAAAAGCTGATTAAGCTCCAGTTTGATAACTTGCTTGAGCAACTGCAGTGGAGGCTTGGTAAGGATTGGTAAAATCAGCTAAACCTGCTGCCGCTTCCTGAACATCTTTACCTTCTTTAATCACAAAAGTATCGAAACCAGAACGCTTCATATAGTTTAAGACATCCTTAAACACATCACCTGTCGCACGCAATTCGCCTTGAAAACCTTGACGACGTAGCAATGCAGCAAATGAATAGCCACGACCATCGTTAAAACCTGCGAAATCGATAAAGATCGCATCTAACTGATCTAACGGAAATTCATTGACTTCAGGAGAAGCATCTACCGTAATCAGTAAGGCTTTTTTACCTGTAATGTTCGCCAGTTGATCCAATTGATCAACAGTCAGCACCACATCACCTTGTGGTAAGACAGCATCTTCACCAATCAACTGGTAGCTATTGTCTGCAATTGTGCCATCTTTAGAGAGCACTTGTAGTGCGGTATTAAGCATAAGCACGCTCCTTAAATGGTTGAATGCCAACACGGCGATAAGTCTCAATGAACTCTTCACCCTCTTGACGCAAATCAAGATAAGTATTCAGAATTTCTTCAATGATGTCTGGCACAGCTTCAGCCGCAAATGATGGCCCTAAGATGTCACCAATCGAAGCATCATGGTCTGCATTCCCGCCCAACGTAATTTGGTAGAATTCAGCACCTTTTTTATCCACACCTAAAATACCAATATTGCCGACATGGTGATGACCACAAGCATTCATACAGCCAGAAATGTTCAAATCAATATGACCAAGATTGTAAACCGTATCTAGATCATCAAAACGACGTGAAATCGCTTCAGAAATTGGAATTGATTTCGCATTGGCTAATGAACAGAAATCACCGCCTGGGCAGCAGATAATATCGGTAATAAAGCCAATGTGCGCACGCGCCAAGTCATGCTGTTCAAGCGTTTGCCATAATTCGAACAGGTCTTTCTGCGGTACATCGACCAAAGAAATGTTTTGTTCGTGGGTGGTACGTAATTCACCGAAAGTATATTTGTCTGCAAGATCTGCAATCAAATTCATTTCCGCAGTAGTCACATCACCTGGTGCAATACCTGCGCGTTTTAATGAAATGGTTACAACACGGTAACCCGCCACTTTATGCGCATTGGTATTGATGTTAAACCATTGTTTGAACTTAGGATGTTCTGCAAATACTGCCGTAAAGTCTTCATCTGCCAATTGCTGATAAGCAAATGGTGTAAATTCTTCATCGAGTTTTGCTAAAGTTTCAGCATCCACTTTCAGTGTTTTAATCGTGTGAGCAAATTCTGCTTCCACTTTTTCAGCAAACACTTCTGGTGTAAGTGCTTTCACTAAAATTTTGATACGCGCTTTATATTTATTGTCACGGCGACCATGTAGGTTATAAACACGAAGTACCGCTTCAAGATAAGCAATTAAATCTTCACGGGGTAGCCATTCTTTGATGATTGAACCAATAATTGGGGTACGACCTAAACCACCACCCACTTTGATTTTATAGCCAATCTCACCTGCTGCATTTTTCACGATATACACACCGATATCGTGGAAAGAAGTTGCAGCACGATCCACTTCTTCTAAAGCTGACACGGCAATTTTAAATTTACGTGGCAAGAAAGCGAATTCAGGATGGAAAGTTGACCATTGACGGATCAATTCACACGTTGGACGCGGGTCAGCAATTTCACCCGCAACCACGCCTGCATATTGGTCGGTGGTAGTGTTACGGATACAGTTACCTGATGTTTGAATCGCGTGCATCTGTACTGTTGCCAATTCGGCAAGCATATCAGGCACGTTTTCAAGCGCTGGCCAGTTAAACTGAATGTTTTGACGTGTTGACACATGGGCATAGCCACGGTCATATTCTTTCGCCAATTCCGCAACCTTGCGTAACTGGGTTGAACTCATCAAACCATAAGGAACGGCAATACGTAACATTGGCGCATAGCGTTGTACGTATAAACCATTTTGAAGACGTAGCGGGCGGTATTCATCTTCAGTGAGTTTACCTGCTAAATAACGTTCCGTTTGATCACGGAACTGTGCAACACGTTCATTGATCAGTTGCTGATCAAAATCAGTATATAAATACATGGCGTACAGCTAGTAGTTTAATTATAACGACTGACAGCATAACGACATTTAAACTATCAACAAAATGCGTTTTTTACATATTTCATAGCGGTTTTATTGATAAAGATAAATATTCGTGACATTTCCGCCAAATCCTTGAACTTTTTTTAGCTTTTATTCTTTTTGATTAGATGCTTATGCAATATTAATCTAACTCACCGCCACTCTCTCCAAACTCATATTTTATTGCTGTTGCTGCTGTTCTTTCCACTAAAATGAGGTGTTGCAATCACGGAATCACGCCCATCTTCGTTGATCATTTTTAAAATTTATGCCCAAAGTCCAATCAATCAAATTCCCCTCAATACTGGCTTGACGGTTTAGGGAGTTTTACCTCAAAAACATCCTTAAGGTGAAATAGAAATCCTATTTTTGCTGGTGATCAAGGCTCAGCCTATGTACAGGTGACAAGACAATCTCAAGCAGAACTGCAGGATCAATGATTTATCGCATTAAAAATACATGTATTGATTTTATCGTCATACGACTACAGTCGTTAAAATGTACTCGACGGCATTAGGCAATCCTTTTCAATTGCTTTTTAACAGCAAAAGCCTGGCGAATCAGGCTTTTGCGTTTAAACAAAGATCTTTTACGGTAATGCATAAGCCACGACAGAATCGCCCATTTTGGTACCAAAAGAGCCATGACCACCCGCCATAATGACGACATACTGTTTACCATTCGCTTCATAGGTCATGGGTGTAGCTTGTCCACCTGCAGGTAACCGCCCTTCCCACAACTGCTCGCCATTGCTGACATTAAAAGCACGCAGATAATTGTCTTGTGTGGCCGCAACAAACATAACATTGCCCGCAGTAGAAATAGGACCGCCGAGTCCAGGTACACCAATTTTTAACGGTGGTAACTGAAACAATTGCGGCAAACTGTCGCGGATGGTGCCAATGCGTTTTTTCCAGACCACTTGATGGGTTTTTAAATCTACCCCTGCCACATAACCCCAAGCTGGCTGCTTACATGGCAGACCAAGGGGTGATAAGAATGCGCTGATTTCTACGCCATATGGCACGCCATACATCGGTTGAATGCCCTGTTCAGTGCCTGCCCCTTTGGCGGTTTCCTGACGGTTCGGGTCGGCTGGAATTAAGCGACTCACAAATGGCAAGCCAATCGGATTCATGACTGCCACCTGACGATCGGTATTGACCGACATGCCGCCCCATTCAAAGACCCCTAAATTGCCAGGAAAGACTAAAGTGCCATTTTCAGACGGCGGGGTATAAATGCCATCATAATTCAGACGGTGAAATGCAACACGGCAGATCAGTTGATCAAACATGGTCGCGCCCCACATATCTTTATCTTTTAATTTTTCTTGTGGTGCCAGATTTAGATCGGAAAAAGGCTGCGTTGCTGAATAATGCTCACCTTGCGTTTGCGGTCCGCGTTTCACCCTTTGTGGCACTGCCCGCTCGTTGATTGGCACGATCGTTTTGCCGGTGCGTCGATCCAGCACAAATACGTTACCGGTTTTGGTTAATACATAAATCGCGGGAACGGTTTGACCCGTAGTATCCTGAATATCGGCCAAGGAAGGTTGCGCTGGAACATCCATATCCCACAGATCATGATGCGTGGTCTGGAAATGCCAAACCAATTTGCCTGTACTGGCATTAATCGCCAACATGGAATTGGCATAACGCTCTTTGAGTTCTGTGCGGTCTCCCCCCCAGATATCAGGTGTTCCCACCCCTGTTGGCACATAGACAATATCGAGTTTGGCATCGTACGCTAAAGGGGCCCATGCATTGGGCGAGTTATGCACAAACGTAGTATTTTCATTGGGCATGGCATTCGGATTTTGAGCGCCGGTATCAAAGACCCAAAGCAATTCCCCCGTATTCACATCATAGCCACGAATCACCCCAGAAGGCTCTTTAGAGGAATAGTTATCGGTCACGGAACCCGCAATCACTACAGTAGTGCCTGAAATAATGCCTGGAGATGTTGGGTTATAGCCACCTGGATAGGCATAAGGCATAAATTTTTGTAGATCGACCTCACCCTTGACCCCGAAATCTGAACAGGCTTTACCTGTATCCGCATTCACTGCCACTAAGCGTCCATCATTGACAGGAACAATCACTTTTCGAGGACATTCAGCCGATAAGCTGCTGCGTTGCTGTAAGCTGGTCGCAAACTCAGCCGTGTTACTGGCATCGTAATACATGACCCCACGACAGGTTAGATGCTGAAAAGTATGATCCGCTTTTAACTTGGGATCAAAACGCCATTTTTCGGCCCCTGTGACAGGATCTAAGGCAATTAACCATTGGTGTGTAGTACACAAAAAGAGATTATTCCCGACTTTAATCGGGGTTACCTGATTGGTGGTTTCACCCGAGTCCTGATCGGTTTTGACATCTCCGGTACGGAATGTCCAAGCCACTTTAAGGTCTTTGACATTTTGATCGTTAATTTGTGTCAGCGGAGAATAGCGTACCCCAGCTTGAGTCCGCCCATAGGCAGGCCAATCTTGCTCTTCGATACCATCTACAGCTTGTGCAGTTTTTGGCTGTGGCTGCTGAATCACCCCGTTAATTTCTTGTGGGTCATTAAAAATCGCATAGACCATAACCACTATTGCAATCAGTAATGTTCCTGAAAGGGCAACTTTACTGCCCTGCACCGAACTCATGTTTCGAGTCACTGTAGGAATAAGCAGCCATAAGCCAAGTATCCCCAAAATATCTAGACGTGGCGCCAAGGCCCAGAAGTCCGTACCCACCTCCCACAGACTCCACAGAATGGTTGCCAGCATCAGAAAACTGTAGAGCCATAATGATGATGCTTGATTTCGCTTGAATAAAAGTGCTGATGCCAACAACAAGCAGGCAGCAATCACATAATAAATAGAACCCCCTAATAAAATGAGCCAAATTCCGCCAATCAAGAGATAGAGCGCAATCAAGAACATCACAATTACGGTCAACGTTCGCATAGTACTGGATGGGTTACTCATTCTCTTCACCTCATGTTTTTATTATTCATGGCTTCTTCTATAATGTGTTACATCATAGCGTGCCTAGTGTTTTGGTTTCTTATACGGTTCAAATCCATGTTCGTCCGATCTAGATATTCAACATGGATCAGACATCTAGAATGCTGTTTGAAACTTAACGCCTCCAACCCAGACATTTTCGCCATTCTTATAGGCACCTACATGCCGTATATATTGAAGATTCGGGCGGATCATGAGCCAATGAGTCGCTTGTAAGCCATAGTAAAATTCCGTGTTATATTCTTCACTTTGCCCTGTGTTCAGCTCATCATTCAAATGTATTCGAGCAAAGCCCAATGCCATTTCATCTTGCGGACGTTGTTGAAATAGCCCAGTATAAATCAAACCAATATTTTGCATATTATCTACGCGATTGGTCTTATCATCATGCAAAGTGAGGTTCAAAAAGCCCGTCAAGCCACGATGCGGATCTTGATCATGTTGCAGTAATTGCTGTTTGGCGACCAACCAAAGCCCTTGTTTATGCGAGGTTGCTGTTGGATTCTGAATTTCGGTAGCGTCTGCGGTACTGTAATAATAGCCCCAGCGATATTCACCTGCTTTTGCCTGCGCACTGATCTGCGGTTGCCAAACCAATTCCACGGGTAAAATCACGCCATCCCCACCCGACATACTCAAATTAAAGCCTTGGCTGCGTTTTAAATTGTCGGGATTATATTCATAGACACCAATCTGGCTAAACAACTCAGGCGAAAATTGATATTTCAGCCGTGCCGCCCATTGACTCACAGGCCAGTTAAACCATTGATCACCCACCCAGTTGCCCACTTGGGAACCACATAAAGCCAAATTCTGAAAGCGACAGTCGAAGCTATTAAAATCCTCCCCTTCACCAAAACGCCCGATTTTGATATCAAGTTGCTGATTTAAAAATTGCTTTTTGATCCAGAAATTCGTCAGTCGCCAAGTTTGCCCACGTCCCCAGACTTCTTGGGTTGAACTTAAATGCCCTGCCAGAGCCTCAGCGGTTTGCGAAAGCGAATGACCATTTCGCTCCGTCACAATAATTTGCGCTTCGGTATCTTGCCAGCCCCATATTTTTTCTAAATCAAAATGACTTCCAATGACAAACTGATCAGCATATTCCGTCCCATCAGCAGGGTGATTTTTTGCATCTAGAAGGCTCGCCAACTCGCCTGTATAGCCGAAATCAAAGCGATAACCCTTCTCTTGTAATGCCGTTCGGGAACCATTCCAGTCCCCAAACATCCACGGACTTTCCGCTGTAAAAGCAGATTGCGCCTGTACTGATGAAGTGATGCTCCACCCCATGACACACAGCGCCAGCCATTTCCATGTCCTACGGAATTTGTGCATAGCTGCAACCATTTATAATTCTGTGATTGCTATTCAGGTTACGCCTGTTTTTTCATGATCAAATATTATCTTTTTGTCGTTTTTTGTTAAGTGTTTGATCTTATGAACGACTACTAGCTTGTGCAGGCTACCATTGGCCGACACCCAAAGCTTGCCCAATAAAATCATAGCGCATACTGGAGCGAGAGAACTTGATGGGGCAAGCAAGCTGCGCTTGGGTTTCGCTTGAATCTACAGACAATGGCACTTGAACCACCCAATGACGCTGCTGTGCCAAATCAGAATGCAAGGCTTCATCCAGCTGTAAAACAGGTTCTACACAGACATCTTGTACTGCAAATAACTGCTGCCATTGCGCTAAAGTCTGGGTTTTGATTTTTTCCTGCAAAGCCTGCTTCACCATCTTGCGATCTTCACTCGAGACAGAAGCCCCTTTGTCCTGCAAAATTGGAAGCTGTAATAGTTGCGCTAAGCCTGACATGAATTGTGGCTCTAAACTACCGATAGACAGATAGCGACCATCTTGCGTTTCATAGTAATCGTAAAAGCTCACTCCATTTAAAATGCCCGACTCTGGAGCTTGCGTGGTATTTCCTGCCAATGCGGCGGCGGCGGCCATACTATTCAGTGCCACCACACAATCCGTCATGGAAATGTCAATATATTGTCCTTGCCCACTTTGCGCACGCTCAATCACTGCGCTTAAAATCGCAATAACGGCATGCAAAGACCCACCCGCAATATCAGCAACTTGAATTCCCAGTGGTGGTGGTCCGCCTTGTACACGCCCACTATGCCCCGCAATACCAGACAGCGCTAAATAGTTAATATCGTGCCCTGCTTTATCTTTATAGTCACCCGTTTGACCATAGCCAGTAATCGAACAATAAATCAAACGCGGATTAATTTTTGATAAGGTAGCATAGTCTAAACCTAGACGCTGCATGACCCCTGGACGAAATTGCTCAACCACAATGTCGTAGTCCTGAATCCGCTCATGAATCTGAGCAATGTTTTGTGCATCCTTTAAATCTAAGGCTACGGACTGCTTGTTGCGATTGAGATATAAATGCGCAGTTGCCTGCCCATGTGCATAGGGCGGAAAGATTCGGATCAGGTCGGGTCGAGTCGGTGATTCTACATGAATCACTTCTGCACCTAGATCTGCCAAATATAAGGTCGCAAATGGACCAGGTAATAACGTTGAAAAATCGAGTACTTTCAATCCTTTTAAAGCATATTGCATATTCTTTTTACTCTTGAACTGTTGTATTTTTATCTATCTTAGAAATATAAAATCCACAAAACAATGTCATGTTCAGCCATTTACCTTGATCATTTCGGCAATTTAACATGTAAAAAGGCTAATTTACCTATTGTAAATTGCCTATAAAACTTTTTTTAGCGTCATTTAGGTCATACGCAAGTGAATATAAAAGAGACGGAAGGATTTAATATGAGCCGCGATACGATCAGTATCCATTTTGTCAATGCGGCTTTGACTGGCGTAAAACGCCTCGGCATGGATGTCGAAACATTGCTATCGCATGTCGGCATCGAAGCAGAACTGCTGCGCCAACCTAAAGCTCGAATTTCACCAGAACAATATACACGTTTCGTGAAAATGTTGTGGATGGTGACTCAGGATGAACACATCGGCTTTGATACCCAGCCTCGTCGCTTGGGTACCTTTGCGATTATGTGCCAACTGATCATTCATGCCAAAACCTTGGGTGATGCTCTGGAATTATCGACACAATTCTACAAACTCTTTGGAGATGAATGGTGTGTTGCGCTCGAGCGCGATAAACATGAAGCGCGTTTAGTACCTTTAATTCCAACAGAAATGGATCCGAATCATTTCATTACCGAAAGTATGCTGATGATTTGGCATGGCTTGGCATCGTGGCTAATTGAACGCCGCTTGCCATTAGAGCGTGTGCATTTTGGTTACTCACGTCCTGCACATGCTGATGAATATGATGCGCTGTTTTTCGCACCCGTGATGCAGTTTGACATGCCACGTACCGAAATTACCTTTGCGGCAGATTATCTCGATTTACCTATTCGCCAAAATGAAGAAACGCTCGAAGAGTTCCTGAAAGCAGCACCAGCACAGCTATTGGTTAAATTTAAAAACACCAATTCTTTAACTTCACGTATTCGCGAAGTACTGAAGAGTCAAATTGGTGAAGAAATGCCAACCTTGAATGACGTGGCTTCGATGTTGTATTTATCTCCACAAACGCTACGTCGTCGTTTAGCGGCTGAAGGTAAAAGCTACCAAGGTGTAAAAGATGCTTTGCGTCGTGATGCTGCCATTCATTTACTCCTCAATCCAAATCTGACCTTAGAAGACGTTGCTCAACAGGTTGGCTTTAGTGAAACCAGTACGTTCCACCGTGCATTTAAGAAATGGACAGGAGTGACCCCTGGTTTATATCGCCAACTACATGGTTACTTATAAGCCCTTCTAAACTTTCAGTTGAAGCCTAGATGCTAGCGTCCGGGCTTTTTTTATGCCTACTCATTTTAGATCGGTCTAACATTGCTACTTCCAAATGCCACACCTTATTTTAGACTGAGCATCGCCACACAATTGACCAAAACTATCATCATCGCCATGCCACTCTTGTCATTGCGCTTCAGCAAATTATCATTACACTCAAAACAACAAAATCAATGAACAAGACCCAAGGGATAACAATATGAGCGAGGCCTACATCATCGATGCCATTCGCACACCACGCGGAAAGGGAAAAAAAGACGGATCACTGTATGAAGTCAAACCGATTAGTTTAATCACCACCCTCCTTAAAGAATTACAACAACGCCATCATCTGGATACCACTAAGGTCGATGACATTGTTTTAGGCTGTGTCACACCAATCAGTGATCAAGGCGGAGATATTGCTAAAACAGCTGCGATTGCAGCGGGTTGGAACGATGATGTTGCTGGCGTTCAAATCAACCGTTTCTGTGCATCAGGTTTAGAAGCGGTGAATTTGGCTGCACAAAAAGTGCGTTCAGGCTGGGAGGATCTTGTGGTCGCTGGGGGGGTCGAGTCGATGTCACGAGTGCCGATGGGTTCGGATGGTGGTCCTTGGGCACTCGACCCTGAAACCAATTTAAAATCGTCTTTTGTACCTCAAGGCGTGGGCGCGGATTTAATTGCCACTTTAGATGGATATAGCCGTGCCGATGTAGATGCTTTTGCTGCTGCCTCACAACAAAAAGCAGCAGCCGCGCAAGCGCAAGGCTACTTTGACAAATCGGTTATCCCAGTCAAAGATCATTCTGGGGTGATGATTCTGGAAAAAGATGAATTTATTAAAGCCCATACCACCGCTGAAGGACTGGCTCAACTCAATCCTAGCTTTGCAATGATGGGGCAAATGGGTTTCAATGCTGTAGCCCTACAAAAATATCCAGAAGCACAGAAAATTAACCATGTGCATCATGCAGGGAATTCCTCAGGCATTGTGGATGGTGCAGCCGTGGTATTACTCGCCTCTGAAAAAGCCGTCAAAGAACAAGGCTTAAAGCCACGTGCCAAAGTGCTGGCAACCGCATTGGTGGGTACTGACCCAACCATCATGTTGACGGGTCCAGCCCCAGCAGCACGTAAAGCCTTAGCTAAAGCAGGCTTAAGTATCGAGGATATCGATCTATTTGAAGTCAATGAAGCCTTCGCTGCTGTAGTCATGCGCTTCATCAATGAACTCAAGGTGCCTGCCGAAAAAGTCAATGTCAATGGTGGTGCCATTGCCATGGGACATCCCTTAGGTGCAACAGGGGCCATGATTTTAGGAACTTTACTGGATGAGCTAGAGCGTCAAGGGAAAAAACGCGGGCTCGCAACCTTGTGTGTCGGTGGTGGTATGGGTATCGCCACAATCATTGAGTTAGTGTAAGGAGAAGCACATGAGCGCAATTCAATACGAAAAAAATGCCGACAATATTGTCATTCTTACGCTAAATTCGTCAGGGCAATCTGCCAATACCATGAATGCTGAGTTTCGCGATTCACTGGATGAAGTCAGCCAAAAACTTACAGCTGAAACTGAATTAACTGGCGTTATTTTCCGTTCAGCCAAAAAAACTTTTTTTGCAGGCGGTGACTTGGATGAATTAATTCAAGTGCAACCTGAACATGCCACCGATTTTTTCAACATGGTGGAAAAATTAAAAGCTAACCTGCGTCGCATTGAAACTTTAGGGGTCCCTGTCGTTGCGGCTCTTAATGGCACGGCACTGGGTGGCGGTTGGGAGCTTGCCTTAGGCTGCCATTACCGTATTGCGATCAATGATCCAAAAACTCAATTCGGTTTGCCTGAAGTGACCTTAGGTTTGTTGCCGGGTGGTGGCGGAATTGTGCGGATGGTGCGCCTACTTGGTTTACAAAATGCTTTTCCATTTCTAATGGAAGGCAAACCGTTTGGTGTCGAAAAAGCTAAATCTTTAGGTTTGGTGCATGAAACAGCTGCGAATGAACAAGAGCTCATGGACAAAGCGATTGCATGGATCAAAGCGCATCCTCAATCAGCACAACCTTTTGATGTGAAAGGTTACAAAATTCCGGGGGGTGATCCGAAAACCCCTGCGGTGGCGCAAATGCTCGCCATCGCCCCAGCGATACTGCGTGACAAAACCAAAGGCTGCTACCCTGCCCCTGAAGCCATTATGGCGGCAGCGGTAGAAGGAGCTCAGGTCGATGTGGATACCGCGTTACGCATTGAATCCCGCTATTTTACTGAGCTGACCATCGGTCAGATTTCCAAGAATATGATCGGCACATTCTGGCATGGTCTAAACGCCATTAAGTCGGGTGCTAGCCGCCCAGCGGATGTGGCAAAATGGCAAGCCAAGAAAGTGGGGATATTAGGTGCAGGAATGATGGGGGCAGGCATTGCCTACTCAACTGCCATTAAAGGTATTCCTGTGGTGCTTAAGGATGTCTCTATCGAAAATGCAGAAAAAGGGAAAGCCTACTCTCAAAAATTGCTAGATAAACGTGTTGCTCAAGGACGTTTGTCTACAGAAAAACGCGATCAGATTCTATCACTCATTACTGCAACGGCGGATGCTACAGACCTGCAAGGCTGTGACTTGATCATCGAAGCGGTGTTTGAGAACCAAGAACTGAAAGCCAAAGTGACACAAGAAGCAGAACCCTATTTAGCAGAAGGTGGTATTTTTGCCTCCAACACCTCAACCTTACCCATTACAGGTTTAGCAACAGCAAGTAAAGACGCCAAAAACTTTATTGGTCTACATTTCTTTAGTCCCGTCGATAAAATGCAGTTGGTGGAAATCATCAAAGGTCAAAAGACCTCTGCTGAAACGTTGGCAAAAGCTTATGACTTTGTTCAACAAATTTCCAAAACACCAATTGTGGTGAATGATAGCCGTGGTTTCTTTACCAGCCGTGTCTTCGGAACCTTTATTCAAGAAGGCATGCGCTTACTGGCAGAAGGTGTGCATCCAGCAAAAATTGAAATGGCGGCACTCAAAGCGGGTATGCCTATTGGTCCATTGGCCATTCAAGATGAGGTTTCGCTAACGCTTTCTGAGCACGTTGCCAATGAATCACGCAAAGCACTGCAAGCCGAAGGTAAAGACTTACCTAAGACTCCTGCCGATGACGTGGTACAGACCATGATTCATGAACTGAATCGTAAAGGTAAAGCCGCTGGTGCAGGCTTCTATGAATATCCTGAAAATGGCAAAAAATATTTATGGGATGGACTCAGTCGCTGGTCCAAAGAGCATACCATTTCAGAAAAAGAGATGATTGACCGTTTCTTGTTTGTACAAGCGCTTGATACTTTACGCTGCTACGAAGAAGGGGTTTTAGAGTCTGTGATTGATGCCAATGTCGGTTCTATTTTCGGGATTGGTTATGCTCCTTGGACAGGTGGTGCAATTCAATTCTTAAATCAAAATGGTGTGCAGCAATCCTTACAGCGTGCTGAGCAACTGGCAGCGCAATACGGCGAACGCTTTAATCCACCTCAAATATTGAAAGAAAAAGCCCAACGAAACGAAATTATTCAATAAGTGCTAAAAAAGTAGATCTGATTTGGAGGGGAACGACGCCTCCAAATCTAGCCAGTTTCGCAGCATTAAAACCAGAACAATTAAGCTTTTTATAAAATTTGGTCTGCATTCATCACATTTTATGTTATAAAGTTACATAATTTTTAACAGTTTCTTTTTTATCCATTGGGTTAATTGTTATGTCAGAAGATACTTCTCCTGAAAAATCTCCATGGGGTTGGAAAGCCCTCATTATTGCTACGATTTTAAGTATTCTTTTTCTGGTTATTTTTTATTTAGCGATGCAGAACGAACCTGACTATATGCCAGGTAAACAAAAGCTTGCACGTGAAGCTCAAGCCAGCAGTGCTCCTGTAGAGCACAATATGGACATGAGTGCTGAAGAACATGCTGCGATGAATGAATCCGCAGCCTCGACCGCACATCATGGTCATTAATTAATAAAACGCCATCTCCAAGAAGATGGCTTTTTTATGCTGAGCCGCTAAAGATTAACCTTGTTGTCAGCCAAGGACAGCTGCATGTCAATATGCGGAATCCCGCAATCCAAATATTCTTTCCCACAGACGTGGAAACCCAAATTTTGGTAAAATGCGATGGCATGCACTTGGGAAGATAATTGCAACAAAGGACGCTGTTGTTTCTGTGCTTGCTGGATAATTTCCAACATCAACAATTGACCAATGCCCTGCCCACGTTGCGACGCCACTACAGCCACACGGCCAACACTGTGATTCGGCAATAAGCGGGCGGTTGCAATCGCCTGTTCATTGTTATACACCACAAAATGCTGGGAAACCGTATCCTGTGCATCCCATTCATCGGTCTCAGCAATCTGCTGTTCCTGAATAAATACTTGCGTTCGAATCGGTTTGGCATCGCGCTGCATTTCAGCCCAAGTGCCCATGCGAATCTGTAAGGTCATCTTTCTATCCTCAGGCATTTGATTCAATCCACTTAACACTTAGCACCAATATCACGCTGATCCCATTGATTATTTAACAGTAATTCCAAGGAATGCTTTTGAATGCCATACATATTTTTTAAAGCTGCAATTTGAGCCAGTACCGCTGCATCAGGGGCAACAAAGTCTGCACGCTTGGTGGCTAAAATCATTTTATTTTTACTGGTATGTTCCAACGACACAAATTCGAAAACCTTGGTTTCATAGCCATAAGCTTTGAGCAGTAAGGCCCGAATGGTATCGGTCAACATTTCTGCCTGCTGTCCCGCATGAATACCAAACTGTAACATCGGCTGAATCACTTCGGGACTTTTCAGTTGTGGACGCAATTCCTTATGACAGCACGGTGCGCACATGATCATCTGGGCATTTAAGCGAATGCCGGTATGAATGGCAAAATCCGTGGCGACATCACAGGCATGTAAGGCAATCATGACATCAAGGCGTTCAGGTTGATAGGTACGGACATCACCTTGGAAAAAGTCGAGTTGTTGAAAATCCGATGCCTGTGCCACCTGCTGGCAAAACTGCACCATCTTTTCGTTCAACTCCACGCCTGTGACAAAGGGCACTTGCTGATGTTTGGCTAAATAGTCATATAAAGCAAAGGTCAAATAGCCTTTACCCGAACCAAAGTCAACCACACGCAAGGCTTGATCCTGCGTTGACAATTGCGTCAGTGCCCCGGAAAAAATTTCTACAAACTTATTAATCTGCTTCCATTTACGCGCCATGCTCGGAATGATCTGCGCTTGCGCATCAGTAATGCCTAAATGCTGTAAGAACACGCTGTCTTGCTCAACAAAACGATGCTTAGTTCGATCATGCGCCTGCGCTGGACGTTGTGTATCTGTACTGGCTCCCGTTTTGGGACTCAGTATCAATAAATCTTTTTTCTTATTGCGTTTAAGTTGCGCATCTTGATTCGCAGTAAATAAATTTGCTTGTTTACAACAACTCAAATAACGAGCAATGATCTGGACAGCATCCGTCAAAGGATAGTTTTTAGTGACATCTTGGGTTTTATAACGATAAAGCACATTTAAAACAGGCTGCTGTTGCAACTCGATGACCCGAAAAGTCATTTTTTCTAACTGCTGCATTTCTCCCTTATATTGGCTCAGAATTAAGCGATCAAAACTTTGTGTTTCAAGTGCTTGCTGCACAGTATCGAGAAACTGTTGTTCCTGAGCAGAAGGAGAAGTCGAGTCAGACATAGTATAAACCTAATCAAATTTGCGACTAAATTTTAAAGCGTCTTACACGAAAAGCAAAATTGAATTACTATACATTTGTATTTTTAATAAAAACAGCGATTATGAACACGCCACCTGTGCAAGATTATCATCCGACTGAAGAGCAGTTTAATGTCTGGAGCCATGCGCTTGGGGCTGTGCTCGCCTGTATCGCAACCATCTTGCTGGTCATTAAAGGCCATTACTTAAGCACAGGTCAATGGATTGGTCTTTGGGTGTATGGTTTGAGTATGATTCTGCTCTTTACGGGTTCCAGTTTATATCATATGGCTCAAAGCTATGAAAAACGGTTTTGGCTTAAAAAACTGGACCATACCGCCATTTATTATCTGATTGCCGGCACCTACACCCCTTTTCTTTCCATTGCCATCCCGACCGATAAAGCCCATAAGCTCTTAATCGCACTGTGGGTGATCGCACTAATTGGAACACTATTCAAATTAATTTTCATACATCGCTTTCAGAAAATTTCCCTCATCGCCTACTTAGTTATGGGCTGGTTGGCAGTACTGTTAATTGATGATATGCAACGTTATTTATCTGCTGAAGCTCAATTTTGGTTAGTCTTGGGCGGGCTAGCTTATACCGTTGGTGCATTGTTTTATGCGTTAAAACGGGTAAGATATACCCATGCGATCTGGCATGTATTTGTACTGATAGGCGCTGGATCACACTTCCTCGCGATCTATCTGTACGTGATTTAATCTGCTTCTCTCGAGTTTTAGTGACCCTAAACGAGTAGATGTAAGTCAGATTTTCCGTCGTTTTTTTAAGAAATTACGCCTTTTTTAAAAAGATTACGCTTTTAAAACTAAGTTTTTTTTAATTTTAGTAAGTGTAAGGTTCTCTATGGCGTCATCAACTACAGCTACATTAGAAGTAGCAACGAATTCTAAATTCCGTGTACTTACCGCAAGTTTGGTTGGTACGACGATCGAATTCTTCGATTTTTATATTTATGCCACTGCTGCTGTCATTATTTTTCCACATCTGTTCTTCCCTGCAAGCACAGATCCGATGACGGCGACGATTCAATCCCTCGCCACTTTTGCGATTGCCTTCATTGCCCGCCCAATTGGTGCGGCATTGTTTGGACATCTGGGTGACCGTATTGGACGCAAAGCCACTTTAGTCGCGGCTTTATTGACGATGGGGATTTCGACCGTCTGTATCGGTTTATTACCTACCTATGCCCAAATTGGGATTGTCGCACCGTTATTATTAGCGTTGTGCCGTTTAGGGCAAGGACTGGGTTTAGGTGGTGAATGGTCTGGTGCCGTATTATTGGCCACCGAAAATGCACCTGAAGGCAAACGCGCTTGGTATGGCATGTTTCCACAACTTGGCGCGCCAATCGGGTTTATTCTAGCGACGGGCTCGTTCCTAACGCTCGGTGCATTCATGTCTGAACAAGACTTTATGCAATGGGGTTGGCGCATTCCGTTTATTGCCAGTGCCATTCTCGTGATTGTGGGTCTTTGGATTCGTCTTAAACTGCACGAAACACCAGCATTCCAAAAGGTGCTGGATAAACAAAAAGAAGTCAATGTGCCATTCAAAGAGGTCATGACCAAGCATCTGCCTATGCTGGTTTTAGGCACCATTGCCGCGATTTGTACCTTTGTAGTGTTCTATCTGACTACCGTGTTTGCACTCAACTGGGGAACCACCAAACTCGGTTATTCCCGTGCAGAATTTTTAGAATTACAACTGGTCGCCACCCTGTGTTTTGCGGCCTTTATTCCACTTTCTGCAGTATTGGCTGAAAAGTTCGGACGTAAAACCACCTCAATTGCGGTTTGCGTACTTTCTGCATTATTTGGCTTGGTCTTCTCTAGTATGTTGGAATCAGGTAATACCTTCGTGGTGTTCTTATTCCTGTGTACAGGTCTGGCGATTATGGGACTGACCTATGGCCCAATTGGAACAGTATTGTCTGAAATTTTCCCCACCTCGGTTCGCTATACCGGTTCGGCCTTAACCTTTAACTTGGCTGGTATTTTTGGCGCTTCTTTTGCTCCACTGATTGCCACTAAATTAGCCACAACTTACGGCTTATATGCGGTAGGTTATTACTTAACAGCAGCCTCAATCTTGTCCCTTTTGGCTTTCCTCGCCATTCGTGAAACTAAAAATGACGATGTAAACAATCAAGTGTAATTCCTGTCACACCCGATAAGAAAAAACTGCAACGACAAAAAGCCCCTCAAACTTCACACTGTTTGAGGGGCTTTTTGATGCCGGTAAAGCAAAGACTTTACGCTATTGGAGCTTAAACCAATTCAATAATATCAATGGTCGGTGGGACACGAAACCGAAAAGGGACACCGACCATGCCTGTACCTACTGTCACAAAGACATCGGCATGTTCATGGTTATAAAGTCCTTTTTTATGCCCTAAAATTGACACTTTCTTCATGACATAATCAGTTAACCAAGGTAATTCTACTTGCCCACCATGGGTATGTCCCGAAAGCATTAACGGACGATTCGGAAGTTTAGGTACCATATCAACGGTATCTGGGTTATGTGAAAGAATCACCCATGGCTTATCTTGAGGTAAGTCGGGCATATAACGCATGTCTGCCTTGCCGGCCCATAAGTCACCCACCCCAATTAAACGAAATTCTTCAAACTCGACAATCTGCCCTTCAATATCAATAACCTCATTCACACTTAAGGCGTGACTGAGCAAAGCCTGAATTGGTGGGCCTGGATACTGTTCATCGTGGTTGCCATAGACAGAATACACAGGCGCCTGAATATTTTTCAACGGTGCCAGTTCATCCGCCAGCGTATCTTCAGGTTCATAAGTCCAATCGCCTGCCACCACCACCAAATCAGGTTGTTGCCGGTTCACTTTTTCCACAATAATTTTGAGTTGTCGCTCATGTCCAGAAAATAGACCAATATGTAAATCTGCAATTAGGGCGATTTTCACGGGTTTCTGAATGCGAGACCCTGCATCCAGTTGATATTGAGTGGTTTTAACTTGCACACAATGCGGCTCGATAAATCTGGCATAAATCAACACCAGACTAAGCAAGAATACAAAACCAGCTTCATGCAACGAGTAATAACCACTCCAACCTGCATAGAGGCTAAATATAACCAACGGCCACAATAAATAAGACAAATAAAAGGCGAGTAAATGCACAAAAGCTTTAAACGGATGGATAGTTTCAGTATGCGACTGGCTATGCCATGCCTGTGCAATCGCCCAAAGGGTGATGAGCACGAAACTTCCATAAAAAATGAAAATCATGGAGTCAGTTGTCAATATCATTACTCACTGTACCAGTTACTAATTATCTATTTATATTTATCTTTTCATAGCTGACTATTATACTCAAACTTAATCTAGCTATTATAGTGCAAGAGTATAATGGGTCCGAGCAATCACGTTGTGCAACGTCAGTCTGTCATCAAGAAGAAAACCTACTCGAAAGCAGGACTATTGCTTTGTAGCAGCCTATTATTGGGCTTACCAGCCTGCTCGACTCTTCCTCAATATACGCCACAACCTGTGGTCAATTCATTTGATATTGACACATCTCATACATCTTTAGCCAAAATTATCACCCCATTACGTGAACAAAACCCCAACCTTACGGGTTTTCATGTCCTGAACGATCCTTTGGAAGCGATGGCTGCGCGTATTCATTTAATTGAACGTGCCGAAAAAACCCTCGATTTACAATATTATATTTGGGACAACGACAAGATTGGCGCGATTGCGCTACATGCCATTATTCAAGCGGCAGACCGCGGTGTTAAAGTGCGCATGCTGATTGATGACAATAACGCTGGCAAAATGGAAGGCGTCTATCTGGCACTGGCTCAGCATCGTAATATTGATGTCAAACTATACAATCCCTATGGCTTTCGTGACTTACGTGCCATGGACATTCTGCTCGACCTCAAGCGTGTGAATCGCCGCATGCACAACAAGAGCTTTATTGCCGACAATCAGATTGCACTGATTGGCGGACGCAACATGAGCAATCAATACTACAATGTCAGTGATCATTACCAGTTCTCTGATGTTGATGTCATGTTAGTGGGAACTGCTGCGGATGACATTGCATCTTCATTTAATGAATACTGGAATGATGCCTATGCTTACCCAGTCAATCAAATTGTCGATCCAAAAAAATACACCCTGCGTTATGAGGGACTTAAGCAGCAAGTGAATGATCACTATGCAGATGTCACTGTACAAAATTATCTCGATTTGGCCAATCGCTCGCATGCTTTTGAAGAATGGCTCAATCACAGTATTCAGTTCGACTGGGTCAAAGCAGAAGTGGTAAAAGACTCTCCGAACAAAACACGCGATAAAGCTGCGCCTGAAGACTATTTAAATCACCAACTCATTTCACATCTAGAAGCCCCAAATGAAAGTCTGGATATTGTTTCGGCCTACTTTGTACCAGAAACCAAAGGGGCCGATGTTCTAGAGAAAATTTCGCAAAAAGGGGTTCAGGTTCGTGTCTTGACCAATTCATTTATCGCCAATGACGTTGCTTTAGTCCATGCTTTTTATGGTAAATACCGACAAGGCCTGCTGGAAAATGGTGTACAAGTCTATGAATTTCTAGCAGCTCCGGAACAGGAAAACCTGTATCACAATACAGAAGAGCTGTCGAAAAAAGCCAAAATCAGCTTAAGAGGTTTAAGTCGTTCCAGTCTACATGCCAAAATGCTGGCCATTGATGAAAGCCAAGTCTTTATCGGTTCTTTTAATTTTGACCCGCGTTCGGCTTATCTCAATACTGAAATCGGTGTGATCCTCAATAGTCCACCTTTAGCCAAAGCTGTGCACGAAACAATGGATCAAAACCTGTCCAAATATGCCTATAAACTGGTGTTAGATGCCAATAATAAAATCAATTGGCAGCTCACACATCGTAACGGCGAAGTCAAAATCTACACCCAAGAACCCAAAATGAAATGGTGGCACAAAGCCGGGGTAAAATTTATTTCATGGCTGCCTGTAGAAGGCTTTATGTAATGCCAATATTTGGGCAGCGCTTAAACTAAAGCGCTGTTAGATAAAGCCTCAGTGGAGTGCAAAACCCGTTGATGTAATTGGGCTAAACCCTTGATCATGTCCCGTTGCACCATCGCAGTTAAACTTTCAAGGCTATGACCTTGCGTCGCAATCGAAGGTAGGATCAATAAATGTGCTGTGACTTTCGGCATTTCCAGCACATTTTTCACATGATCAATGAAAGTCACCTCGCCAACAAACGGCGCCACCAGATCTAATTCACCCTGCTGATTGACATAGCAAATCACACAGATTTGCACGGGGCGTTGTGCTTCAATCGCAGCACCTAAAATTCGTCCATGAATTTTTTTAATGCGGGTGCCATCCGAAGTTGTGGCTTCAGGAAAAAATAGCACGGGAATGTCTTGTTTCAGAAAGGTCGCAATCTGTTCACGAATTTTGATTGAGTCACCCGAGCCACGTTTAATAAATAAAGTCCCACCGGCTTTCGCCAATTTACCAAACACCGGCCACTTTTCAATTTCGGCTTTGGCTAAAAAAAAGACCCGCGCTCCTGAACCCAACACTGCAATATCCAACCACGAAATATGATTGCTGACCCATAAGGCTGGTTCATGCGGAATCTGACCATGCACCTCAACCTCGATATTAAAAACCTTGCAGAGTTGGCGACAAAAATATTGTACATAACGCGTGTTATTGGCATTGTTCGGGTCTTTATATAAACCATGACGAGCAACCAAATAAAAACCTTCAGAAACAACGCCCAAGCCAGCACCAAGCTTACGCCCGTACAAAAAAAACTTAGAAATTGGATTTAATGAAGAGGTTGGAGCAGGTGAATTTTCTTTCATAAATTTATTACTAACCAGCAAAACAGTGTCAATATTTTGAGTTCACTTTGACCATTCTATACTGTTCAATCCATGCTTGCACTGATTATAAAAACCGAATCTAAGCATTACAAAATCCAATTTTCATTCGTATGACAACTTGATTATGATGAATTTATAAACAGTAGGATCCATAGGTGAGCCATATGCATACTCATACCCCACCTCGTAAATCTAAATCACATCATCATCACTGGATACATGTACTGCAAATGATCATTGGCTTCAGTATTTTGTATTTCGCCGTCATCATTCTGTTTGCTAAATTATTCGCAGCAACATTATAAATCGACTAATCTCAAGCATCTCAGCCCTTTTTCCACTAGAATAAAGTTTTAAAGCGGAGAAGCGGCTGAGTGGCAAATTTAAAACGACATCAAGGTGGTGAAAGAATTATCTTGGTCAGTGTTTCTGTGCAAATGCTGGAAGATCTTGATGCCGAAGAATTCAATTTGTTGGCACAATCTGCAGGTGCAGAGATATTGGCTCATGTCCATGCACAACGAATTAAACCAGATGCCAAGCTGTTTATTGGTTCAGGCAAAGCGGAAGAAATTGCCGAACTGGTCAGCGAACATGAAGCGGATTTGGTCATCTTCGATCATGCCCTGACGCCTGCCCAAGCTCGTAATTTAGAACAAATTTTAAAATGCCGTGTAGTGGATCGAAATGAACTGATTCTGGATATTTTTGCGCAACGTGCGCGAACCTTTGAAGGTAAGTTACAAGTCGAGTTAGCCCAGCTCCAACATTTATCCTCTCGTTTAATCCGTAGTCGCGGTACCTTAGACAGTCAAAAAGGTGGCATCGGTTTACGAGGTCCAGGTGAAACCCTCCTGGAAACCGACCGCCGACTGTTAAAAATTCGCATGGGGCAGTTAAAAGCCAAACTAGACAAAGTCCGTCAAACACGATTACAAGGTCGTGTTGCCCGTCAAAAAGCCGCAGTACCCACCGTTTCACTGGTTGGGTATACCAACGCAGGCAAGTCCACCCTCTTCAACGTACTGGCCAAAAGTGATGTCTATGCTGCTGATCAGCTCTTTGCCACACTCGACCCTACCCTACGTCGCCTGTCATGGGAAGGAATTGGTACGGTTGTGTTAGCTGATACGGTTGGCTTTGTCCGCAATCTTTCTCACTCTTTAGTCGAATCTTTCAAAGCCACGCTAGAAGAAACGCTGGAAGCAACCTTGCTGTTACATGTGATTGACTCCAGCAGCCCCGAAATGCTGGAACAGATTGAAGCCGTTGAAAAAGTCCTGAAAGAAATTGGCGCCGATGTTCCAGTACTCAGGGTCTATAACAAAATCGATCAAAGTGGTGAAGATGCCAAAATCATGTACTCCCAACCCAACCTGCCTGAACGCGTTTATGTTTCAGCACATACGGGGCAAGGGATTGAGTTGCTGCAACAAGCGGTGCATGAATGTCTCATGAGACAAATTCAGACTTTTAATTTAGTGCTGAAGCCACACTACGGCAAATTCCGCACCCAACTTTATACCCTCAATGTGATTCAAACGGAACATTATGATGATGCAGGCAATCTTCACTTAACCGTTAAAATTGCTCCGTCCAAATTAGAACAACTGATTCGACAAGCGCATTTACCGCTAAACGAAGTGCTTGGGGAACAAGCTGCTATATTTCAGAGAACTCTGGAGGAGTTTGAAATCAAACCCTAAATCGGTTAAAACGTGATAAGTAAAATTTTAACTGTAATGATAAATCATGGATTGGATAAAAACCTTCGACTGGCCAGCATGGTTGGGAACGCTTACTCTAATTGTAGGATTCCGTGAATGTGCAGTATGGCTCATGGCACAATTCAACCATCCTGAGTTGGGTAATTTGGTGGGGCTGATTAGCTTACTCGTCCTGCTCCTCATTTGGCGGAAATTTCGCAAAGTTCCACCCCGTCTAGTAGATACCAACAATAAAATCATGAAAGAAAGTGCCTTCGCTTTTTTACCGATTAGTGCAGGCTCATTACTGATGCTGGTACATATGGGAAGTGAAATTCCGCTCTTTCTGATGGTGCTTGTTGTCAGCACTCTAATTCCATTATGGATCTACGCCAAAATGGCAAAGCACTGGTTATAGGAAAAGCACATGATCGCAATTTTATCGGGATTTCTGATTACCCTTGTGGCGTATTTATGTGCCAAGCCGATTAATAAACGCATTCCTCAAGTCCCTGTGATTGTCATCGGGATGTTCTTTATTATTGGCTTATTGTTGGTATTGGGGATTCCGTATGAAGCCTATATGAGCCAAACCAATGCCCTGTTCAGCCACTTACTCGGTTATGTCACCGTCGCACTGGCCATTCCTCTGGCCGCCATGCGTTATGACGACCTGCCCCCCAAAGCCATTGTCAGCATTCTCGTATTTGCCAGCATCAGTGCGGTTGCATTGCCTATGGGCTTAGCCTATTTGCTGCATATGGCAGATTCAACCATTATGGCTTTTGCCACCCGAGCAGTCACCACGCCTATCGCCATTAATATTGCCACTTTATTGCACGCACCAGTCACCTTAGTCATTCTGATTGTGATTCTGTCTGGAGTCATTGGCGCAGCCTTCTCCCCTATTATTTTAAGACATATTAACGATGAACGCGCTTCAGGATTGGCGCTAGGCTTGGCAGCACATGCGATTGGTACTGCTCAGGCTTGGCAACGTGGCAGTGTCGCGGGGCGTTATGCTGCTTTTGGCATGGCCGTTAATGCGGTTTTCACCGCAATTTGGCTGCCAACTTTCATACTTTACTTGCAAAAAATGTGACTAACAAATCACTTTAAAGGATTGTGTTGCATAGAAAACGGTCCTAAGATAGTTTGGGTTTAGACTATGAATCAGCAAAAAAGGGAATTTATGATGGGGAAAGCTAAATTTATCAGTGCACTTGTTATCTCTGCGTTGAGTAGTATGACTTTTGCGGATGATATTTCTGGAGTCTGGAAAAATATTGATGATAAAACAGGCTCATCAAAAGCGGTTTTAGAAATCCGTCAAGAAACAAATGGAACGTACACCGCTAAAGTCGTGAAAATTACGCCACGACCTGGTTACACTCCCAAAGATACTTGTATGAACTGTCCTGCACCTTATACCAACAAACCTATTTTGGGCATGGATGTGCTTAAAGGTTTAAAACATGAAGATGGTCAAAACTATACTGGTGGTAAAATCATTGACCCACTTTCAGGTAAAATTTATAGCACCAAAGCCAAAATGAGTGCCAATGGCAAACGTTTAACCCTTCGCGGTTATGTGGGTGTATCGGCTCTTGGCCGTAGCCAAACTTGGATTCGTCAAGAATAAACCATCCAAAAAGATCAAACCGCCTCTCTCAGGCGGTTTTTTTATGATTCAATTTTTCATCTGCAACATTCAAGCAAGCTGACTCTGTAGTTTACCAAATTTGAACATTTTCGCAGTTATACACGCTAAAGTTTCCACGCATATCCCAGCGATATAAAAATGTATAAGGTTTCACATTTACAGGGAATACATGAAAACAATCATCTCTTTTAGTTTTTTCACAGGTTTAGTCATCGCCAGTTCAGCAGCTTTAGCCCAAGATATTTCAGGCACTTGGCAGCAGATTGACGACAAAACAGGTTCACCCAAGGCAGTGATTGAAATTCGTAAAGAATCCAACAGTACCTATACTGGCAAAATTGTCAAAATCACTCCGCGTCCGGGTTATACCCCGCGTGAACGTTGTAACAATTGCCCAGCTCCGTATACCAATCAGCCCATTCTCGGCATGGAAATCCTGAAAGGCTTAAAACAAGTAGAAGGAACCAGCAATTATGAAAAAGGCCGCGTGATTGATCCGCTATCGGGTAAATTCTATGATGCCAAAATGAAGCTCAATGCAACTGGAAAACGCCTGTCTTTGCGTGCCTATATGGGCGTTTCTGCTCTAGGGCGTAACCAAACATGGTTAAGAATCGAATAATTGCGTGCGTATCTGGATTGAGCGAACCGAGCTCAATCCACAGCAACAACCAAGATCAAGTAAGTCGAAACACCCCCCAATATCTAAAATAATCAAATCAAAAAATTGGATCTCAACCATCTTTTCCATTACTGCATTGAAAAGAGCTTATTCACGTATTCCTATAGCAACCGAAGCATCTCCATGATTTCTGATCCATCAAAAATATCGCATCTGGACAATACGCCATAGCTTCAATAATTGTACCCCATTGAGTTTTTATCCAAGCTATCAGGCAAAACCGCCTATAGATACTGACCCTAAGCTCGAATCTCTGGGCTGCTGAATACTCTGGAACCTGCTGATTAACAGGGTGCTTAAATGGAGCCTCTACTTTTGGAGGCAACCCAACCTAGCGTGTTTTAAGCATAAAAAAAGCCACGAAACCGTGGCTTTTTGATCAGTCCATTAGCGGATTATCGACAGCAAACAGTTGCTGATCTTCTAAGCGGTAAGCCATCAATTGATTGCCCCAGACACATCCACCATCAACATTCTGCATATTCGGCTGCACGGTTTTACCTTGTAATGCAGCCCAGTGACCAAAAATAATCTGATGTGTTTGGGCTGCCAGAGAGTCAAATTCGAACCAAGGTTGAAAACCTGCTGGCATTGGGTCTTCCAAAGCATCTTTAAAACTAAACTCTAAGCGCCCTTCAGCATCGGTTAAGCGCATTCGGGTTAAATAATTGGTAATACAGCGTAAGCGTGCATGACCCGTTAAATCATCCGCCCATAGATCAGGTTGCGTACCATACATCTCCGCTAAAAAAGCATCCATCACGGCATAATCTTCATGCCCAATCACGGCTTCAACTTCTTTGGCTAAGCGTGCTGTTTGTTCAGCAGACCAAATACATGGAATGCCCGCATGCGTCAAAATGGTGTGCTCATTCGGAAATAAGCACAATGGCTGTTTACGTAACCACTCAATCAAATCATCGCTATCAATCGCATCAATCACATCCCGAGTACGATCTTTATCTTTAATTTTCTTTAACCCACGTGCGCCAGCCAAAAGGGTTAAATCATGATTGCCCAATACTGTTGCCGCTGAACCGCGTTCCACCAGTTTTTTGACAAAACGTAATGCGCCAATCGAGTTTTCACCACGAGCCACCAGATCACCCGAAAACCAGATAAAATCCTGATCCGGATCAAATTGAATGGCTTTAAGTAAATCTTTCAAGGCCTCAAAACAACCTTGAAGATCACCAATCACATAATTGTAGCGTGCCATTGATTACACCATTTGATCTGCCAATGCGACAAACTTTTCCAAACTCAAGGTTTCCGGACGTGCCATCGGGTCAACCCCCGCCAGCTCAAAGCCATCTTCACGCAACATGCCTTTAAGGCTATTACGCAAGGTTTTACGACGCTGGGTAAATACGTGCGCCACCAAGCGAGCTAAAGCTTTTTCATCTTTGGCAATAATCGGCTTCGTTGCATAAGGTTCCAAACGGAACACTGCAGAAGTTACTTTAGGGGGTGGATTAAACGATCCAGGTGGGACTTCAAATAAGAAGGTTGGCTTGCAGTAATATTGAATCATGACAGATAAACGGCCATATTCTTTGCTATTTGGCGAAGCCGTAATACGGTCAACCACTTCCTTTTGCAACATAAAGTGCATGTCTTTAATTTTTTCGCCAAATTCCAAGAGATGGAACAATAAAGGCGTCGAAATATTATAAGGTAAGTTCCCCACCACTCGCAGTGGACGACCTTCTTCAAATAGCTCGGTAAAGTCGTATTTCAGCGCATCGGTTTCTACAATGGTCAAACGCTCTGGATGAGGTACACGCCCAGGCAATCCCGCGGCTAAATCTCGGTCTAGTTCAACGACAGTCAGGGCATCACACTCACCAATTAAAGGCGAGGTCAGTGCGGCCAAACCCGGACCAATTTCAACAATATTATCACCGGTACGAGGATTCACCGAACGTACAATTTTCGCAATGACACGTTGATCATGCAAAAAGTTTTGACCAAACCGTTTACGAGCCTGATGCCCTTCTTCTTTCGGGTTAAGCGCATTAATTTGATACATAAAACATTTCCAACGTGAGATTGAATGAAGTAAATCAGTGGCGAGCCAAATCTAAGGCCAAATCCACAGCCACATGCAAGCTTGAACTTTTCGCTTGTCCTGTGCCTGCGAGGGAGAGTGCGGTGCCATGATCGACTGAAGTACGAATAAAAGGTAAGCCCAAAGTAATGTTGATAGCTTCACCAAAGCCCTGCGATTTTAACACAGGTAAACCTTGATCGTGATACATTGCTAAAACCGCATCAGCATCTTGCAGGTTTTCAGGGGTAAATAGCGTGTCGGCAGGAAGACTTAAACTCATGCGAATGCCCTGAGCACGATAACTCTCCAATACAGGATTAATCGTCTCAATTTCTTCCATACCCAAATAGCCCCCTTCACCAGCATGCGGATTTAAGCCGCACACCAAAATATTGGGATCGGCAATCTTAAATTTGCTTTGCAAATCATGCAGCAAAATATCAATCACCTGATGAAGACGCTGTGCAGTAATTGCATCGGCAACTTGTCTAAGCGGTAAATGCGTTGTGACCAGTGCCACACGTAAGGTTTTGGTCGCCAGCATCATCACCACACGCTCTACGCCCGCAAACTCTTGGTAATACTCGGTATGACCACTAAAATGAATGCCGGCATCATTAATCACGGATTTTTGTACTGGCGCAGTGGCAACACCCACGCTACGACCAGACATCGCATAGTCGGCCGAACGTCTGAGTTGTTCCAGCACATAGGCAGAATTTTTTGGATTCAACTCTCCCTGCCGCACAGGCTCATGCACAGGAACATGTTCTACATAAAGCTGCCCAGACGCTGAGGATTGCTGTTGCCCCGTATAAGCCATCAATTCCACGTCGAGATTGAGCATAGCCGCACGTTGCTGCAGTAAATTCAGATCCGCCAAGACGACAATGGGACGTTCATCCACGCGGTGTGCCAGACTTAAACAAATATCTGGACCAATTCCAGCGGGTTCACCACTTGTGACATATAACGGAAGCATGATTCACCTATAGCACCACTTTTTGAATAACATCATTTTACTGAATTTATGCAGCAAATACCGTTGCTGATTCTATTTATTCAGAAAAGTACTACTTCAAGTCAGCGAGATAGCCATTATAAATTTTTTTAAATGCAAAAAATGATGCTGAGCGCCGCCTAAACCTTTAAATCAGACAGCATAAATGCATGGAGACAAGTTTGGAGGCATCACAGATGAGCGCCAGCACAACCAGCAACCGAAATGCTCAGATTCGATTTTAAAATAGTGATCAACCTATATTATTGTTTTTATTTAATTTTAAATAAAGTTGATTTCCCGAGGCTAAATATTGAGGTCAAAATCAGGAAACCCGCAAATTGCTTAAAAAAACACTGGTCAAAGATAAAGGCCTTCCTTATAATACAGCGCTTGAAATTTATATTTTCATTTGTGATTCTGAACAGATTCGTTTAGAATCGCGTATCCTTTTGTTTGGACAGATTCCATAGTCCAAACCAACTATAATAGGTAGTGGTTTAAATGAAAACTCTCAGCGCTAAGCCTGCTGAAGTTCAACACGACTGGTACGTTGTTGATGCTTCTGGCAAAACTTTAGGTCGCCTTGCGACTGAAATCGCTCGTCGTCTACGCGGTAAGCACAAGACTTCTTATACTCCTCACGTTGACACTGGCGATTACATCGTTGTTATCAATGCTGAAGAAATTCAAGTGACTGGTAAAAAAGCGCTTGATAAAAAATACTATCGCCACACTGGCTTCCCTGGTGGTATCCGTGAGACTAACTTTGAAAAGTTAATCGCTCACAAACCTGAAGCAGTTTTAGAAAAAGCTGTTAAAGGTATGTTACCAAAAGGTCCTCTTGGTTATGCAATGATCAAGAAAATGAAAGTGTATGCAGGTACTGAGCATCCACACGCTGCTCAACAGCCACAAGTTTTGGACATCTAAGGGATACAGCACATGGCTACTAATTATGGTACAGGTCGCCGTAAGACCGCAACTGCACGTGTTTTCCTATCTGCTGGTACTGGCAAACTCGTAATCAACAACCGTACTCTTGAGCAATATTTCGGTCGTGAAACTGCTCGTATGGTTGTTCGTCAACCTTTAGAGCTTCTTGAAGCTACTGAAAAATATGACCTTTACATCACTGTTGCTGGTGGTGGTATCGGTGGTCAAGCTGGCGCTATCCGTCACGGTATTACTCGTGCATTGATCGCTGCTGACGAAACTTTAAAACCTGCTCTTCGTCAAGCTGGTTTCGTAACTCGTGATGCCCGTGAAGTTGAACGTAAGAAACTTGGTTTACGTAAAGCTCGTAAACGTCCTCAATTCTCTAAACGTTAATTCGTTTACCGAATCGGACAAAAAGCCTTGGTTTATCCAAGGCTTTTTTATTGCAAAAAATTCAATCGCATTACTGCAACACACTTTCAATCCCCGCAGTAGCACAAAAATGGTATCATCTTAGCCAAGCCATAAGACTTGTGCTTATGCCAAACTTTTTCCAATTATTCACTCGGTTTTGTGGGATTTATGTCTGTCGAAAATACGCCACTCCAAGGAATTACACTTTATAGTCATGCAGATGATTTTCGCTCCCATTGGATTCGTTACGTCCTTGCCGAGAAGCAAATTAAATTTAACTTAATTCTGCTGGATTATGATGATGAAGATTTGGCCAGTCTCAACCCTTATCATCAACTGCCAATGCTGATTGAAAATGATCTCAAGCTATTCAATACCAATATTATTTCCGAATACCTTGATGACCGTTATCGGCAGAATAAACTCTATGCCGATGCACCAGCCCCACGTGCAGAGCAACGCCAATATATTTGGCGCTTTGAACAAGACTGGCTAAAATTGGCTGATATTATGTTGCGTCATCCCGACACCTTAAATAAGGCTGAACAGCATAAAGCCCAAAAAAAACTACGCGATACCCTGATTTCACTCACCCCACTATTTCAGCACTACCCCTATTTTATGTCGGATAACTTTACAATTTTAGATTGCATGTTAGCCCCAATTTTTTTACGGTTAGATGTTATGGGGATTGAGTTACCCCACAAATTATGTCGTCCGATACTCCTGTATCGTCAACGTATTTTTCAGCGACCTGCCTTCGTCAAATCTTTGACCATGCAGGAGAAAAACCGCTATAGCAAGCTTCTTTCTATTTAACTGAGTAATGGATAATGTCTGAACAGGAAATCACCCTTTCTCCCACTCGCCCGTATTTAGCTCGTGCCATCTATGAATGGATTTGCGACAACAATCTCACCCCCTATCTGTTAGTCGATGCCATACAACCCAATACTCGGGTGCCTGAACAGTTTATTCAGGATGGGCAAATCGTACTTAATATTGTCCCGCATGCCGTACACCAACTGCATATGAGCAATGATGCAATTACCTTTTCTGCACGTTTTGGTGGTGTATCTCGCGATATTTATGTGCCACTATATGCAGTCTTAGGCATTTATGCGCGTGAGAATGGTCAAGGTTTATTTTTTGATCCAAATGAATATGAAAATGTTCAAATCCAGCAAGATGATTTAAAATCAGAACCTGAACAAAACAATGAACAACCCAAGAAAAAGCCAAGCTTGAGGTTATTAGATTAAAACAAGAGGAAGTAATAATGGCTTTTGACTTAGTCCAATATTTTGCAGAGCAAATTTACATTCAAAAGCCTGAGCTTCTGAAACAATATGATCCCATTGAACGTAAATCACATCTATTAGAAATTAACACGCTCAGTTTAGGTAAACTCATTACCTTATGGCGCAAAGATGAAAATAAACTCTATCAAGAGATCCAATCTCAAGATCAATTATATGTTATCGATATTGCCCGACACCTGACCACTTCCGAACAAAACCATTCAACGCTTAGCAGATCTGAATTTGAACAGGCCATTACCGAAGTACTCTCATTACAACTTGCAGAATTAAAACAGCTTGATGATACAGGCAACTATGGGGTAAAAGGATTACGTGAACTAATTACCGGTCAAGTCGAACATTTATCAGGTCAGGCCGCTGATTGGGTCTGGTCAATAAACGAACTAACAGAGCTTAAAGGCTCTAAACCGATGCCTGAAGAAGAGATATCATTAGAAGAGACTATGAAGGAGTTTAATCAAATGGTTCATCAAAATACAGCCGATCATCATGAACATGTAGAAACACAAGCAGAGCAGGCCACGACCCCAACTTGGGCTAAAATTGTAGAACCAGTCGTTGCTTTAGCTATTCTTTGGGTGCTCTATTCTGCAGCGACTCAAATGTTTAGCTAAGATTAATCGGTGAAGATGGTTAAATCACGATCATCTTCACTTTTATAAAATAAAAACAATAAGTTAAAATAATACTCCTGTCCTCAAAACTCTATTTTCCACCCTCTATTAATTTTGAACCATCGTTAAATTTTACATAATGTTACATTTTTAACAACGTCATAATATGACACTCACATCTATATGCTTATTCATATTTCCATGTATATATTGAGATACTGATCACACTAAAGTTGAGTGTAACAATCAGATATATTCCAAAATTATCACACTGCCCTAGCACCAAAAATAATTTAAGTTGCGATTTTTTTTAGCCTATCCATATAATCAAATTGACTTTAAAAGCAAGTCAAACTAATCCAATAACCAAAAAAACATAAGAGAATCAATATGGCTAGAGTATCATTAGAGGCATTATCAAATATTGATGGTTTCCATGCAGCGGCATTAGTGGATGGAGAAAGCGGTTTAGCATTGGCAACCCAAGGCGGTGGGGATCTAGACCTCGAACTTGCAGCGGCAGGCAATACCGAAGTGGTTCGTTCAAAGCGTCGTGTTGCCCAAGCGCTTAAATTAAACGACACCATTGAAGATATTTTAATTACCCTAGGGAAACAATATCACCTCATCCGACCTCTAGAAGGCAATGACAAACTATTCCTCTATCTTGTTCTCGAACGCTCTAAAGCAAATCTTGCAATGGCGCGCCATGAACTCAAGAGCTATGAAAAAGAACTCGACTTTGCTTAATATCTCCGCCCCCTTTTCTGATTAATGCTGGAAAGGGGGCATTTTGAACCATTGTGATGATTAACTTGTTAGATAGATAGAGATAGCATGACTGAGCAATATCTTAATATTGCGATAACTGGCTTAAGTCTTCATCATTCTGAAGAGCTTAAAACCCAGCTACGTAATCTCATTCCACAAGAGTATAAAATTAAATGGAGTACTGCAGCAGACCCAACAATTGACTGCTTATTTATTCATGAAAATTTTTATGAAACGGACGGCATTCAAAAAATCCTGCAAAGCCGAAAATTTCCGTGGTTGAAAATATCTAAGCATGTTCCTGATCATCATTTAATTCAAGAAAACACCTTATCTCTACCCATAGTAAATCACGAAAGCCTGTCTGAATGGATTCTCAATCATCTGCTGAACACACCAACTGAAGATTCAGATGGTGAACCCGTACCAGAAACTCCCGCAAAAAAAACGGCTTATAAATTAGAATTTTTCAGCAAAATGCTCGATAAAGAGCGCAATTCTAAGCTACATCTGTTTGATAGCTTAGGAACCATCGCAATTATTGATGTACAGAAGAATATCGTCTGGTTGAATCCAGAAAGAGAACAAGCCTTTACGAATTCTGGCTTTGATTATGACATGGCAACTACCAGTAATTTTATGAAAGTCTCACGAAAACAAGCCTACATCATGAGTGACTGGTTATGGCAATTTTTTTGGGACTCACCATTATTCTTAAATGAGTTTTGCCCTGAAGATGGGCACTTTAAGATCCATAGTTGGCCAAAACCCAACCATCTGGAAGATCGAAAAGTAATTTTTCAGCTTTCCAGTTGTTTTATTCAAGGTGGTAAAATTTCAAAAATCGCAACTCAACTGAATATACCTCAAGAAACCGTACAGCGATTTATCGCTGCCAATATTGCAACGAATAATCTATCCAAAATCAATATCTGGGATAAACATTACAATCCACCAGAACCCGCTCAAACAACAGAAGAAACGGGCTTGATTAAAAGCTTTTTTGGAAAGCTAAGAAAAAAATTAGGGATATAGGAATATTTTATGATTTTACAACGGTTTAAGATTGTATTTGCGGGTGGCATGGGGGCAGGTAAAACTGAAGCAATTAAATCACTATCAGAAATCCCAGTCCTGCATACGGAAGCATTTAATACCGATTCACAGCGCCACACTAAAATGGAAACCACGGTAGGCATTGATTATGGTGAGATCACACTAGATGAAAATCTAAAAATTGGGCTATATGGCACACCAGGTCAAAGCCGTTTTGATTTTATTTGGTCAGCGATTACCAAAGGGGCAATTGGTGCAATCATTCTGATTGATCACCATTCAGATAATCCAATCCAAGAATTAGAAAGTTATTTGGATACTTTTCAGAATTTCACCGATAATATAGCCATTGGGATTACACATACCGACCTTGTTTCCGAAACATCACCATCAACGGGTATTTATAAAGATTGGTTATTGCAGAACGAACTGTTTTCTCCATTGTTTTTTATTGATGCTCGGAAAAAAGATGATGTTTTACTGTTGCTAGAAGCCCTTATCACTTCAATTGAAGTTAACTCCAATATTGCCAATTAACCATCATAGAGGTTTTATATGTTTACTTTAGAGCAAAGCCGTACTGCACCCAAAGAGTTAATTCAATTTGCCAAAGCGGAAATGCAAGATCTACTCATGAATGTTCGTGGCGTCAATTACGTTATGCTTTGTAGTACAGATGGCTTCGAATTAGGGCACGTGCATAAAAAAGATGGTTATAACAGTACAAAACTCGCAGCAGTCAGCAGCTCCATTTTAGCCATGGTTGCCGCATTTATGAATGAAATCCATTTAGAGGGTTGTCAGTCTATTACTCTAGATGCTGATAATGGTAAAGCTATCCTCACCTCTATTCCTTCGAGTAAACACCCCCTCATTATTGTAACTCTAACAGAAAAAGATGTTTTGCTCGGTCAATTGCTTTATTCACTCAAAACCGCCAGTAGCAGAATCTCTAATTTCTGATAAACACCCTAGAGCATTTTTTAAATGCTCTAAAGGATATTCTGAGATAACTTTAAAATTCTTCATATTTTATAGCACCTTGTATGCTAGAGGGTTTCATCAGCCATAAGCTTTAAAAATGAATCACATCCGTGACAAGCTAAATATTGATGCTAGCCCTCTGCTTATAGCATTAAATCTTTGCAAAATCATAAGCTAACTTTTTTCATGTTTAGCCAATTTATAAATGCTTTATCTTTCAGCTAGCTGAGAGAAAATATTAAGTTTTATTAAAGACAATCAATACCTTGTAAAAACCTTATCTGCATCAAGAACTAAACTCTGTGCCTATATATTATATTTGATAAAAATACAGCCGACGCATCAGTGGTCGGCTGTAATCCCTTGTTCTGCCCTTGTGATCAAGGCTTCTTGACCATATCATTTAGCATCCAACTACCATTGTTATAAGCTTCTTCTGGACCATAGAATCGGAACAGTAGAAAGTAGTTGTCCGCATTACCCGTCGGCAAATAGTTCACCCCATTATTTAATGACTTTGGACCAAAGTAAATCGTGTAGGTGCCATCCTTATTCATCTTTGGTTCCTCTGTTGAGGCGAGTCCAATCGGATCAGCTTTCCGAATATAGGAAGCAGTCGCCACATCATAAACCAATACTGACCAGAACTGCTTGGCTGGGACATTTGCTGGGACAGTCAGCGTATAATTCATTCCACCCTTGAGCGGCTCTCCATCCGCATCTTTGGTCAGCATGAGATAGGCTGTAGATGATCCTAGCTTAACCGGAGGAGAAATATAGGTATAGTAAGTGAAAGCTCGATCATCTATGTAGACCTTATTCTCATCCTTATAGGTCATCATCGTCGAGATCATCGAATCTGCGACTGGCTGCGTCCACTGAGTCTTATCTCCCCAACGACGAGGTGGAATCGTCCGAAGAAGATGCTGTAATTCCTCGTGAACCTGTTTCATGACACCATCAAGTTCGACCTGAGTCTTCTTGTCTGGCTCGAAGCGACCACCACGCTCAATTCCAATCGAACTCAGCATGCCCATCGCATACTTATCTTCTTCACGCACTTCTTCGTAATTAATAACTTTTTGAAGCCGTTTAAAATACGTGTGATCCCATGGAAATAAAGATGAATATTCCTTGTTGTAGATGTCCATGTGCGGGAGTCGCTGCTTGCTGCCGTAAGCATACTGCTGAAAGCCTTTCTTAATGTAATCAACAGCACCATCCAAGGTCTTGTCTTTAAGATCAGGAGTAATAACGCGGAATGTTCCATAGCCTCGATAGGTTTGAAGTGGCACCGGGAAAAAACCGTCAGGCACCTTGATCTTAGGGTCGCGGCTATTGTAGAGAAAATACTTACCACCTTGCCCCTTATCATCACCACCTGCACCTACATCCACGACAGGTCGTTGCCAAACATCAAGAAATGTTCCGAAAACACTGTAAGATCCTTTGGTTGGTGGAATCTCAACCACCACAGGCCCTGCCTTGACATCATAAATTAATTGCACGTACAAGGTAGAATTGTTCGGTGTTGGCTGCTGAAATTTCCAGTTTGGTGGACGAGAGAAAAAGGCAACTTGATTGAGCTTCTGACCTGCAGCCAACCCTCCCTCGATCATCTCATTACCAGCCACTATCGCCTGCCCCCAAAGTGCTGATTCATAGGCACGACGATCTAGACGTTCATTATCGAAATCTCTGGCATAGGCATATCCAGCTTGCAGACATACAAATACGATAAACCAAAGGAATTGTTTTCCCATCATATTGCTCCTTATTATTGTCATTTTAGGGGGAGTTCAATGTGGTGATAGGCAAAACAACAGTTCTAGGGCATCACTGCCATACAAACAAAATAATAATGCATTATGACCACTTTGATTTCGCACCTTATTTTGATTATATTTCAACCATCATATGAAACCACAATATTTGCGTCAAGACCAAAATCAGGCCAAACACAACAAGAAATAAAGCCATTACTAAGATTAATTGATACTTTTACAGCCATTGGATTGCTTATCTTATTTTAATTCTTCTTAATTTCCTTATT